>NZ_CP066369.1:2672521-2989667 GCF_016406305.1 Shewanella putrefaciens
TAAAATTAGCGAGAAAACTGATAGCGGTTAAAGTAATTTTATTCTTCATTATGTCATTCCATAAGTGAAATGCTAAGGGTTCAAAGGGTGGCTTTAAACCTAATTGAGGGCGGTTTCTAACGCGAGCTCGATCATATTATTAAAGGAGAGTTGGCGTTCTTCAGCCGTTGTTTCTTCACCGGTTAAACAATGGTCCGATACTGTTAAAATGGCTAATGATTCGATACCTTGTTGGTGTGACAAACCGTAAAGCCCCGCCACTTCCATATCAATGCCTAACACCCCAAAACGTTCAAGTGCGGGGATCATATCTTCATCGGGATCGTAATACAGATCACCGCTAAAGATATTGCCAACTTTCACGCTAATGCCCTTCTCATTCGCTTTGGTATAAGCTTTGTGCAATAAAGAAAAGGTCGCAGAAGTCGCCATTTGGTAGCCGCTACTACGCTTAGCGTTAGTGGGTGAGTCCGTACCTGCGGCTTGGGCTAAAATAACATCCCGCATTTGTATATGCTTTTGGGTTGCCCCTAAACTGCCGATACGAATAATGCGTTTCACGCCAAAATAATTAATCAGCTCATGGCCATAGAGCACCATTGATGAAATGCCCATACCATGGCCCATAACGGAAATCCGTTGTCCTTGGTAAAAGCCCGTGTAACCTAGCATATTACGAACATTCGTCACTTCTACAGCGTCGGTGAGATAGGTTTGGGCGATATATTTAGCACGCAGTGGATCACCCGGCATAATAACAGTTTCAGCAAAATCAGTAGGTTGAGCATTAATATGAGCAGTCATCTTTCTATCCCCATGTTGTAATATGCTGATAGTAGTGCTCAATCACTGAATATATTTAGGACTAAAGTCCGGATTTCACCCTGCCGTAAACCTTTTTGCTTAAAAATGGGTAAATTATCGCAACTTTCCACTTCCAACTTTCAATCGCAAAAAGGCAAAATCGAATAAGATGTGAATGAACTTAAGATATCGAAGGTGGATATAACACAATAAAAAGGCTTACTCTTTTTAAGGAGCAAGCCTTTTTACAACGGATTTAATATCAAACCATTCATTATACCAATCGTATTAAGCCTGAAATCTGCTACACAAATGCAAGCTTAATAGGAAAAGGTTTCACGCACATACACATCAAATTTTACCGCTTGGGCATTAGGAGCAACGGCAGACACTTGCAATTGCTGTTTGCCGTGGAGCTTCACCGATTTCCAACTATTGGCCTCATCTTCGATAGTAAAACCACTGGCATCGTACCAAGTGAATTTATATTGCACACGCATATCGCTAGAGGACTTACTGACTATCAGCGCAGAGCCTTGAATTAAATCCCCCACCCGGCGGGCATCGACACTTTCAAGGCCGATATCTTGGGCAAAACTATTACTGTCGATACGGGTTTCGCCCAGTGAGCTTACGGAAATCCCCGCCGTATCTGAGGCGCAGCCACCAAGGGTCAGTGCTGCGGCCAGTATCAATCCGGTATAGATGTGTTTCATCTCATTTCCCTCTTTAATCAATCAGAAAGTGTGCCCTTGCCGTGGCAATCAATTGCTTACGGTTGGTCTGCCAACAATCGATATTGACGTTGGCGACCCGTCGCCCCTGACGAGTGATACGGCATTCGGCAAAGCTGTCCTTATGCAGGCCCGCGCGCAGATAATCGATAGAAAAATCGACGACTTTAGGCACTTTTGCCGTTTGCATAAACACCATTAACTGCACTATTGCCGACATTTCCATAAAGCCCGCGATCACGCCACCGTGAATGGCGGGTAAGACAGGGTTACCTATATTGTCATCTTTAGCTGGCAGTTTAAAAATTAATTCGTCACCAAAACGCTCAACCCGCATCCCGATAAACTTAGCGTAAGGAACGTGCTCGAGTAAGTGCCCAAAATCATTGAGCTCGGTTGCCCGCTTGACAATGCTTTGCACATCGAGGGGCGTTTTACTTTCGGTAGCAGTATTGGCAAGGTTGGCATTCGTGTCTGGGCTTGAGCATATTGGCGCGGCCCCAGCAAGGTGTTTATTTGAGTTCATCAGCGTCTCCCTGTGCTGGCACAGCTTCTCCCATCAATGCTTGCCGAAAGGCATCACCGACCATTTCAGGGCTAATTCGCATAAATGATCCCACGGCATGGGCGATAGGGTCGTCAATACTGTCCTGATAGGCAATGGCGCGGGTAAAAGCGATGTTGGATGACAGCTTATAGCACTCAGCAAAACCATACACTGGCTTATGGGGCTGCGCTGGCTTCATATAATCCACCCGTAAATCTAAGGTGGGTGAGATCTCTAATGATTGATATTTTTGATAAATGGCACTCACCACCGCACTGCCACAGGCGGTATCCATCAAGGTCGTGATCACGCCGCCGTGGATAACGCCAGTATCGGGATAACCAATTAATTCAGTGCTGTAGGGTAATTCAATCAACACATGGTGCTCACTCGCCTCGAGTACCTTTAAACCAAGGCGACGGCACTGGGCTAATTGGTCCACAAACCGCTGTGCCATCTGAGTCAGCGGGAAAAACTCCGGATTTAATTTCATCGACCTTGGCTCAACATGGGTCCCAACGGCTCTCCGCCCACGAGGTGAATATGGATATGGTACACTTCCTGTCCGCCATGTTGATTACAGTTCATGATCAATCGATAACCGTCTTTCGCAATGCCCGCTTCGGCAGCCAACTTAGCCGCAACCGTCATCATTCGGCCAAGTGCGGGTTCATCCGAGGCTTTCATCTCGTTTGCCGTCGGAATTAAATGATTCGGTACGATCAAAATATGGGTCGGTGCCTTAGGGGAGATATCTCTAAAGGCGGTGACGAGATCATCTTGATACAGGATATCGGCTGGAATTTCGCGGCGAATAATTTTGCTGAAAATCGTTTCTTCGGCCATGGGGGATCCTCCTTGGGTTAGTTGGCATAGTATACTAGCAATTCAACGCTTTGTGTCTCCAGATATTTAGTGTTGCATTTGCTAGTTGTCGGTATTTTTGGCAGCATGACGCCCATTAGCATTCCTCAGTTTTGCAGGATAAATTATGATCCATTACCAGATAACCCCTATCGATCCGAAAGCCCATTTATTTGCCGTCACTATGACGGTATCTAAGCCCAAGGCAGTACAAGTATTCAGCCTCCCCGCTTGGTTACCCGGCAGTTATATGGTGCGCGATTTTGCCAAAAATATTATCGAACTCACGGCAAAAGACGAAACAGGCCAAACGCTTAAGCTTAAACAGCTCGATAAACAGACCTGGTCGATTGACAATAACAGCAGCGAAATCATCCTGAGTTATCAAATCTACGCTTGGGATCTCTCGGTGCGAACCGCCCACTTAGACATGACCCACGGTTTCTTTAACGGCAGCAGTGTGTTTTTAGCCGCCCAGGGATTTGAAGACACTTTACATACTGTCACTATGTCGCCGCCAACAGAGTCAACATTGAGCGAATGGCGCCTTGCCACCAGCATGACGCGCACCAGTGGAGATGATTTCGCCTTCGGCCAATTTTGCGCCGAAAACTATGATGATTTAATCGATCATCCCGTGGAAATGGGGTTATTCACCTTAGGAAGTTTCGATGCCTGTGGTGTGCGGCACGATATCGTACTCAATGGTCGCCACCGCGCGTGTATGCCAAGGCTTTGCCAAGATTTAAAGGCCATTTGTGAGTATCAGATTAACTTCTTTGGTACGCCCGCGCCGTTCAAACGTTATGTGTTTATGACCACGGTATTAGACAATGGCTTTGGCGGCCTCGAACACAGGGCATCGACCGCGCTTATGTGCTCACGCAAGGATCTGCCCCTTTCGATGGATGCCCCCATCAATAACGACTACCGCACCTATTTATCCCTATGTAGCCACGAATATTTCCATAGCTGGAATGTTAAACGCATTAAGCCTGAATGCTTTTTACCCTATAAACTTGAGGCCGAAACCTATACGCCTCAGCTTTGGGCCTATGAAGGCATCACCTCCTATTACGATGATTTTCTCACCTACCGTGCGGGACTCGTCGATGAGCAAAGCTATTTAGATATGCTCAGCGAAACCTTTACCCGGGTTTATCGAAGCCCTGGGCGGTTCAAGCAAAGTGTAAAAGATTCAAGCTTTAATGCTTGGACTAAGTTCTATAAACAGGATGAAAACGCCCAAAATGCCATCATCAGTTATTACACCAAAGGTGCCCTGTTTGCGTTGTATTTAGATCTCACATTAAGAAGTGAAACCCAAGGTAAATACAGCCTAGATACTGTGATGAACATTCTATGGCAGGAATACGCCCTGCAAAATCGTTGCACCACAGATGATTGCCATCAAAGGATTGTTGAGCGCTTACTCGGCCGTGATTGCCAAGACCTGTTCAGCTACTTAGACAATACCGACGATATTCCACTCGCCCCACTGCTGGCCGAATTTGGCGTCGATTTTACCCTTCGCCCCAGCCAAGGCGCCCAGGATGTTGGCGGTAATCAATCTAAGGGCTACGACATTGCCTTTGGCGCAAAAATCCAAGCAGCACCTATAGGATTAAAAATCGTGACAGTCACCCAAGGCAGTCCCGCCCATCTTGCAGGATTAAGCGCGGGGGATATATTGATCGCAGCGGATAATCTGCAAGTGACAGGGCAATTTGAGGCGCAGCTGCAACAGTATCCACTCGGAGAACGCGTGCCATTGCACTGGTTTAGACGGGATGAATTAATGACCGGTGAATTGATTATCGCAGCGGCCCCTAAGGATACCGTCGCATTGTCTATCACCAATAAGGATAAGCTTATTGCCTGGCTTGGCCGCTAAAAAATATGTGATTTAGACAAAAGGGGCATTACCCCTTTTGTCTAATGTAAAACACCTAGCGATAAGGCATCAACGACTCTGATTACACAACATAGTGTCGTTAAACAACCACATCGTGCAGATAGGTCTGGGCCCATGCAATAGCTTGACCGCGGCTGGACACGCCAATCTTGCGAAACACCCGGTATAAATGGGTTTTAATCGTGCTTTCACTGACAAATAGCTGATTGGCAATATCAAGATTAGTGCTACCCGACAATAGGGCCTGTAACACCTCACGTTCACGGATAGTCAAAGGTTCTGTATCTTCAAACAGCCCAAAGTCATCATTCACTCCGTTCGCGAGCTGAGGAGGGATAACCCTATGACCACGCAGAATATTAGAAAGGCCTAGGCTAATTTCCGTTAACCCAGCATCGAGATAAAACACTCCTGCAGTTGTTGCAGCCTGCATTAAAAACCGCGCATCCACCAGTTTCGGGAACTGAATATACACCACCCGTACACTCGGGTGTTCACGGGCAAGCAATCGTTGGAATTGATAGGCTTTTTGTAAATCGACCGTGGCGAGATCAATCACCACCAGAGAAGCTTGATTATCTTTGATATGCTCACACATGCCATCGGGATTGATGTGTGATAACTTCACAAGAAATTCCTGTGGCCAACGTCCTGCGAGTAACTCCATTAGAAGTTGTGATCTTGACACTACAATCCAATGTAATATTTTGAACATCCTGCTCACTCCCTGTCTGGTTAACGCTTATTTATTTTGAGAATTCAACCTACTCTCAATACCACTTCAACATCCGTTCAATAGACCTCCGAGTCTACTGGCTTACGATATTAGCATTAGATAAAAAAGATTCAAAAGACTTACTAAAAAAATATTTACCGTACGCAAATCAGTAGCTTCTACAACTTTCAACTTCATCACTCTCAACCAGAAGTCTGAATTTAACCTTAAAAAAAGACTGTGTTTTGAAGAGAAAGGCGTAAAATCATCTCGAACCCATTAGAAACCTTTAAGGAAGTGCGATGTCTAGTAACAACCCCACCCCCCTTGAGATAAAATCTTATGCAGTATGGGACAAACCCACACGATTATTCCATTGGATCAACGTCATTCTGGTACTCACGCTCACCTTAGTCGGTGGCATCATGATGTATCGAACTGAATTAGGCATAACAGAACTATCGGGCAAAATCGGCTTAAAAACCTTACATGTTTATATCGGCTATGGCTTTGCGTTAAACCTAGTCGTACGCCTTGTCTGGGGTTTTGTCGGCAACAAATATGCCCGTTTCAACCATATGTTTCCCAATGCCAACAGCAAAAGCGAATTACAGGCTTACCAAGCAGAGCTAGCGGCTGGGAAATCTCCGCAGTACTTAGGCCATAATCCGAAAGGAAAATTTGCCGTATTAGCCATTATGCTGTTATTAGTTGTCATCATGCTAACGGGATTGTTTCGCGCAGGAACCGATATTTACTCCCCTCCACTGGGCAGTACCATCCAAAGCTATCTTGCCGACACCAATACCGAGCCTGCAAACTTAAAGCCCTATGATGAAACTGGCGTCAACGCTGAAAAGGCCAGTGCAATTAAACCCATAAAAGGTTTAGCGGGTAAAATCCACGTCTATGGCGTTTATCTACTCTTGTTACTGATTTTATTGCATTTATCCGCGGTAATTTATACCGAAGTTAAACGCCAACCTGGGATTATTTCCGCCATGTTTTCCGGGAAGAAAATGATCCAAGGCCAACCTAAGGATAACTAACAGTAACTAAGGATGACTTAAGTCATCCTTAGTTTAAAAAAACGCCAGCGATTTGCTGGCGTTTTTTTTATTTAGATTTGTAGGTGTTACCTAGCAGTACTAAACATTATTTTTCCGAACTATTATTCAGAATTATTTTTTCAGAACAGAGTCAGATGTACGACCATCGTCATGGCAAGTTTCGCAGGTCGGCTTTTGACCTACGTTCATATCATGTACCGCATGGCAGTCAGCACAAACTAAATTGCCATCATGTGGCTTATGCACCGCATCCATTTCAGAAAGCTTACCGTGACAGTCTTGACACTGGGCAAACTCAAACGCACCATCGGATGAAGGCGTACCATCCTTATGACAGCTTTCACAACCACCTGACTCAGCGTGGAAATCAGATAATTTTTGATCTGCTGCGAATGCGGTTGGCGACAGCGCTAACGCTGCGAGACTTGCCCCGAAAAGCGCACTTAATAGTTTTTTGCTCACAATTGTATCCTCCAATGGCGATTGTCAGTGGAAATTCTTGTCAGGGTGACTTCCATCTCGCAACCTAAAGTAAATAGCACGACTCGATTTAACTTAGCTAAGGATCGAACAATAAGCAACCTTAGTCTAAGCAAAGGTAACTTTACCAATATACTCAAGGGTAAAATGTGCGCTGTATCATGTAACCACATGCTTATATAAGAGTTTTACATTCATACAACCCTAAGATTACATGGTAATATGCCCTAGCCTAATAGACAAAAAAAGAAAAGCCCTAAATAAAAAAGGGGTTGGAAACCTAGGATTTATGGGATAAGACTGAGCCCCAGCGGGGTACACAGGTAAATAATCTTCGCTATTGAAAATAAGCTCCCATCACTACCATAGCGCCAATGCATTCGCCGAAACCCAATTCAGAGATCGCCAAAATGATGCTTAAAAATCTGCTTGAAACCCTCAAAACCCTCCATCACATCAACAGTCAAGATGAGTTTGCCGCGTTACTGGCGAGGGATAACGAGCTTATGCAACAAGTTAAAACAGCAGATTCTAAACATTGGGTGCATTTTACTAAACAAACCTTCGATGGTTGGTATTGTGTGCCAACGCCACAACAGACCACCTTCCATGTTTATTATCAAGAACGGGGGCAGAACTGCTGGGGCGAGGATGTTTTTAGTGACCAAAGTGAAGCCATTGCCGCCGCTATTTTTATGTCTGGTCTCTGGGATAGTGAATACAATCCAGTACCTTAGGCCCCTATGCCCACTACAGTCACAGGTTAACAAACGCCACTGTGATATTTATGGGTAACTTTCTACCCATCCTATGATTTTTAACCTTATGATTTTTAAATTTAAAAGGAGTAATAACGATGGATTGGCTGATTATTGCATTTGCGGGCTTACTCGGCGGTATGCTTAATGCGGTAGCGGGAGGAGGCAGTTTTATCACCCTACTCGCCTTAGTTTTTGTCGGCATCCCTCCCCTTGTAGCCAATGCCACAGGCACGGCGGCGCTGCTTCCAGGCTACCTTGCCAGCGCATGGCGCTTTAGAAAAGATATTGAATATCCTGCTAATCTTAGCCTTAAAAACCTCTGTCTCATCGCAGTGGTTGGGGGATGCCTAGGCGCAGCCATATTGCTAAATACCAGTGAACAGCTATTTGCCCATTTAGTCCCTTGGTTGATTTTACTGGCAACAGGCGCTTTTATTGCCGGGCCTTGGCTATTGAGGAAGCGACTCTCTGTTGCAACCGCATCCACCACAGTCCGCCCCCTCTCGGCGGTCATCATACTGACCTTAGTGTGTATTTATGGCGGTTATTTTAATGGCGGCTTAGGGATCATTCTGCTCGCCACTTTAGGCCTAATGGGACAAACCCAATTACATGGGATGAACGGACTTAAAAATTTACTCTCCGCCCTACTCACCACCATAGCCGTTGCCTTGTATGCCACAGGTAACCTAATCGATGCACAATATCTGCTATTGCTCGCCATTATGGCGATAATCGGTGGTTATATTGGTGCCGTAATCGCCTACCGAATTCCCCAATCCCTATTACGAGGTTTTATTGTCTGTGTCGGTTTAGCCATGGCGGTAGGATTTTTTATACGCTAATCATGCACTCTGTTTTGCTTGTGCATGGGTTTTGGGATTCAATTTTTCGCGGATAAATTGCCCTTAAGTAACTGACTTGTTACCCTGAACCCTCATCTTAGACAAAGGTATTGTTAAGGAAAATAATGAAACCGAGTACTTTGAAACAAAGGACCGTCAGACTGAAAACCCTAGGCCTCGCACTGTGTCTACTTGCAAGCTCACCCGCAATTTTCCCCCAAGCCGCTAACGCAAACACTATCAGCACTAAAGCCATCAGCGCCAACACCATCAGCGTTAAAACGCAATCGGGTAATATTCGGGTCAACACTATCGCTGAAGGGTTAGAAAACATCTGGGGCATGGCCTTTTTACCCGACGGCAGCATGTTAGTGACTGAACGAGCAGGAAGAATGCGCATTGTCAGTGCCACCGGGAAAGTGGGTGAACCCTTAGCGGGCTTACCGCCGATCGCGACCAAGGGCCAAGGCGGTTTGCTCGATGTGGTAATTGCGCCGGATTTTGCCACTAGCAAAAAAATCTATTTCAGTTATGCCGAGCCCAGCGAAGGCGATTTAAGCGGTCGCAATAGCACAGCGGTCAGTTTTGCCACGCTCAATGATAACAAACTTGAAAATCTCACCCGTGTATTTAGTCAACAACCTAAAATAAACAGCAACCACCATTTTGGATCTCGTCTCGTGTGGGCGCCGGATGGCAGTTTATTTATCACTCTAGGCGATCGCTACAGCGAAAAAGATAGCGCGCAGACATTGGATAATCATTTAGGCAAAGTCGTGCGTATTCATGCCGATGGCTCAGTGCCTAAGGATAATCCCTTCGTTAATACGCCTGGTGCCCTGCCCGAGATCTGGTCAATTGGCCATCGCAATATGCAGGGCGCAGCCATTAATCCTATTAGCAAAGTATTATGGACTGGTGAGCATGGGCCGCAGGGTGGCGATGAGCTTAATGTTGACCAAGCGGGCAAAAATTATGGCTGGCCGGTGATCACCTACGGTGAAAATTACGGCGGCGGCAAAATAGGCGAAGGCACCCACAAGGTAGGAATGGAGCAACCCGCCTACAAATGGGTTCCCTCAATTGCCACCGCGGGCTTTATATTCTACACGGGCGATAAATTTCCACAGTGGCAAAATAATATTTTACTCGCCAGCTTAAAAGAAAAAACACTCGTACGCTTAGTGCTTGATGGCGACAAGATTATTAAGGAAGAACGCCTGCTGAAAACCGAACTCGGCCAACGCTTGCGCTCAGTCGTGCAAGGGCCAGATGGATTGATTTATCTGATTACCGACGAGGCTAATGCAAAAATCTATCAGTTATCACCACTATAACATCGATGAATAGCACTAAATTCGGAGCAGCCAGCTCACTTCCCTAGATTAATTACTAAGGAATAACGATGAACTTAATTCAGATTAGACAAATCCAGATAGCAGATCTTAAGGTAATCGCAGATTTACTACTGCAGCTTGGATATAGTGCAACGCCAGAACAATTACAAAAATATCTTGGGAAAAGTGATAGAACGGATGAAGTTTATCTCGCCGAGGTTGAGGGGAAGATTCTTGGACTGATAAGCTTAATCTTTTTTGATTATTTCCCTGCACAGCAACAGATTTGCCGTATCACCGCCCTGGTAGTAACTGAGACCTGTAGGGGTTTAGGTGTGGGAACGCAACTGATTAACTTTACCAAAACAAGAGCGAATGAACAGGGTTGTAGCAAACTTGAGGTTACCACTTCCATGCGAAGGGAAAAGACCCAAGCCTACTATGAGGCCATAGGGTTTGAGAAAACCTCTTTTCGCTATATTCAAGAAATCGACCATTGCTGACAACGCATCATCCACAAAAAATAGGCGCTTAAGATGACTTAAGCGCCTATTTTTGTACGGGGTTTACTAGGCTAACATATAGATCCAAACGAGCCTTAATTTACATGAATCGCGATTAATCCTGCGCGAGTTCCTTTTCTAGCTGTTGGGCGATGGCCTCAGGCGAACCACTGTTACGGGCAAAAAGACCGTATGCAGAAGGGATCACAAAAATAGTAAATAGGGTTGCCAGCAAAATTCCCGATAACACCACCACACCAATCACGAAACGGGTTTCTGCGCCCGCCCCCGCAGCCAATACCAAAGGTACGGCGCCAGCGGCTGTGGTGATACCCGTCATTAAAATGGGCCGTAAACGCTGGCAGGAGGCTTGGATAATCGCGCGGTCAAAGTCCACCCCTTTATCCCTAAGTTGGTTAGCAAATTCGACAATTAAAATGCCGTTTTTAGCCGCCAAACCCACGAGCATAATAATACCTATCTGGCTGTAAATATTGAGGCTTTGCCCCGTAAACCACAAGCCAATCAAGGCACCCACAGTCGCCAAGGGCACTGTCAGCATAATCACCATAGGGTGAATATAACTTTCAAACTGCGCGGCTAAGACCAGGAATACCACCCCTAAGGCCAGCAGGAATACAAAGTACATGGAACTGCCCGACTCTTGATAGTCGAGGGATTGCCCCTTGTAACTGATCACAGCTTCTGCTGGCAAATAGGCGCGCGCCAATTGATTCATATAATCAAGGGCTTCACCTAGGCTATAACCATCTGCCAAACTGGCTTCTATGGTGATGGCCCGCATGCGGTTATAACGGTTGAGCGAACTGGCATCGGCAAACTCTTCCACTGTCACTAGGTTAGAGAGAGGAATGAGCTCCTTACTGCGCTCGGAGCGCACATAGATATTTTGCAGATCGGCGGCGGTATTTTGGTTACTGCGCTCACCTTCCACGACCACATCGTACTCTTCACCATCACGCATAAAGGTGGTGACTAAGCGAGATCCCAGCATAGACTCTAAGGTGCGGCCGATATTGGAAATCGACACCCCAAGGCTTGCCGCTCTATCCCGGTCGATTACCACCCGCAGTTGAGGTTTTGTCTCTTTATAATCGTGATCTAATCCGAGCAGTTGTGGGTTTTCCGCCGCTTTTTCCATCATAATATCGCGCCAGAGGGCAAGCTCTTCATAACTTGGGCCACCAATCACAAATTGCACGGGTTTACCCACGCCGCGGCCAAAGGCTTGGCGCATCACAGGGAACGCCTGTACCCCCGCCAAATCAGCGAGGCGCTTGTTTATATCGCCAATCACTTCCTTCATAGGACGGCGCTGTCCCCAATCCTCCAACACGATAATCGCCATACCATTAGAGAAATCGGCGGCGCGGCCAAAGCCACGGGGAGCGCGGATCAACAGCCGTTTGATATCGCCCGAATCCACCAATGGCATCAAGCGGTTTTCCACTTCATTCATATAGGATTCAATATATTCGTAACTCGCGCCCTGTGGTCCATTGACCATCAAGAATAACGAGCCTCTGTCCTCCTGAGGGGCGAATTCCTGTGGCACTTTTTGGGCTAAAAATACACTGCTCCCTAAGGCGCACAATACCAGAATCGACATCAACATTGGCCTTGCCATCGCCCTTTCCAGCGCGCTTTGGTAGCCATTGGACACTCGAGTCATAATGCCATCGACCTTACGTACCAACCATGAGTCCTGCTCGGCGGGTTTCAGTAATTTCGAACACATCATAGGGCTCAAGGTTAGGGCCACAATGCTGGAGAAAATCACCGCGGCGCTCATAGTCACGGCAAACTCTTTAAACAGCTTACCTAAGTCGCCCTCAAGGAAAGTGATCGGCATAAATACCGCCACCAGCACTAAGGTCGTAGCGATAACAGCAAAGGCCACTTCACGGGCACCGAGAAACGCCGCTTTAAGGGGCGAATCCCCCTCTTCAATACGGCGGTGAATATTTTCTAGCATCACAATCGCATCGTCCACCACCATACCGATGGCAAGGATCATCGCTAGCAAAGTCAATAGGTTAATAGTGTAACCAAGGGCATAGAGCACGATAAAAGTACCGAGCAAGGACACAGGTACAGTAATCGCAGGGATCAACATGGCACGCACACTGCCAAGGAAGAGGTAAATCACGATAATCACGAGGATCATGGCCGTGAACAGAGTTTGATACACTTCCTTGATTGAGGCTTCGATAAACACTGAACTGTCATAGCTGCGTTTAATCGACATGCCAGCGGGTAAGGTTGGGTTGATTTTATCGACTAAGGCATTGACCGCACGTGCGACTTCTAAAGTGTTAGCGGTCGATTGCTTCGATACCCCAAGGCCTATCATGGCCTCTTTGTTACCGCGGAACATGATGCGCTCTTCTTCAGAGCCAATTTCCACTTTGGCCACATCGCCCAATTTCACTAAGTAACCGTCTTCCCCTTGGGCAATCACCAGATTAGCGAAATCCTCCGCGGTGCGATAACCGCGCTCTAAGCGCACGGTAAAATGGCGCTCCTTAGACTCTATCGACCCTGCGGGTAATTCGACGTTTTCCGCCCTGAGCGAAGCTTCCACATCCGCCACAGTTAAACTGCGCGAGGCTAAGGCTTGCCTGTCGAGCCAAACCCGCATCGCATAAACCTTGCCACCGCCGATACGGATCATCGACACGCCATCGACAACTGACAGGCGATCAGCTAAATAACGGCGGGTGTAGTCGGTGAGCTCAAGGGTCGTCATCTGATCAGACACTAGGTTGAGCCACATGATCACTTCATCGCCACCATTGGCCTTCTGCACTTCTGGGGGATCGGCTTCCTCCGGCAGATTGTCTAATAGTCCTGAAATTCGGTCACGAACATCGTTGGCCGCATCTTCAATATTACGACTGATATCAAACTCTAAGGTCACCTGTGAGCGACCATCGCTACTCGATGAACTCACATGACGAATACCTTCGACGCCACTGATCCTGTCTTCAATCAACTGGGTAATGCGGCTCTCTACTACCGCAGCGCTGGCGCCGCGGTAGTTAGTTTCAATCGATACAATCGGTGGATCGATATTGGGATATTCCCGCAGGGGCAATTTATCAAACGCGACTAAACCAAAGGCCACCAGCAGCATGCTGATAACAGAGGCGAAAACCGGGCGCTTAACTGAAAGATCTGTCAGGATCATACACTTGGCTCCGCATTGGCATCGGAAAGATAGCTAAACTTTTCAGCCAATTCGGTCTTGACCACATCACCTGGGTGCACTTTAAGTAGGCCGCGGATCACCACGTTTTCGCCAATGTCTATCCCCTCGAGGATTTCCACCCAACCGCGGGTACGAATGCCGATGGTGACCTGCTTACGTTCAACCACATTGTCTTTATTCACGCTGTAGACAAAATGATTATTCTGCAGAGGGATAATCGCCGACTCAGGCAGCATCAAGGCTTCACGGCTACGTTTAATGAGCTTAACCTTCATCAGCATGCCGGGGAGTAAACGCAGTTCCGGATTGGGAATTTCGGCGCGCACTATCACGGCACGGGTCGTTGGGTTGACGCGACTGTCAATGGAAGTCACCACACCCTTAAAGGTAAAATCTGGAAATGCCACAGCTTTAGCTTCAACCAATTTGCCGGGAAGCAGATCTTGAATAAAACGCTCAGGAACCGAAAAATCCAGTTTAATCGTAGAGATATCATCGAGCGTGGTAATTTCAGTACCTGGGGTGACTAAGCTACCCACACTCACTTGGCGTAATCCTAACCGGCCATTAAAAGGCGCTAAAATGCTGCGATCATTAAGGGATGATTGCGCCTGTTCAAGCTCAGCGCGAGTTGTGTCGATCAAGGTTTGCAGGCGATCGCGCTCTAATTCCGCCACAGTGCGGCTGGTGACGAGTGAGCTTATCCGGTTGAATTCCCGTTGATTATCACTCAACTTCACTTGGGCGACTTTCACCTGGGCAATTTGCTCGGCATTTTGCAGTTGTACCAATAAGTCCCCTTTTTTGACTATATCGCCGTCATCAAATTTCAATGAGATCACCACATCGGTAACCTTAGGCGTAATAGTCACTGACTCATAGGCCTTGTTCGTGCCTATGGCTTCAACCTCATCGCGTACGGGTGCCATTGCTGCGGTAGCAATCACCACATTAGGCACAAGTTTGGCTTGGGCCTTAACTTTCCCTTGGGGCTGCATGGCTTGATATCCAAACCACGCCGACGCCAAAATGGCAATTATTATAATAATTTTTTTCATCTGACTTCCAAATGATGAAGACTCGCATTAGTGACGGCTAGTTTACCCACTCGTATCATCACATCAATACGTTTTACTTTTTCTTACAAATTACGACAATAGTGCAAAAAATGTGTAAATCTTTATCTTTAGCACTAAAAATAAGATATGGCATTTGAATACTGCACAATCACGGGATGGGGTAGTGATTAACGCTAGTTATATTAAAATGACCTCATGTTAAAACTAAAGCCACTTAAAAAGTACTGGTATAAAAAGTGAAAAAATGAAAGCGGTGAGCGTTTAGATAAACACCATATTATGGGTCAACGGCCAATAAAAAAGGGCGATAATCGCCCTTTTTTATTCTTGAGATAGGATTAACGTAACTTACGTTCTTCCTTCATCAGGTTCGACAAGGATTGATACACACTCGTAATCACATCATTATCGAGAGGCTGATCCTCGGCGTCTCGTATAAAAAGCTTAGTCTCTTCAGGCGTATCACCGTCTTGGAGCAGCAAACGGTAGCTACCCTCTTTTAGGGATAATTTCTCGTCACTCCAGAGCGAGCTCCAGAAGCCTGAGTTATCAGAAAACTTGATGAAGTATAATCCCTTAGCGCTATCCATATCGGAAATTTCAAAGCCCATTTCCGGCAGTACAATGCGCAAACGATCCCATACTTGCTTGTAAGGAGCCTTGGCCGACCAATAAGCAGCGCCGTCTTCGGGTGTGACTAAATCGACGTTAATACCTAAGGTTTGCTTCAAACGGTTAGCTTGGATCACTTGCTCACGCTTGATACTCATATAGGCAATGGCACTGTTGAGCATATCGATAGTGTATCGCTGCTTATCTTCACCGCTTAACAGTACTTCTTGCTCTTTATCATCATAAAACTCTTCATGTTCCACTAAGTGGATCACGATATTAGCTGTACGACCATGGGGGCGGGTTTCTACATCGAAACGGTAACGTTGGCGCAGCAGGTAAACCTTGTCTGAACCCCACATGCTCGATTCGATCACTTCCCGGCTTTCAATCCAGTCGGTTTCGATACTGCCCTTATCAAAATTGCGGTTACGCACAGGAATAGACTGCTTCGCAAGGAAACCATCAATCGTCGTGAAGATTTCTTGCTTTAACTCCACACTGTTGTCGATAGATTCGACCACAATCTTGATGTTATCGCTGCCCTCTTCCACATGGGTTCCTTCTGCCATTGGCAGAACCTGCAGTGGCGGACGTATGTCCAGATTTTTACCCACAAGTGTAGGATTGGCTTTAGGGCCAATGGACGGCACTTCATATTCTTTATTGTAAGGTGGCGTTTTTAATCCCGCGGGGATCGTTAGCCTAGGCACTTGCTCGGCCTGCACATAGTCTTCACCGCCGTTGGCTTGGCGACGCTCGAGTGGCGAGCTACAGGCTGCAACGGCAGCGACTAAGAACAGTGGGGTGACTTTCTTTAGCATTAATTATTTAACCTCTATCTGGGCACGAGTCATTGCATCTATCAACAGACCATGACATTGCTCAGAAAGTTCAGTCAAAGGTAAACGAATATGGCCACATTTAATCAGCCCCATACGGTGGGCAGCCCACTTCACAGGGATGGGATTGGCTTCACAAAACAGTGTGCTATAGAGACCACGCAGTGGCTCATCAATACTTGCCGCTAATTCGGCATTGCCAGCAAGCGCGGCGTCGCACATGGCTTTAAAAGCTTTTGGCACTATGTTGTTGGCAACCGAAATTACGCCATTACCGCCAAGGAGTAAAAACTCCCGCGCCGTTGCGTCATCGCCGCTGTACAACATAAAGTCATTACCGCAAAGCTCACGCAAACGCTGCACGCGTGAGACATCACCCGTGGCTTCTTTCACACCAATAATATTGCTGACGCCAACGAGTTCAGCCACGGTTTCAGGCTTCATATCGACGGCAGTGCGGCCAGGGACGTTATAGAGAATCTGTGGGATATCAGTGCTTGCCGCCACCGCTTTATAGTGTGCGACTAAGCCCTTGGGTGTCGGCTTATTATAGTAAGGCGTTACGCCTAACATGGCGGCAACACCCACCTTAGAGAGGGACTTGGTGAGTTCGACGGCTTCAGATGTCGCATTGGCGCCATTACCACCAATAACGGGAATACGGCCCGCAGCAAACTTCACCGTTTGCGCGACCACAGTCACATGCTCATTCATTGGCAGAGTCGCAGACTCGCCAGTCGTGCCCACGGCCACAATGGCATCTGTGCCTTGGTCTATATGGAATTCGACTAATCTTTCAAGACTTGCAAAATCTACTGAGCCATCACTGTTCATAGGCGTGATTAAGGCTACGATGCTTCCGTTTATCATCTGACTTTCCCCAAGATTTCAGGATTCGCTATGGTACTGATGCCAACCACTAATGACAAGCATTAACGGGGCTCTCAAATTGATTTAGTTATGGTAGCATTACATCCCGCACAAAAACTCGGCATTAACCCTGAGTTTTCGCTCCATGATATCGAAAAAGTGAGGAAAATTCATGACCAATTTCCTGGTCGTCACCGCAATGGGCTTAGACCGCCCTGGACTCGTAAGTAAACTCGCACGGCTTGCCAGTGACTGTGACTGCGATATCGTCGACAGTCGTATGGCATTATTTGGTAACGAATTTACCCTAATCATGATGTTGTCGGGTTCGTGGGCATCCATAACGAAAATTGAAAGCATGCTCCCGAGTCTCAGTGTTGAACTAGAACTGATGACTGTGATGAAGCGTACCTCTAAGCACACCCCGCAAAATTATATTTCGCGCCTCGAAGTTCGCTTCACGGGCAAAGATCAGCGCGGCACCATGAAACGCATTACCCAGTTTCTCGCGGATCGCTCATTAGATTTAGCGGCGGTACGCTCCTATTCAGAAGAACTGCCGGATGGTGAGCAGACACAAAATGTATCGCTAACTATTAATATTCCTGAAAAAGTTGAACTAGAAAAACTCGAGCAGAGTATCTATCAACTCTCCCAAGAAATGGCGTTAGATTGCACCATTAAACGCATGCAAGGGACCACGGCAAGCGATAGAGGATAATCGATGAACAGACTAACAGTTGGCGCTAAGGCGCCCCAATTTACCTTACAAGATCAACAGGGTAACCCTGTTTCACTGCAGGAATGTTTAAAAAAAGGCCCCGTTTTAGTGTATTTTTACCCTAAGGCCTCAACCCCGGGCTGCACAGTGCAAGCCTGTGGCCTGCGCGACACTAAAGCCGAATTAGATAACCACAAAGTCACAGTACTTGGCATTAGCCCTGATCCGGTCGCAAAACTGGCTAAGTTTGCTGAAAAACAATCACTTAACTTTACCTTGCTGAGCGATGAAGACCACAGTGTCGCCGACGCCTTTGGCGTATGGGGTGAAAAAAAGTTTATGGGTAAAATCTACGATGGGATCCATAGAATCAGCTTCCTTATCAATACCGACGGCACTATCGCCCATGTGTTTGATAAGTTTAAGACGACGGATCACCATCAAGTCGTGCTCGCACAGCTTGCGGCTGAATAAATAATCGGCAATCGATAACAAAAAGGTCCTGAAATCAGGACCTTTTTCATGAAAAATTTTCACTTTGCACTCACTAAACGACTAAACGCAGCTCACTAAGCCGACGTGTCATCCCATAACTGCGCTAGCTTAACCTGCCACATAGGGCCAAATAATCGCCGCGGCAATGCTCCACATGGTTAACCAAATAAAACGGTCGAGATAACGCCAGGCCGCCGGGCGACTAAATATCGGCGCTAACAAACGCGCACCAAAACTTAGACCGAAAAACCAGATAAACGATGCCAGCACGGCACCCGCACCAAACCAAGGGCGGTGCATATCATCAAACTGAGTGCTAATACTCCCCAGCAACACCACAGTATCGAGATACAAATGCGGGTTCAGTAAACTGATCCCAAGCGTAGTGAGAATCGCGGTTCGCAAAGTATCGGCATTTTGCGTTTGATCCATTTCCATGCCTTTTGCCACAAAGGATGCCTTCAGTGCATTGGCACCGTACCAGAGTAAAAAAGCGGCGCCGCCAAAACTCGCCACGTGCTTAATGGTAGGAAAGGCTTCAATAATATGCCCAAGCCCAGCCACCCCTGCGGTGATCATCAACGCATCGATAACCGAGCACAGCAGAGCAATAGGTAAAGGATATGAGCGCTTGATACCTTGCTTGAGTACAAAGGCATTTTGCGCGCCCACAGCAATAATCAAACTGCCACCAATGCCCATCCCCTGTATAAATGCCGCTTGCATAACCACCTCACCTGTTCAAAGAAGGCGCTAGCATAATCAAAACAACAAAATTAATATAACTAATGTTTTTTATGTATCATAAGTAAAATTAATAATCATCAAAACACGCCAATATAAGGATGACTATGCTGGAATACGCTAATCTCAAAGCCCTCGCCGTGGTCGTTTCAGAAGGTGGTTTCGACCGCGCCGCCAAAGTGCTGCACATTACCCAATCGGCGGTTTCACAGCGCATTCGCCAGCTCGAAGAAAAAGTCGGTCAATCGCTGCTTATCCGCTCCAACCCTGTGGTCGCAACGCCCACGGGTAAACGCCTTTTACGCCACTACTCGCAGGTACAATTACTAGAAAGCGAATTAAGATCTGAATTAGATGCCGACGATCCCAACCATCCAACGACAGTGCGCATTGCCGTGAATGCCGACAGTCTTGCCACTTGGTTTTTGCCCGCCATTGCGGGCATGTTCAGTCGCCATGCCTGGCTATTGGAATTGATCGTCGATGATGAGTCCTATACCCATCACTTGCTGAAAAATGGTGAAGCCGTCGGCTGCGTGACCACCACGGCCAATCCAATGGCCGGATGTAGCAGTGAGTTTCTAGGGACGATGGAATATTTAGCGGTTGCCACTCCTGAATTTGCGACGCGCTATTTTGAATGGACAAAAGCCAGCGACAATTCCAGTGCACAAATTACCCAAGCTCAGCTCACTAAAGCCCCGGCCGTAGTGTTTTCGACCAAAGATAAAATGCATGAAAAATACCTTGCCCAGTATTTTCAAATGCTGCCAGGCCAATGGTGGCAGCACAGCATTCCATCATCGGAGAGTTTTTTAGAGGCCATAAACTTAAGTCTTGGTTATGGTTTAGTGGGTCACTTACAGGCCAAACCATTAATCGATAAAGGAATTCTTATCGAATTAACCCCGCAGCAGCGGATGCACGTGCCGCTTTATTGGCAACATTGGAATATCAAAGCTAAACAGACAACCTTAGTTTACCGCGCCCTTGCCGCCACGGCGCAGCACCATTTACTGCAAAACTAGCCATTGAGCCTCGGAGATAAAACAAAAAACTGCGCACTTTGGCGCAGTTTTTAGATTGATATGACATCTCTACCGGCTTAGCTTTCCAGCGAAGGGAGCGGCTGTTCAATTTCCGTTTTCGGCCAGGCATTAATCACAGCCTTAACTAAGGATGCCAAGGGGATAGCAAAGAACACTCCCCATACGCCCCACAATCCACCAAAAACCAACACAGCAGCGATAATAATCACAGGGTGCAAGTCCACCGCATCGGAAAATAAAATCGGCACGAGCAAATTACCATCTAATGCCTGAATAATGCCGTAACCTAACATCAGATAGCCAAACTCAGCGCTAAATCCCCATTGGAAAAACGCTACTAAGGTAATTGGCAGAGTCACTAAGGTGGCACCCACATAGGGAATAAGTACCGATAAGCCAGTGAGCACCCCGAGCAAAGCCGCATAACTGAGCCCCATCACGGCGAACAAGACATAACTCGCTATGCCTACAATGACGATTTCAATTACTTTGCCACGAATATAGTTAAATATCTGTTGGTGCATCTCGAACCACACCTTACGGGCTAGCTGCCGATTGGTGGGGAAAAATCGCTTACTGCCATTAATCAGTTGATCTTTATCCTTTAAAAAAAAGAACACCAACAGAGGCACCAAAATCGCGTACACCATCAATACCAGCAGCGAGGCGGAATAACCTATAAGTTGTTTCGCGATATCAATGACATGCTGAGTATCCAATAGCTTTTTAAGCTCTGCCACCATCACATTGAGCTGCTCTGGATTAATAAATTGTGGGTATTGATTAATCAACGCCTGCAGTGTTTGCAGCCCTTTATCTATCATGCTCGGTAAATCTGCCATTAGGCTCACGCCTTGACGCCAAATACTCGGGATCAAGCCAAAGGTCAGCAGCACCACAACCCCAAGAAAAAGCACTAACATTAGGGATGCCCCCGTCGTGCGATTAATGCCTAATTTGAGCATTTGTGCGACGGGCCACTCGAGTAAAAATGCCAACACTAACGCCACAAGCAAAGGGGCAAGCAATCCCCCCGCAAAATAAATGACTAAAGCCAAACCCACCAAAATAGCCATTAAGGTGATTGCCTGTGGATCGCTAAACCGCTCTTGATACCAACGAGAGAAAAAAGTAAGCATGGATTCGTTCCAATAATGATGGTTAGGCTTTCCCTATATGCAAGAAAGCGGTTTATTCAGAGATCATTAACGCTATATCATTGACTTAACACTGTCATAAATCAACTTTAGTGACCATTAAGGCTAGTTGGATCGCATCATCACACAGGACTTGGATATTGTGGCCCTGTTTTTTTAAAAAGAGGGGAACATCTCGCCTTGAACCTGAGTCAGAGAGTAAAATATGTAAGGTTTCGCCCGAAGACATGGACTTCAATGCAAGCTTGACCCTGACCAAAGGGACAGGACAGCGAAATGGTGTTAAATCAATAAAAATCATAATGAACTTGCTATGAACGAACTTGGGCTATTATCCTAAGTTGCCACTCAAACTACAAGCTAACTGCAGTGTCGCAGCCTTAGTTGAGATAATTAGAAGAAATAAAGGATCCGCTTGCGTAAATTGACGTTTTTGACTCAATGTAAACCTTTTGTCGTTGGTGCTCTCTCTTTGATGCTGCTGACTGGCACCGCCAAAAGCTTTGCGAACAATGATTTACCCGATTTAGGGACGGCTGCGGTTAACACCTTCAGCCTCGAAAAAGAAATGGTCTATGGCGATGCCTACATGCGCGTCATTCGCTCTTCGGCCCCAATGCTCAATGACCCCGTATTGAGTCAATATCTTACCGAACTAGGCAATAAGTTAGTCGCCCATGCAACCGGGGTAAAAACACCTTTTTATTTTTTCTTATTGCAGAACGATGAGATTAACGCCTTCGCCTTCTTCGGCGGACACGTTGCCGTGCATACGGGGTTATTCCTCAACGCCGACAGCGAGAGCGAACTGGCCTCGGTTTTAGGCCACGAAATTACCCACGTGACTCAACGTCACTTAGCCCGCTCCCTCGAGGCGCAACAAAAAACTGGTCCAGCAACAGTCGCGGGATTACTCGGAGCAATTTTACTGACCATTGCGGTTCCCCAGGCGGGCATGGCAGCACTTGCCACCACCCAAGCCTTAGCGACTCAGTCCAAAATTAACTATACCCGTTTGCATGAAAAAGAAGCCGACCGCATCGGTATGCAAATTTTAGTGGATGCGGGTTTTGACCCCAATGCGGCGGCGGAGTTTTTTGGTAAGCTCGCGACTCGATATCGCTTTACCACGACACCACCGCAAATGCTGTTGACTCACCCCTTACCTGAGTCTCGGATCTCCGAGGCCCGGGACCGGGCACATCAATATCCCCATAGATACATTCCAGATAACCTTAACTTCCAACTCGCGAAGGCACGTATCCAAGTGCGTTTTTCGAGCTACAGTGATGATGCGGTGTTGGGCCTGTTTGAAAAGCAGCTAAATAAACAAACCTATGGTTTTAAAGAAGCTGCGCTCTATGGCAAAGCCCTCGCGCTCTTTAGACTCAAGAAATTTGATGAGTCAGAAAAGCTTATCGATGAACTCTTAAAAATCGACGCTAACAACTTATTCTATCTCGACACTAAAACCGATTTACTCACCGAGCGCAAAGATTACCCTAAGGCGATTAAACTCCTCGAGGCGCAGCGTAAAATGAAGCCCACCTCGCAGGTTATTAACGCTAACTTAGCCAATATTTATATTGAGGCGGGAGAGCCCACCAAGGCCATCCCATTGCTAGAGGATATGATTTTCCTCGATAAACAGAATCAACTGCCCTATCAACTGCTCAATCTGGCCTACAAAAAAATGGGTAACCAAGGCATGGAATATTTCTCCAGTGCCGAACTCATGGCGCTAGGGGCAAATTATAAGGGGGCGATTGATCAGCTCAATTTTGCCTATCGCGCATCTGAAGGCAATCCATTGCAACTTGCTCGAATTGAAGCGCGTATTCGTCAATTTAAACAAGCAGATAAAGAAATGGATGCCCTTAAATAAACTATCGGATTAAGACGAAAAACGCCGTTAAATCACGCCAATTGCGCCCCGCACACCCTGACGGGGCGCACATTTTTCTGTTATTATCCGCAGCATTGTCATTTCAGCCCGCATTTCAGCCAATATTGAGCCTATAGCATTATGACCCAAGCGACGATTTACCATAACCCACGTTGTTCTAAAAGCCGTGAGACCTTAGCCTTACTCGAGCAGCAAGGTTGTGAGATTACTGTGGTGGAATATCTAAAAAATGTGCCCAAGGCCACTGAAATCCGTGACATTTTAACCAAACTTAACATGAGTGCCCGCGAGTTAATGCGTACCAAAGAAGATGAATATCAAGCGCTAGGACTGGCAGAACCGTCACTCACTGAAGAGCAACTGATCACCGCCATGGTTAACACGCCTAAATTGATCGAACGTCCGATTGTGCTGACGGTGAAAGGGGCTGCTATCGGCCGTCCCCCTGAAAATATATTGGCGATCCTGTAACTGAAGCCGTTATCTTCTCTTTAATTTTTCAATACTCTGTTATTTTTCAATACGTTATTATTCATCAATATTAGGTAGACCATGACCTCAAATACCTTATTCACTCTCAGCCGCTTAGGCTATCTTGCACTGGTGCTGCTGCTTGGCGGCTGGTTTATTGGTCAAGGGCTCAATGGCGAATATACGTTATTGTTTAGCCTCCTATGGCTTGTGCCACTCCTGTTACCCATCAAAGGCATCCTCAAAGGCCATCCCTATACCTATGCATGGGCGAGCTTTATTTTATGCCTGTACATGCTACACGCTCTCACCCTGCTCTATGTCACGACGGATGCATTTGCCTTTGCGTTAATAGAAGCATTACTGATTGGTGCCCTCCTTGTTGCCTTTCCCTTCTACGCCCGTATTCGTGGCCGAGAATTAGGTTTAGGTTTAAAGAAAAAATCCGATAAAGAGGCTTAGGCCAACGACAGTCGGCATCTCAGTTGCCCTATAAAAACCTATCTTAGAGTGCAGTCCCCAGTGGACTGCGCTTTTTTATTCCCTAAATCAAGAACACTTTAGCTACCTTTTATCACTTTTTTGCAACCTCACTCCCATGCTATAGTCATTTTCATGCCAAACTTTGGCCCCCTCGGGTCGATAACAGGGCGATAAATCTAACCACTAAAGTCAGTTAGCATTGGAGTGTGGAATTATGGGGATATGGGATCCAATTCGCCTATTAGGGCTCATTAGTTGCTCCGCAATACTGGTTGCCTGTGGCGGCGGTGATAGCGAAACCGACGGCGGAGGCGGAACCGTCACTCCACCCACGAGCAATATACCGCGCTGTACTTCAACCATTCCTGCATTAGTCACCACCAGCTCATCCTCCATCCGTTTCCAAACAGAGGCGCAATATGTTGCAGGGCAATCCAGCGCCATTATCGCCAGCATTCAAAACCGTGATAGCCAAGATCTGCATTTTCGTTGGCAGCAAATTGATGGTCCTGCCATTGAACTCGTCAGCCAAAACAGCCCAGTGTTAGCCTTCGATATTCCAGCCAGCGGCAGTTACCGTTTTAGTCTGCATGTGACGGGCAGCAGCATAGATGTGACGGGGGAGATTGACATTAACGCCGATGTGGCAACGGACGGATTACTCAATATTCGACAAGATCATCAAGTGGTTGAAGGCAATGGCGTCAGTCTAAGGATTGGACAGCAAGCCGGGCTAAGTGCCACGAATATTTCTTGGTGTATCGCCTCGGGCCCTGAAATTCCCCTCGATATTAGCGATCCCTTTAGGCCCCTGTTTACCGCCCCCACCGCCAGTCAAGACACAGTATTAAGACTCCAAGCGAGCGCCAATATCAATGGCTCTCAAGTCAAAGATGATGCTTTTGTTCTGACGACAGCGGCACCTGCGATTAGCTCACAGTATTTCGATACGCCAGTCGCACGCACCTATGCCTATCGTGGGGATTCACCCTATGCCAACACACTCACAAGCTGTGTTTATTCAAACCAATTGAATAATGCGTGCACTATTAATCAATTACCTCTGATTGGCCAAATATCCAATACCCTAGATACCGAGGCAATCCTCGATCGAGTGCTAGTGTCACACGATTGGATGGGCGATAATTTCGCCGCATTTTTAACTCAAATGGACCCTAATAGCGATTTTGCCCGCCTATTACAATCCGTTACCGCCGTCGTTATCAGTTATGATGTTCGCCCCTCCTTCTATTGGGTACTGACGGGGGCAATTTATTTAGATCCAAACGATCTGTGGCTAACGCCCGCACAGCGAGACAGCATCAACGAAGCACCGGATTATCGCAGCGACTTTGGCAACGAGCTGAATTTCATTATGCCCTGGCGTTATGTCAAAGATAATCAATATGCGTCACTGGGATTCCCCGTGACGACCCGCGCCACTCGCACGCTCACCCAGATCACCCCTGATTTGGCGTCACTCTTGTACCATGAGTTGGCACACGCCAATGACTTCTTCCCCCGTAGCGTTCATGACTCACTCACAGGGCCCAGATTGCTTGACGACTATAACCGCCGCAATAGCAATAAGAGTCTGATATCGGATCAAGTTAGCAAGCTGTACCCGCTCACGAGCACTGAAATGACAGGGCTTGCGGGAGTCAGCTTCTTAGGTGCCAGTGCCAATGCGACTCAAAAGGCTTATCAACCATCAGATATTACAACTTTTTTCTCTACGGATATCGCCAGTGATTTCTATGCTTATTCCAGCACTCGCGAAGACACGGCGATGCTGTTTGAAGAAGCTATGATGAGTTACCGTTACCAAATCCTGCGGGATGTCGCAGTCACCAATAAACCCGAAGTCTTAACTGCCGATACTGTTATTGTCGATTGGGGGCAAAGAGGTCGAATTGGTGATAGCAACCTAGAAAATCGAGCCGCATTAGTCATAGATGAGATGTTGCCCGAGCTTGATGGGATAAGCTTAATAACGAGCCTGCCCGCACCTATCGCCATGACCCAAGGCCAAAGCTGGCGCCAAACCCTAGCGATTTCGCCGGCCAATGCACAGCGTAAAGGTCAGCAGAACGTTGTAACGAACGGCCAAGCAATCATAGAACCCGAACTGCGTTTAAGTGGCGATCGTCACCGTCAGCCTCAGCAATAGAGTGTTTGAGTTTTAGATAAACAAAAAGCCCGCAGGCATACAGCATGGCGGGCTTTTATCTTTTTCAAATCCTATTTAGCTATAACTATAGATGCAGCGTCTCTTTCGCAAACGGAATAGTGAGCTTACGCTGGTGAACCAATGAGGCTTTATCTAACTTATCGAGGACATCAAATAACGTGCGTAAATCCCGCGCCATTCGATTGAGCAGAAAACGACCTACATCCTCGGGCAATTGTAAGCCTCGCATGGCCGCTCGGCGCTGTAATGCGGCGAGTTTTTCATCATCGGCCATAGGCTGAAGTTGGTAATTCAGCCCCCATTGCATCCGGGAAACGAGATCGGGCAATAAAAATCCGGCCTCCGCAGGAGATGAACGACCACTGACCACTAAAGCGCAATGCTTATGCTCGGCAACACGGTTGTAGAGATCAAATATCGCCTCCTCCCACACTGGATGCCCTGCAATCGCGTCAACATCATCGATACAAATTAAATCTAACTGCTCTAAACCCTCGAGCAATGCGGTCGAGATACTCGCATGAATGCCTAAGGGAATATAAAAACTACGGCGGTCGAGTTCATTGGCGTGGGCACAGGCCGCATGCATTAAATGGGTACGTCCGGATTTAACTGGGCCCCATAAGTAAATCGCGGCCTCGCCATGGCCTTCGGCATTGGCTCTAAGCTTTTGGATCAGTTCATCATTACCCGCGGCGGGGTAATAACTGTTAAAGGTTTCATCATCCGGTAAATACACGGGTAATGAGAGTTGTAGAGGTGAGTTAAATGGCACTCGTACGTCTCAATAAATTAGCTAAAAATCACATAAAGCGGGCGAAAAAATGCATTCACCCCAACTTGCCTATCCACGGTTTTAAGGTAAGCGCCACTGGTAGACGGGTTTACCTAATGGGCTCGACACAGGGCTGAACTCACCTGAACTCGCAGGGGCAACCACAGAGATCCTAGGCTCTAGACTCAATAAACGCTCAAAATCAGTTTCTGAGCCAAATAAATCCAAAGAAAAGGTTACTGTATTTCCCTGAATACGTGTCAAAGTTGCACTTTTTATTGCACTGAGCTGTTTTAAATATTTTTCAATCTCAACAACTTGTGACATCTTTTCGATATTGACAAAAGTAACGCTGGCACCAACCTGAGTACCAGAATCGGCGATAGCATACTTAGTAAAATAATAATCCCCTAATGCCGCCATCATGGCACTTACTGCCTGGGTCGCATTTTCTGCGCTGCCATTAAAGCTAAACAGCGGCGGCGTTAACGAATCAATCGAGGCCTTAGTATAAAGGTTTAAACGATAGCGCACTTGATTACCCGCGGGCTCGATAGCCACTAACGCGAGGAAATCCGCTTGATAGCGTCCAGAGACACTGGCCACGATATCGGCAAACATCCCTTTGACATCGTTGGGATTTATTCCCATCAACTCATCAAGATCTAAAATAGGTAGCAGCACAGGAATGCCGCGTTCATCGGAAAAAGTCGAGAATTGTTGACGCTCGGCTAAAGTCGAAGAATCACTTAATAAAATGGTATCCCCTTCACTCGGCATGGCGACCCAAAATAGGGTCAGAGGACGCTGTGTCCCCCATACGGGTAATTGTGCCTGACGTAATAATGCGACAACGCGGCGATGCTCGAAGTTAGCTTTGAGCAACAACCGACCATTTTGTTCAAGGTAACCATATTGACTCAGCAGCGCATCTGGGTTGGCCAGTTGGGCTTGGATAACGCTATTCTCCAGTGAACGCGCAGTCCCAGTATTTTTGATGATCACTTTTTCCAATGCTTTTTTTAATGCCTGATTACGCTCAGGTACGGCACGGGAGGAGACGGGTACATCGGCCTCATCTAATTTACTCACCTCAACAGCATGCAGGCTATTAATCGTGAACAGGCAGTATAAAAACGCAATTAAGCTCGGCTTCAATAGGAATTTCAGCATCTTTGAGTAGTTGAAGTAACGTTAGATAGGGCAAATTGTACCATAGTTAACGCCTTAAGCGAGTCTTGGCAAAATTTAGCCCACTTTAATGCGGTGCGGCTAACCACGCCCGCCAAAAACAGTGATCCCAGCCCACAATCTGGGTATTTTATTGCACTCTTAATGCAACAAACTGATATCATTTCGCGGTTTACCCTAAAATTAACGAGAATAATAAATGAGACGACTCGCTATTCCCCTACAGGGCGCCCAAATGTTGTTTGTGGCATTTGGTGCCTTGGTATTAATGCCGTTATTGACAGGACTCGACACCAGTGTCGCCCTGTTCACCGCAGGTATTGGTACCTTGCTGTTCCAACTGGTGACCAAACGCCAAGTGCCTATTTTCCTTGCTTCCTCCTTCGCTTTTATCGCCCCGATCCTATACGGCGTGCAGACCTGGGGCATTCCATCCACTATGGGCGGCATTATGGCCGCGGGCGTAGTGTATGTGTGCCTAGGTGCCTTAGTCAAAGTACGCGGTACCGACTTTATCCATAGGCTGTTACCGCCAGTGGTCGTGGGGCCGGTGATCATTATTATCGGCCTTGGCTTAGCACCCGTTGCGGTAAATATGGCGCTGGGTAAAAGCGGAGATGGCAGCCTGACATTAGTCCCAACCAATACGGCACTGATCATTTCACTTGCCTCCCTGTGTACTACCATTGCCGTAGCCATTTTTGCCAAGGGACTCCTTAAGGTAATGCCCATTCTAGCTGGGATTATCGTTGGCTATGGACTCAGCCTCGCCTTTGGTATTGTCGACTTTGCGGTAGTCGCCGCGGCGAGTTGGATTGCGATTCCAAAATTTGTCGCGCCCGAATTTAACTGGCATGCCATCGCCTTTATGATCCCTGTCGCTATCGCCCCGGCGGTTGAACACATTGGCGATATTCTGGCGATATCCAATGTCACTGGTAAGGATTTTATGAAAAAACCCGGTCTGCATCGCACCCTGACAGGTGATGGTATTGCCACCATTGCAGCGGCGGCCTTTGGTGGTCCACCAAACACAACCTACTCTGAAGTCACAGGAGCCGTGACCTTAACCCGCAACTTTGATCCAAGAATCATGACCTGGACCGCCATCACGGCTATTACCTTAGCCTTCGTTGGTAAACTAGGTGCGCTGATGCAGACCATTCCTGTGCCTGTGATGGGTGGTATTATGTGCTTGTTATTTGGCTCAATTGCCGCTGTTGGGCTCAATACCTTAATCCGCAATCATGTGGATTTATCCGAGCCACGCAACTTAAGCATTGTCGGCGTCACTTTGGTATTTGGTATCGGCGGCATGGCATTTGGCATAGGTTCATTCAGTCTGACCGGTATCAGCTTGTGCGGTATTGTGGCGATTACCATGAACTTACTGTTACCCGCGACTAAACACCACAAACAGGATCTCACTTCACATTAGTGGCCCTAACAGGCGCTGATTAAGCCAAGCTGTTCACCTGAATTTGCAGCAAAAAAAAAGCCGCTGGGATATAAATCACAGCGGCTTTTTATGGCATTCGATTAACGCTTATTCTGCCGTTTTGTACTTTTCAGCAGTGGCTTTGATTAACGGCTGTAATTCACCTTTCTGGTACATATCAACCACGATATCACAGCCACCGATCAGCTCGCCTTCAATCCACAGCTGTGGGAAGGTCGGCCAGTTTGCATACTTAGGTAATTCGGCGCGAATGTCCGGATGCTGCAGAATATCGACAAACGCAAATTGCTCACCACAGTTAATCATGATCTGGGCGACCTGAGACGAGAAGCCACAGCTCGGTAACTTAGGCGAACCTTTCATATAAACAATGATGGGGTTTTCGGCGATCTGCTGCTTAATTTTCTCTACTGTTTCCATTTTAATTCCTAAGTGCGATGACATTGACTCAATGGCGCTATTGTACGACAGCTAGGCGCAGAACAAAATCCCACAGTTTGTAAGGTTATGTCGAGATTTGATTTTTCGATGGCGCCTATCTAATCAAATAGCCAAACAATGATTCACATCACAAATTTTATCGGTACAATAGTGCCCAGTGAGCACGTTTAAAAAACGATAACCTAAGACCATGGAGAGATACTAATGGCTTTCGAATTACCCGCATTACCATATGCAAAGAACGCACTAGAACCACACATTTCTCAAGAAACCATTGAATACCACTACGGCAAGCATCACAACACTTATGTTGTTAAGCTCAACGGCTTAATCGAAGGAACTGATTTCGCTGGTAAGTCTTTAGAAGACATCATCAAAACTTCTACTGGCGGCGTATTTAACAACGCGGCTCAAGTGTGGAACCACACTTTCTACTGGAACTGTCTAGCGCCTAACGCTGGCGGCGAGCCAACAGGCCCAGTTGCCGATGCCATCAATGCTGCATTTGGCTCATTTGACGCATTCAAAGCCCAATTTACCGATTCTGCCGTAAACAACTTCGGTAGCGCTTGGACTTGGTTAGTGAAAAAAGCCGATGGCACTGTTGCTATCGTTAACACTAGCAATGCAGCTACACCACTGACTGACAGCACTGTTACGCCAATCCTGACTGTGGATGTGTGGGAACACGCTTACTACATCGATTACCGTAACGTGCGTCCTGACTATCTTGCCCACTTCTGGCAATTAGTTAACTGGGATTTTGTGAACCAAAACTTCGCAGGTTAATTCTTTAACCCAAAGAATTAACGCTAATAAAAGAGCCCTTGTGGCTCTTTTTTATATCATTAACCTACCATAGCCCCTCTCTCCCCATCGTAAAACTGATGTCACTACAAGTGCAATAATTGCATTTGCAATCATTTGTTATTGTTTTATTTGATATTTTTTTGACACAGGTACCAAGTTTGTGTCTAAGATTAGTATAGGAAGCTGGCAAACCAGTTCTCCGTTCCATGACATCACTGGCGTTTCAGGGGGTTTATATGGGCATTTTCGAGCATTACCAAAAGCGCTACGAACAAAAACTCGATGAAGAATACACTTTGCAGGAGTTTCTCGACATCTGTAAGGAAGATCGCAGTGCTTACATGTCTGCATCAGAACGGCTCTTGCTTGCCATTGGTGAAGCAGAAGTCATAGATACCGCAAAAAATCCAATACTTAGCCGCATTTTTTCCAACCGTCTTATTTCACGCTACCCCGCATTTAAAGATTTTTTCGGCATGGAAGATGCGATTGAGCAAATCGTGGCTTACCTCAAACACTCTGCTCAAGGCTTAGAGGAATCGAAGCAAATCCTGTATTTACTCGGCCCTGTGGGCGGCGGTAAATCATCATTGGCCGAAAAACTCAAAGCGCTAATGCAAAAAGTCCCCATCTATATCCTGAGCGCAAACGGGGTACGCAGCCCAGTGAACGATCATCCCTTCTGCCTCTTTGACGCCGATGAAGATGGCCAATTATTAAAAGATGAATTTAACATCCCTATCCGCTACCTAAAGACCATAATGTCACCCTGGGCAGTGAAAAGGCTGCACGAGTTTGGCGGAGATATTTCTAAATTCCGCGTTGTTAAAGTTTTCCCTTCTATCCTTGATCAAATTGCGATAGCCAAAACGGAACCCGGAGATGAAAACAATCAAGATATTTCGTCCTTAGTGGGTAAAGTCGATATTCGTCAGCTTGAACACTTTTCCCAAGATGATGCCGATGCCTATGCCTATTCGGGGGCATTATGCCGCGCGAACCAAGGAATGATGGAATTCGTCGAGATGTTTAAGGCACCGATAAAAGTGCTGCATCCCCTGCTTACCGCCACCCAAGAAGGTAACTATAACGGCACCGAAGGCCTATCGGCCCTGCCCTATAGTGGGATTATTCTGGCTCACTCAAATGAATCGGAATGGTCAACCTTTAAAAACAATAAGAATAACGAAGCCTTCCTCGACCGTGTTTATATCGTCAAAGTGCCCTACTGTTTACGGGTATCTGAAGAGCTGCAAATCTATCAAAAGCTGCTCATTAACTCTGAGCTATCGAAAGCCCCCTGTGCCCCTGGCACCCTAGAAACCCTAGCGCAATTTAGTGTGCTATCGCGCCTAAAAGCACCGGAAAACTCCTCCATCTACTCTAAGATGCGGGTGTATAACGGGGAAAGCCTGAAAGATACCGATCCTAAGGCCAAGTCCTACCAAGAATACCGCGACTATGCTGGTGTCGATGAAGGGATGAATGGGCTATCAACCCGTTTCGCCTTTAAAATCCTATCGCGGGTATTTAACTTCGATCACTCAGAAATTGCAGCCAATCCGGTGCATTTATTCTATGTGCTAGAACGCCAGATAGAGCAAGAGCAGTTCCCCAGCGATACCGCCGAGCGTTATCTTGAGTTTTTAAAGGGCTACTTAATCCCTAAATACGTGGAGTTTATTGGCAAAGAAATTCAAACCGCTTACCTAGAGTCTTACTCTGAATACGGCCAAAATATCTTTGACCGCTACGTTACTTACGCCGATTTTTGGATCCAAGATCAGGAATATCGCGATCCAGAAACAGGTCAACTGTTCGACCGCGCTGCCCTCAATGCCGAACTGGAAAAAATTGAGAAACCCGCGGGGATCAGCAACCCCAAAGATTTCCGTAATGAAATCGTCAACTTTGTACTGCGCGCCCGCGCTAACCATGAGGGTAATAATCCACTCTGGACCAGCTACGAGAAACTTCGCACCGTGATCGAGAAGAAAATGTTCTCCAACACAGAAGATTTACTGCCAGTGATTTCCTTTAACGCCAAAACCTCGAATGACGATCAGCGCAAACACGATGATTTTGTCAATCGCATGATGGAGAAAGGCTATACCAAGAAGCAAGTCCGACTCTTGTCTGAGTGGTATTTACGGGTGCGTAAATCCTCTTAAACTTGCGCTCGCTAAGTACAGGGCTTTGGTGCTACCAAAGCCTTCGCTGGGGTTTGGGAGGTGCGTATGGCGAACTTTATCGACAGACGGTTGAATGCGAAAGGAAAAAGCACAGTCAACCGTCAACGCTTTATCAATAGATATAAGCAACAAATCAAAAAAGCCGTCAGCGATGCGGTGACACGTCGCAGTGTAACGGATGTAGATAAAGGCGAAAAAATCAGTATCCCTACGCGGGATATCAGTGAACCTATGTTTCACCAAGGCAAGGGCGGTGTCAGGGACAGAGTACACCCCGGAAATGATCAATTTACCCGTGGAGATAAAATCGATAGGCCACTCGGGGGTTCAGGCGGCGGTGCGGGCAAAGGTGATGCCTCAGATTCTGGCGAAGGCAACGATGATTTTGTCTTTGAAATTTCAAAGGATGAATACCTAGAGCTACTATTTGAAGACTTAGAATTACCGAATCTACAAAAAAACCGCCTCAATAAATTGGTGGAATATCAGGTTTATCGCGCCGGATTTACTAACGATGGCGTACCCGCAAACATCAATATTGTCCGCTCCCTACGTTCATCACTGGCACGCCGTATTGCGATGTCGGCGAGTAAAAAGAAGCTATTAGCGGAATTAGAACAAGAGTTGGCGAAGCTTGAGAATATTCCAGGGACTCAGGCAGAGCTGATCCTCGATTTAAAGGCCCAAATAGAGGAGTTAAAACAAAAGATTGCAAATGTTCCCTTTATCGATACCTTCGATCTACGCTTTAATAACTTTGCCAAACGGGAAATCCCCTCTAGCCAAGCGGTCATGTTTTGCCTGATGGACGTATCAGGCTCAATGGATCAAGCCACTAAAGATATGGCAAAACGCTTTTATATCTTGCTCTATCTGTTCCTCACTCGGACCTATAAAAACCTTGAGGTGGTATACATTCGCCACCATACCCAGGCTAAAGAAGTCGACGAACATGAGTTTTTCTACTCCCAAGAAACCGGCGGAACGATTGTTTCAAGTGCTTTAAAATTGATGCATGACATTCAACAGGCACGCTACCCCGCCGATGAGTGGAACATTTATGCAGCCCAAGCCTCAGACGGCGATAACTGGGCGGATGATTCGCCAACCTGTCGGCAGTTATTAGAGCAAAAAATTCTGCCGTTAGTACGCTACTTTAGTTATATCGAAATCACCAATCGCGCCCATCAAACCCTGTGGCGCGAATACGAATCCCTACAACAGCATTACGATAACATTGCGGTGCAACATATTCGTCAAGCGGAAGATATCTACCCTGTATTTAGAGAGTTATTTAAGAAGCAGGCGGTTTAAGGGGGTATTATGGGGAAGAAATCAACAACACCACTGAGCGATGGTCCCGATTGGAGCTTTGAGTTGCTGCAGGACTATCTGAAGGAAATTGAACGTGTAGCCGCCCTATACAAACTCAGCGCCTACCCGAATCAGATTGAAGTCATCACCGCCGAACAAATGATGGACGCCTATGCGGGGATAGGCATGCCCATAGGCTACACCCATTGGTCCTTCGGCAAACGTTTTATCGAAACAGAGCAAGGCTATAAACGGGGGCAAATGGGCCTTGCCTATGAGATTGTGATTAACTCAAACCCTTGTATTGCCTATTTAATGGAGGAAAACACTATCACTATGCAGGCGCTGGTGATAGCGCACGCCTGTTTTGGACACAATAGTTTCTTTAAAAATAACTACTTATTTAAAACTTGGACCGATGCCAGTTCGATCATCGATTACTTAGTCTTTGCCAAAAACTACATCAGTGACTGTGAGCAAAGATACGGGGCTGAGCAAGTCGAAAGCGTGATTGACTCCTGCCATGCACTGATGAATTACGGGGTCGACCGTTATAAACGGCCTTCGGAAATCTCCTTCCGTGAGGAACAAGCGCGGCAAAAGGACCGTGAAGCCTATCTACAGAGTCAAGTAAATGACCTTTGGCGCACGATCCCGAATCAACAACAGGGTCAATCCCAAGCTGAAAAACGGCGTTTCCCCGCCGAGCCGCAGGAAAATATTCTCTATTTCATCGAAAAAAATGCCCCGTTGCTCGAGCCTTGGCAACGGGAGATTATCCGCATAGTACGTAAAATGGCCCAATATTTTTACCCACAAAAACAAACACAAGTGATGAACGAAGGCTGGGCAACCTTCTGGCATTACACCATTTTAAACCACCTATACGATGACGGCGTGGTCACAGACCGTTTTATGATGGAGTTTTTACAGAGTCATACTGGTGTTGTGGCACAACCCGAGTACAACAGCCGTTACTACAATGGCATTAACCCCTATGCCTTAGGTTTTGCCATGTTCACCGATATCCGGCGTATTTGTGAAGATCCCACCGAAGAAGATAAGGTTTGGTTTCCTGAAATTGCGGGAAGTGACTGGTTAGAAACATTGCATTTTGCCATGCAAAATTTTAAGGATGAGAGTTTTATCAGCCAATATCTTTCCCCGAGGGTCATCCGCCAATTTAAATTATTTGGCATCCATGACGATGAGAAGCGCAATTATCTCTCTGTGTCTGCTATCCACGATGAACAGGGTTATCAAGATATTCGGCAGTTATTATCGCAGCAGTATAACCTGTCAAATATTGAACCTAATATCCAAGTCCATAATGTGGAAATCAATGGTGATCGATCTTTAACCTTAAGGTATGTGCCGAATAACGATATCCCCCTCGCTAATACCTATAAAGAAGTATTAAAACACTTGCATAGACTATGGGGATTTACAGTGACGCTTGAACAAAAAAATGCCGATGCCAGTATTAATATTTTAGCGACCTGCCCAGAACCCGTTAAATCGGAATTGTAGGATTGTAAAACTGTAAAAAATAAAAGCCGTCTCCAATGGAAACGGCTTTTATAAAACGACTGACGATTTACCCCAAAGGGAGAAATTAATTATCCTGTGCGATGGATGCGGGCATATCGTCCCGTAATTGTAACCACATTTTGCCACTGTTAATGCCATAGGTACGCATTAGGGCGGGTACATCCACATAATTTTTTGCCTTTGCCAGCAGTTCTAATTCTTTATAGAAATTTAAAGCCAGCAAACGCGCCTCAGGACTACTAAAATAATAGCGCCCCACTCGGCTATATAAACCTTTAAAGCCATTTAAGATCAGCACATAGAGTGGATTGCCGGATGAAAATGCTAAGGTGTGATGCAATAAATAGTCATATTCAGCGAAAGATTCAGCCGTGTCTTCTAATTGGTGAATTTTTGCCAACACACCGACCGCAGTTTCAGGGTTGTAACGCAGTGCACCACGAAAATAAATGGCACTCACATTGGTTCTGGCCGAGAGCAGTTGATCCACCAGCACAGGAAAACCTTCGGGATTGAGATCGGCAATCGTCTCAAGAATATTTAAACCTGAGGTTTCCCAAAAATTGTTCACCCGCGTCGGTTTACCATGTTGAATTTTCAACCAACCATCACGGGCTAGGCGTTGTAGCACTTCACGCAGGGTGGTGCGCGTCACGCCAATCAACTCAGAAAGCTCACGTTCAGCCGGTAAAATGGACCCTGGTGGGAATTTATTTTCCCAAATTGATCTCACAATATACTTCTCTGCAAAACTTGCAGGTCCTTTGGCGTTGATAATCATCAGCCCACTTATCCAGTTGTTGTGCGTCGTAATGGTCACTGATCATACCAGAGCGGTAAAAAATGGAAACCATTGACTGAAAATCGCCGCACAGTGTCAGTATAAATGTCACAAAACGCTCAAAAAACAGACTAGCATCAAGGCGTATTGAGCCAATTTTGCCGATTAGCTCCGCTTTTTGGAATATGAGCCCCAGTATCTCATTACATTAGCATTATCTTTAGGCTAGACTGATTTTCCAAACACGGGTAAATACAACATAACACGTGCAAATTTTTCAACATAATTAGAAGAGAGGATGCCATGCCGGTGACAATGAGCCAGGCGTTTATTGGGAACTTCTTAGGGAATTCCCCTAAGTGGTACAAAATCGCAATACTGTCATTTTTAATAATCAATCCAATACTCTTTTTCTATGTCAGCCCCTTTGTGGCTGGATGGGTATTAGTGCTTGAGTTTATTTTTACCTTAGCCATGGCCTTAAAATGTTACCCGCTGCAGCCCGGGGGTCTATTAGCCATAGAAGCCGTTGCTATTGGTATGACCTCGGCCAGTCAAGTTTTGCATGAAATAGAAGCCAACCTCGAAGTATTGCTATTGCTGGTCTTTATGGTGGCCGGTATTTATTTCATGAAGCAATTGCTGTTATTTGCCTTCACGAAAATGATCACTAAAGTACGCTCAAAAATTTTAGTGTCCTTGATGTTCTGTCTCGCTTCCGCCTTCTTATCCGCATTCTTAGATGCATTAACGGTTATTGCGGTCATTATTGCAGTAGCTGTTGGCTTCTATGCGATTTATCACAAAGTGGCTTCTGGAAAAGACTTCTCGGCCGATCATGACCATACCTCAGAAGGCAAGAGCGGCGATGATAACCAGCTTGATGAAGCAGAATTAGAGTCATTCCGTGGTTTTCTACGTAACCTATTGATGCATGCGGGTGTGGGAACCGCACTCGGTGGGGTTTGCACTATGGTGGGTGAACCACAAAACTTGATCATTGCCGCCCAGGCAAATTGGCAATTTGGTGAGTTTGCCATCCGCATGTCGCCCGTGACAGTACCCGTGTTGATTGCGGGGATCCTGACTTGCTATTTAGTTGAAAAATTCCATATTTTTGGTTATGGCGCCAAACTTCCCGATGCAGTACATAGGATCCTATGCGAATATGCGGCCTACGAAGATGCCCGTCGTACCAATAAAGACAATATCAAGCTGATAGTACAAGCGTTAGTGGGGATTTGGTTGATTGCCGGCCTAGCCTTGCATTTAGCCTCTGTCGGCTTAATTGGTTTGTCTGTCATCATTTTAACCACCGCATTCAACGGCGTGACCGATGAACACGCACTCGGAAAAGCCTTCGAAGAGGCATTACCCTTTACAGCACTTTTGGCGGTATTTTTTGCCGTGGTAGGGGTTATTATTGACCAACACCTATTTGCTCCGGTTATCCAATGGGCGCTAGGCTATCAAGGCAATACACAGTTAGTCATCTTCTATATCGCCAATGGTTTATTGTCGATGGTGAGCGATAACGTGTTTGTGGGCACTGTGTATATTAACGAAGTCAAAGCCGCATTAATTAACGGACAAATTAGCCGCGATCAGTTCGACTTACTGGCAGTGGCAATCAACACTGGTACTAACCTACCTTCAGTTGCCACACCAAACGGCCAAGCCGCCTTCCTATTTTTATTAACCTCAGCCCTCGCCCCGCTCATTCGCTTATCCTATGGCAGAATGGTCTGGATGGCTCTCCCCTACACTATCGTCTTGTCGATAGTCGGTGTGTTAGCGATTGAGACAGGTTTCTTAGAGCAGGCAACACAATACTTCTACGACTCGCAGATGATCATGCATCACAGCGCAAAAGAAGTGATTGGGGGTGCCACTGGGCACTAACATATATCTCTGAGTTGACTGAACTTTCTTAAATGAGTAGAGTCCAAAAAACGCCCCCAGCCTTTGAGGGCGTTTTCGTTACTATGGAGCCCATATCTTTGACTGTACTTACTCGCTTTGCCCATTCACGAATCTCTTGGTTGGCCCTAGGTGGCACAGCCCTATCCTTAGAGGCGGCTGCACTGTATTTTCAATATGTTATGAAACTCGATCCCTGCGTGATGTGTATCTACCAAAGATTAGCCGTATTTGGTATTTTTGCGGCTGGGCTTATTGGCATGATAGCTCCTAAGTATTTGATAGTGCGAATTGTTGCGGCGCTCGGTTGGGCTGTAAGTGCGACCTGGGGATTGAAACTCGCCCTCGCATTAGTGGATATGCAAAATAACCCCTCGCCTTTTTCAACCTGTTCCTTTTTACCTGACTTCCCTGCTTGGATGCCGCTTCACGAATGGTTTCCATCGATTATGCTCCCCACGGGCATGTGCACCGATACTCCATGGCATTTTATGGGGGTGACAATGGCAGAATGGATGGTAGTGGCATTCAGTGGTTTTCTGGTTGTATGGCTGCTGTTTATCGTGCCAATCCTCAGCCGCTCGGCTAAACCTTCACTCTATAAATAGCTTAAGTTAAGGCAGGTGTTATACCTGCCTTTATCCACTACCGCTGTTTAAGTTTACGGTTTTAATCAGTAAGTTCCGCCATAAAAATCCCCTCATCTTTGATATAAGCTAATAGCAAAAGAGTCAAAAAGCGCTACACTGGCTCAATGGAAAGCGTATTACGGAACGCTGCGATGACGGACAAAAGCTCAAGCACTGAATCACAACCCGCCTTGACGCCATGGCAAAACAGCTTGCCCTTTAAATTCAGTCTTATTCAACTCGTTATCGCCAGTATTCTGATTTTCAGCACCGCTTGGGTGATGCTTAGCATTCAAAATCAACAGCTCACAGAGCAGCAAGCGGTACTGAATCAAAACCACGGCCAAATTGTTATCGCCAAATTGCAGGAAATGACATCCCAGGTCGAAAATCTTGTCAGCGCGATCAGCAATATCGCCATGCTTTACCGTTATGATAAACAACAATTGAGCACGGCCATACCAGCCCTATTTTCTATTGAAAATCAAAAAGAGATTATTTCTGGTGGTGGCATTTGGCCAGAACCAGGCAGCTTCAATCAGCAGAAATTTCGCGACAGCCTCTTCTGGTCACACAATATCCACAATGAATTGATTGCAATAGACACCTACAACGATGAAGCTTTTCCAAGTTATCACACCGAGGAATGGTATCGTCCGACACGGTTTTTCCCGGCAGGAAAAACCTTTTGGTCTAAATCCTACGTCGATCCCACTACCCATGAACCCATGATCACGGCCTCTGGGGCTATGTGGATGGAACATCAGTTTATTGGTGCTGCAACGGTAGATATCAGCTTAGGCAAGCTCGATATCCTGCTGCGAAATGCCATGGCGGATGTCGGTGGCTATGTCATCGCACTGGACCATCAAAATCAAATACTCGCCTATCCACACACCAAAGATCATAACCAATCAGAAACCAATAGGACTCACACTTTACTCACCTTCGATGCACTCGCCAAATCAACAATAGCCTTCGCGCCGGTTGCCTCGGCGCTCAACAGTGCCGATCGCACCTTTGTCGAGCAAGCCATTGCCCAGCGCGTGTTTACCCAAGAGCAAATGGACAACCTCACCCGCTTAAGTAAAGGCAACGAGCGGGAAATGCTTGCCGCCATAGTCAATAACAGCGCGCTAAACCAATTTACCGTACCTAAACTCTTGGCCTCGATGTCCTTAGCGACGGACCCTATCCTGAACACGCCCTCGCTAGTGTCCATTTTCCTTATGCCTAATACCTATTGGAAGATATTAGTCGTCACGCCCATCGCGCCATTACAAGATACAGCGATGCATTTGGTTGAAAAAATAGGCATATACCTGGTTTTGATTCAATTGCTTGGGCTCATTTTACTGTTCTTATTGCAACATAGATTGCTGATTTCACCCATTATGGAGATGGTGCAAGCGCTCAAACGCAACGATCCGGCCTCCATTGAAATTAAAGCGAATCAACGCCATGATGAAATTGGCTTATTGGCGAAAACCTTTTTATCACGCACCCAACAACTCGAAGTGGCGATGGCCAGCTTAGATGCCAGTAACCTTGCCCTAGAGCAACAACTACAGAGTCAACAGCTCTTTCAACAGGAACTAAACTGCCATAAAGAACAGTTACGAGCCTTGTTAAAGTTCTCACCCAATCTGATTTACATCAAAGATTTAAATGGGAAATACATCCTAGTTAACGATAAATACTGTGAAGTGCTTGGCATTGAACGTCGACGCATTATTGGTGCATCTGACTTCGACCTGTTCCATAGCCAACTTGCCCAGATTTACCAGCAAAATGATCAACGGGTCACCCATAGCCGTGACGCCATCAATTTTGAAGAAGTGATCCCCTCCCACCGCGGAGAATTAGTGTATCAGATGGCAAAATTCGATATTAAAGATGATGAAGACAATTCAATCGCCGTTGGCGCCATCGGCTTTGATATAGAACTGCGTAAACGCCAAGAACGGGAGCTAGAAAAGCTACTGCAAACTCAGGTTATCAGCATACAAAAACAACAAGACAAAACCCAGTTAGCCAACGATGAAAACGCTGAGTTACGCCAGCAACTTGCGCTCACCCACGATGAAATAGCGCAGCAGCAACAACTCAACTTAAGTCGGTTACAAAGCCAAAAATTAATGCAGAACTTTCTTGCCGATATAATGACACAGCTAATGCAGGAGCAAGACCATCTGCTAGGGCAAATTTGTCAAACCCAAGCCGAGGCAAGCTCTGAATATCAAACCCATATTATCGAGTTAATGGCACACCAAGCCGATAGATTAAGGCACATTTCACAATTATTTACCGCCCATCAATCCGATATTAGGCCATTGCATCTTGCTCAATTTATTCGCCATTTACTCGGGTTATTGCAGGGACAACTTACGCGGGTGAATGTCAACGTCAACCTAACATGCGATGAAAATTTGATTATCGATGGGAGTTCATGGCAATACCTGCAATTCTTCTATCGACTCATTAGCAACACCTTGAACCATGCATTCAAAGAGCACAATCAGTCCCGTGAACTGCACATAAATATCACAAGACAAGCCAATAAACTCCATATACAAGTCGAAGACAATGGCGTGGGGATGACCGAATTACAACTCAACCAGTTGAGACAGGAAATGGCGCAGGATCTCTGCCTTGGCACGCTCTCCTGCTTAAGTTTATGGGTGAAAAACGATCTTAACGGTGTGTTCTACCTTGAAAGTGAACTCAATAAAGGCACGCGGGTGGTTTGCAGTTGGCCATTGTAAACGCTAACACTCGCTCCTTAGAGCCAAAGCTATTCATGCCACAACTATTCATTCCACAACAGGCTGCAACTCATACACAGAAGGGGCAACTACACTTCGGCCACTTCGACTTGGTCTAACCAAATCTGGGCTTGCTGACGCTCACTGACAGAAAACACTTTGACGGGGCAAGGCAAGATTAAGGCTAACGCATTGACCATAGTCCCCATGCTTGCGGTGTCGGCAATCATCACCACACGCGCAAAATCACTGAGATGAAATAAACTCAACCAAGCGTCATCCCACAAGGCGCCCACCGAAATACCCACAAATTCAGGGCTAAACTCATACCATAAACGAATACAGGCGTGATCCTGTAATTTGGCCTCAATGGCGGGGATAAGTTGGGAAGCGATATCTTGATGGCTCACTCTGCCAGAAACTACAATGGTCAAAATATCATCGGCATAACCGGGTGATATGGTCAACATATAAGATCCCCTATCAACAGATAACATGGGAAGCAGATATCAATTAAGCATGGGCCTGCAATTTAGCAATTTCTTGGTCGAACAGATTTTTAATCAAACCGGAAAACTCCGCCACAAATAGCATCTGCGCGGGAGTGGCTTTATGATTTGCCACCGAGGCTAAAATTTCCTCTAAGTCGTAGACTATGGCATCCACTTCTCGGATGATCATATTGCGTTCGGCAAAGGATAAGGAAGGATTCTGGCCGCACACCATAATAATTTGGGCAGACAATTGCTCTTCAAATAACTCCATCACAGTATCGTCGGAAACACTTTGGGTATCTGGCGTTTCAAATAAGCCAAGGTGCTCAGTCAAATACTGGATCAAATGCATGTAACCGTCTTTATCTGTGACCATTTTTTACCCTTAACACCCATAAACTTAGCGCCACTTACGGCCCTATTACAACAAAAATGAAAACCTTGAGACACCTTACACTCAACCAAGGCTCCAATGCACCACGTCAGCTACCGACTCACCATACCCTAAATAAGTTAGCTGACGTGTTGATCTATGCCAATCTTATTGAAGTTACTGAGTTAAGGTTAGTACAAATGACACAGGAACAGCCTGGCTAATACTCGATAAACCCGCAATATCACGTAATTTATCGACACCAGCCACTAAATCGAATTCATTGGCATTGACTATTATCGGCTGAAAACTGCTAACCATCAGTTTATTATCAGATACTTTGGTTATAATTACCGAAAAAGTTTTTGTTTGCTCTTTGCCATGCAGTGAAATTTTACCATCAAAATCGGCAACTTTGCTTTCACCTACGGCTAAATCCTTAAGCATCTTGCTATCGACCTGTGATGTGAGCTTCAACTCAGGATAAAGCGAGACTTCAAACAACAGATTCTGTAAGCGCTCATCACGTACTTCAATGCCCGTTGCCACCCCCGCTAAGGGGATAGTTAAGTCAAATTGACCGCTATCTGCTAACGTCCCTTTAAGCTGCTTAAAATAATGCACTTCACCGATATCGCCTTTTTTCACCGAAATAAAACTGACTCTCGAATCCTGCTCCATCACTTGCCATTTTGCGGCACAACTAAAACTGGCCATCGCAGATAAGGCAACAATTCCAATCCATTTGTTCATTGTATCAGTCCTCAACAGTGGGGTTAAAAGGATACCGCGGCTATATTAAACCTAGGTATCGGGTTAAGGTTTTACTCAGTTATCTGCCACTTACTCCCCAAACCACCCTAGGGTATAAATGTTAGATAAGTGTAGGTATCGATGAGCGATGCGTCACTAAAGATACTCTTTTTATCCATTAGCAACCAGTAAACTATCATTTAAACCCGCACTAACCACTTATCTAAACTGTTGGCGAAAGCTTGTTTATCCGCCTGGGAAAATGCCTCTGGGCCACCCGTATGGACACCTGAACCGCGCAAATCCTCCATAAAATCCCGCATGGTCAGCTTTTGCTTAATATTGTCCACTGTGTACAACTCACCGCGGGGATTGAGCGCCAATGCGCCTTTTTCAATCACTAATGCCGCGAGGGGAATATCCGCAGTGATCACTAAATGCGTTGGCTCGACATGATCGACAATATATTGATCCGCCACATCAAAACCCGAGCCGACACGGATTTGGCTAATATAGGGCGATGGCGGTACACGGATCAGCTGATTAGCGACGAGCACCAGCGGCATCCCTTTACGCTCCGCAGCCCTAAAGAGGATTTCTTTAATGGGATTGGGGCAAGCATCGGCATCGACCCAAATTTTATACTGACTCAAATCAGTCACTCCAATATCATAAACATCAGCAAGTTGGTGGCATTATGGCGCTAGGCGGTCAATATCCCATGTGCCATCGCGGCGGGTATAAATAAAGCGGTCGTGTAATCTGTGCTCGCCACCTTGCCAAAACTCGATGCTGGAAGGCTTAATCAGGTATCCACCCCAAAAACTCGGTAGGGGTACATCTCCCTTGGCAAATTTTGCTTTCATCTCCATAAACTTGCCCTCGAGCACTTGTCTGGCACTGAGTTTACTCGACTGCTGTGATACCCAAGCGGCAATTTGGCTCTCCTTCGGGCGCGTCATAAAATATTTTACGACTTCTGCGGTTGAGAGCGGCTGCGCCTCACCGAGCACTGAGACTTGTCGCTCTAAAGGATGCCAAGGAAAATGCAAACTGACTTTATTATTGGCGGCAATCTGCTGCGCCTTGCGGCTGCCTAAATTAGTGAAAAAAACGAATCCAGTATCATCGAACCGTTTCAGTAATACGATACGTTGAAACGGCTGGCCATGCTCATCCACAGTGGCGACACACATAGCCGTCGGATCGCTAAGCTCAGCATCCCTCGCCTGCGTCATCCACAGTTCAAACAAGTCCATTGGGTTTTGCGGTAAATCGGCGCGACGTAAGCCACCTTTTGCATATTCGCGGCGGATATCACTGAGATCTGTCATAGGATTTCCTTATAGGCACACAACACAATTGCATATTGGCGAGAGTCTAACATGATAATCAAAACGTTAGCTCTGCGGATAAAATAACATTCCCACAAAAGCTGGGGCAAACGCCCACATTTACATAAGCCTCATATTTACATTAGTTCAGGGCTCAAGACTTCAGCCTGCCGCTGCTGATAATGATTAAAGCCAATATGGTAGCCCTGCGCCATCGTTAATGAACAACGTCCTAAGCATAAATGCTCAGGGGCTCCTTGGGCCTCGAGGGGATGATTAAAGCCAATCAAGTCCCAACTCACGGGTGAAAACAGATTTAACAGGTGCCCTAGCACAGCGTGAGGATATAGCGACAAATCCAGATTGGTTTCAAAACTCACGTAGGAGCAGGCATAGGCCTGCCCCGCCTGTGGGGTAATATGCAGGGTAATATAATATTCACCCCAGAGCCCATTCATTGAAAAGCCGTAGGGTTCAAATAGATGTGCATCAAATGTGAACTGTGGGAACAAGGTATCCAACTTAAGCCTGCGGCAAATATCCCATAGGGTCTGTGTTTCACCATTGAGGTATTCTGCCAGCTCACCGCGGATATGGTACATCAGCAGTTCTATCGTGCTTTCTTCTGCTTGGGCTTTATATTGCCCCTCCGTACAGAAAAAATAATGGTGATGCGAATCTAAGTGCCCCATACGAAAGGCTTTGCCTGCAATCAACCGCCGTAATTGGATAATATCCTCGGCAAAAGTGCTATTTTGCAGGTGGGCATGGTATTCATTTTTACGCTGATAACTTAAGAATGCGATATTAGCCGCGCCAAAGTGCTCAATAAAATAGCAGGCGGCGTTGACTAAGGTACTGTTCCCACAGGTTAATATTAATATCCGATTCTCCCAGACAAACAAACTCGATTCGCTGAGTAAATAAGCGTCACAGTGGTCACTTTTAAGACTGGAGAGGATATCGGCATTTGCATGTCGCACTAGCGCAACCCAAAAGGACAGGTCTAATTGACGTAAATTCGTCACCGCTGGGCTCACTGTAATCTCAAGCTTTTTTTCTGAGCCTTCAAAAAACATCAACTCTTTGACCCCTCTGCCGTTAGTAACTCATCCCAGCGCAATTTTACACGACTCACTGGGCAAGCAAAGTAAAAAGCATAGGGCTATAAAAACAAAAATCAGCCTAAGTTACCCTAGGCTGATTTCTTTTAACACACTAGATCTTAAGAAAAATATGTTATGAAAAATCTTCTAAATAAGTATAGCCTTTCAGGCCTACTTGCAACTCTTCTAAAATTTGCGCACGCTCATCTTCCGCTATGTGCTGGTTCACTAACTCTTCATAGGTGCGCATAAAATCGACCGCATCCAAGTTAACATAGCGCAATACGTCAGCCACAGTATCGCCAGCGAGTACTGATTCAATATTTGTGACGCCATTATCTTCGATACGAACCACTGCAGAGTTAGTGTCACCGAAGAGGTTATGCATATCGCCGAGGATCTCTTGGTAGGCTCCCACCAGGAAGAAACCAATCAAATACGGGCTTTCAGCGCTCCAGGCAGGTACTGGCAGAGTGGTTTCAATGCCTTGACCATCCACGTATTGATCCACAATACCGTCGGAGTCACAGGTAATATCTAGCATTACAGCACGGCGCTCGGGGGCTTTATCTAAGCCCGACAATGGCAGTACTGGGAACACTTGATCAATACCCCAGGCATCCGGTAACGACTGGAATAGCGAGAAGTTAACGAAGAATTTATCGGCTAACTTTTCATTGAGTTCATCGATAATCGGTCTGTGGTAGCGGTTTTTAGTGCTCAACAGGCCTTGCACTTCATGGCAAACACGCAGGTTGGCCTGCTCGGCCCATGCACGCTCTGCCAGAGTTAACTGACCTAAGGCAAACAGGGATTGCGCTTCCTGTAAGTCACTTTGACTATCATGGTAAATCTCGATCAAGGCACGCTGATCGGCACGGCCACTGATCTCAGACCATGAATGCCACATATTGTGTAATAACTGTGGCGATTCCTCCGCTGGCGGTTGAATATCCTCAGGCAGGTAAGCCTCGGTACCAATCACATCTGTGATAAGCACCGCATGGTGCGCAGTCAAGTAACGGCCAGATTCAGAAATAATACGTGGCATTGGCTGCTCGTATTCATTACAGATATCGGTCAATACGTTAACGATATTGTTGGCATACTCGGTCAGGCCATAGTTCATCGAGTTATTACTTTGGCTACGAGTACCATCGTAATCCACCGCTAAACCACCGCCCACGTCGAAGCAATTCACGCTTGCACCCAGCTCACGCAATTCACAGTAGAAGCGACCCGCTTCGCTCACACCTTGACGAATATCGCGGATATTGGCAATTTGCGAACCTAAATGGAAATGCAGCAACTGCAGCGAATCCAGCATATCGTGTTGCTTTAACTGATCGACTACAGTCAAAATCTGGGCTGCAGATAAACCAAACTTAGATTTTTCACCGCCGCTGGCCTGCCACTTACCTTTACCTTGGAAGGCAAGGCGAGCACGTAAGCCCAAACGAGGCTTAACGCCCAGACGCTTAGACTCTGCCAACACCATCTTAAGCTCAGACAGTTTCTCTAATACGATATAAACCTTGTGGCCTAATTTCTCACCAATCAAAGCTAAGCGAATATATTCGTTATCTTTATAACCATTACAAACGATAACTGAGCTGGCTTTTTGCGCCATCGCAAGCACGGCCATCAACTCTGGCTTACTGCCCGCTTCAAGGCCTAATTGTGGCACTTCCTTTGATGCTTGACTCGCAAGGATCTCTTCCACCACGGTTTGCTGTTGGTTTACTTTAATGGGGTAAACCAGCAAATAGTCCGCCTGATACTCATACTTTTGTATCGCTTGGTCAAATGCTTGGCACAGACTGTTGACTCTGTGATGCAGGATCTGCGGAAAACGCACCAGCACAGGTAAAGCGACCCCCGCCTTAACCATATCTTTGGCTAGCTCGTTTAAACCAATCTTGTAATCAGGATTTTTAGGATCCGGTGACACTGTCACCTCACCTTGGTCGCTGATCCCATAAAAACCTTGGCTCCAGTGAGTAACATTGTACCCAGCACGAGCATCATCAATAGACCAATCATTCATTTTTATTTAGCCCGTCTATTAAAAAATGGGTTGGACGACCCTTTGCTTGTTACAAGGCCGCCCGTTCGACAAACCCAGGCAAAGGGATACCTTACCTGACATACATTAAAGGTGAACATCACCTTTTATTGGTGCAGCAAAATCACGCAAGTTTAGGTGACCTTGATGCTATTTTCATTAATGCCGCAGGGAGTCTCCCAAGGCCGCATTATTGGGTATTCAATTATAGGGAATACAAATCTATGCATTCCTTTTTTGCCAACCGAGTTCTACCGATCAGCGGAGTGTTTACCATACCCCTAGCTATGGCTAAAAAACACTCAAAAAGCCGAAGTTACAGTGAGAATCACACTTTAGCGGTTTAAGCCCAAACGGCCGCAATCCCTCTATAATAAGAGTGCAAACAACACCAAAACAAATAACACTAGGGAACAACATCACACATTAAGTGGCACAGCTTGAGCTTATCCACCTAATAAAAGACAAGATTATATAAACTGGGGACTGTTGGCTTCTTCACGGCCAGAGTTGATGCGAATTAACGTGAGATGCTTAAGACCGGTATCATCGTAGGGTACGACAATAGCATGCTGGCATTGTGACGCTTTAAGGCAAAGTGCAAAAAATGGATGCTTGTGCATTAGCTAAAAAAACCCTCTTAACCCCATGTAACAGCTATAGATTGTTTGTTACACGGTTAATGACCAGTGAACCATAAAACCTTTACTACTCACGTAATATTTGTCTATTTGCAACGAGCTAACTCGTTAAACGGCGCAATTAAACCGCGCAATGTCACAGAATGCAAGTAAGAATCTCATTTAATATTTTACGTTAAAATATAATAAACACCCATGTAACAAACATCGACCATTACCACCATTTTTACTCATAAAAATAAGAGGCTTAGCTAGATATCGCAAATTAGCTCTGTTCAATATTTTTTAATAGCTTTAGCACAAAAATTGACAATGCCAACTAAGACTAATCTCACACCTGCCGCTGATAGATTTCTTTCTCTCGGCGCGGCTTTCATACCAATCACATTAAATATCTAATCAGTTCAGAGCCTCACAGGCATCTCAATCCAAGGCGCATTGACGCAGAAATGGTTATTCCCTTTTAAGTCAATGCAACACGGGAGTGGGATGCCTGTGTGACTCCCGAAGGGCGGGTTTCAACGCGCTTTATACTGCGTTCAAGGCTTTCGCCAGAGCACCACTATGCCTTCAAGCCTTCGCCTTGTCTAAAGCGCGTTGAACTCCCGCTGAATGAACAGATATTTAATACGATTGGTATAATATGAGTCAGCAGCACAGTGCCATTTTAAGCCCCTTGCAGGCTCACTATGATCAATCCCAGAGGCAATAAAGCTGCTGTTTCAATACTAAAGCGGTTATAATCGCCGCTGAATCACATCCATATGCACAGAGAAATCCATGGTACAGATAGGTAAAACCTGCAAACTTGAGGTTGTAAAACAAGTCAGTTTTGGCGTGTATCTCAACGCGCACGAATTAGGGCAAGTATTGCTGCCAAATAAAGTCACCCCAAAGGACTGCCAAGTCGGTGATTGGCTTGAGGTGTTTCTGTACCTAGATTCTGAAGATATAGTGATAGCCACCACCCGCCGCCCATTGGCACAGGTGGGTGAGTTTGCCTATTTAAAAGCCGTATCCACCGGGCCCTATGGCGCCTTTTTAGATTGGGGCTTAGATAAAGATTTATTACTGCCCTTCGGTGAGCAACATAAACCTATCGAAGAAGGCCGTTCATATCTGGTCTATGTACATGCCAACCGTGCCGATGAGCGAATTGTCGCTTCATCTAAAATCGATAAATTCCTCGACAAGACTGAACCTCACTATCAAGTGGGCGAGCAAGTGGATTTGTATATCGGCGGCACCACAGATTTAGGCTACAAAGCCATTATCAATCATGCTCACTGGGGCGTGATTTACCAGAATGAAGTCTTCCAAAAGTTGCGTTTTGGCCAGCGAGTCAAAGGCTTTATTAAACAAGTGCGCCGTGATGGCAAAATCGATCTAGTGCTGCAACAGGGTAGTAAGCAAGAGTTAGATAAACACGCCCACATTATCTTAAGTAAACTCAAACTCTCTGGCGGCTTCTTAGCCTTAACCGATAAAACCGACGCTGAAATCATCTACGATCAGCTAGGTATGAGTAAAAAAGCCTTTAAAAAAGCCATAGGTGGCCTCTTTAAAAATGGTCAACTGAGTATAGATAATGATGGATTGCGTTTAACTACAACCGCAGAATAATCAACTCTATTCAGCACTTAGCGTTAAAATTGTACAGTTTACCGCCACTAAGGCTGAGTTTAACTGACAACGTCTAGGATATTAAGCATGGCTCTGTTATAAACAAAGCCATGCTTTTTTCTTTGGAGCTTATATGGAACTCACGTTACACGAAGCCAGAGTCATCGGATGCCTGCTGGAAAAAGAAATCACCACTCCCGAGCAATATCCACTCTCGCTAAACGCCTTGACCTTAGCCTGTAATCAAAAAACCAGCCGCGAGCCCGTGTTGGACTTAAGCGAAACCCAAGTCCAAGATGCCCTTGATTCCCTGAATAAAAAACGTTTGATCAGCGAGCAATCGGGCTTTGGTAGCCGTGTGGTCAAGTATAAGCACAGATTCTGCAACACCGAATTCAGTGAGTTGCAATTATCCCCTGCCGCCGTCGCTATCGTCTGTTTACTCCTGCTTCGCGGCCCGCAAACGCCCGGAGAACTGCGCACCCGCAGTAATAGACTCCATGAATTTAAGGATGTCACAGACGTTGAAGATTGCATCAAGCAACTCATGAGCCGTGAAAAACCGATTTTAAAACAGCTGCCAAGGGAGCCTGGGCGCAGGGAGTGTCGCTATATTGAGTTATTTTCAGAGGCATCCTCCCAGACTCAGGGCTCAGATGCACCAGTGGCAGGAGCGGCCCTTGAACAAACGACAGATACAGAACTGGTCGCCAGAGTGACACAATTAGAACAGCAAGTTGCGGCCCTGACCGAGAAGCTTGATGAGCTGCTCGCATCACTCAGCTAATGCTTTTATGCAAGTAGGGCTTTTATGCTGCTTGTATACAGTTCGAACTTTCAAAAATAGAGACAGCGAATGACACATAATCCATCCAGTACATTCAATAACCTATTTATTATCGCTGTCTTTGAACTGCGAAAATTTTTCTTTAATACCCGTGGCATTATCGCGCTAATAGCCTTTGCGCTAGTATGGGGGATTTTGTTGCTCTACCCCATTCAAGGAGCATCGGCGATGTTGATGCAACCGAATATCAAAGACTTAGTCGATGGCCTCTTTGGCGAAAATACCCTTAATGTCTTATTTGAATGGCCAGTGGCAGAAATGGCGGTATTTTGGTGTTTTGCGCTATATCTATTCCCGATGTTTAGCATCTTGATTGCCGCCGATCAGTTTTCATCGGACAAAACCCGTGGCACGCTGCGTTTCTACACCATTCGCACCAGCCGTGACAGCTTATTATTTGGCCGCTTTCTCGGGCAAATATTAATCCAAGGCCTGCTAATTTTACTGACAATAATAGCCACCATCGCCCTCGCACTAAGCAGAGACAGTCAGTTGTTTTTACAGGCAATAAGCTCTGGTGCCCTAGTAGGTTTGAATTTGATCATCGTAATTTTGCCCTTTACTGCAGTGATGACCCTATTATCTTTATATGCCCGCACCGCGCGTCAGGCGATGGTATTGGCAACTATCCTATGGACATTAGTGTCACTCGCGATATTACTCCTGAGTCATCAATCGAGCCTGTTAGCTGAACTTCAATGGTTACTGCCTGGCGCACAGCTTTCCAACATGATCAATACCAATGGTCTCAATAGTTTAGCCTTTGCCTACATCCCATTATTACAAACTGCGGCAGCCCTATTACTTGGCCGAATTTACATGCAAAGGAGCTCAGTATGAGTCTTATCCAGTGCCAAGGTTTATCTAAGTCCTACGGCAGCAAAAAGGCATTAAAGAATGTCAGCTTTAGCTTAAACCCGGGGGCGCCCATTGCCCTTGTGGGCCCCAATGGTGCGGGTAAAACCACTCTATTTAGCCTGTTATGTGGCTATTTATCGCCGAGTGAAGGCACTATTCGTTTGCTAGGAGAAGCCCCAAACAGCCCTAAACTCTTAGGCAAAGTCGCGGCACTACCACAGGATGCTACCCTAGATCCTAACTTAACCATTGCCAGCCAACTGGCTCTATTTGCCCGTCTGCAGGGAATGAATGCCAAATTAGCCTCAGAAGAAGCCTTACGGGTTCTGAGCTTAGTGGATCTGGTCGATGTCGCCCAGCAAAAGCCACCGAGTTTAAGTCACGGCATGAGCAAACGCGTCGCCATAGCCCAAGCCTTGATTGGCTCACCGACACTCGTTCTGCTGGATGAACCTACCGCAGGACTCGACCCCGCCAATGCCAAAAAAGTACGTGAACTGGTGAAAACCCTTTCACCCACAACGACGTTCATGATCAGCTCCCATAATTTAGACGAGCTGGAAAAACTCTGCGATCAAGTGCTGTACTTAGATAAGGGTGAACTAAGCCAATCCGTCTCCATGCGCGCCAACACCGACAGTGACTATCTCACCTTGACCATGCAGCACTGCGACAGTGAAAAATTACTGCAGGAAGTGGCTAAGCTGAGCGGCGTCATCAATGTGAGTGCCAAGCAAAGCAATAGCTTTGTTATCCAACTCGCACCGAGTGAAGATAAGACGACGGAACAATCTGCTATCGATAACTATCAGCTTGAAATGAAACTACTTTCCCTCTTTAACCATCACCATTGGCAATACAAGATGCTGATGAAGGGGCGCACATTGGAAGAAACCTTGTTCTCATAAAAATAACCCATAGCGCTCGCAAGGGCGCTTCTCCACGGATGATGGTTCATTGCGTATTTGCGTATCCATGGCTCAACGCCAGCCAACAAGCTAGTCTCCTAACAAAAGCCAATAAATAAGCTCATTGCGCAATAGACCACCACCAATAATCAATAAAGCAGCAGTTAAGTTCCTTTGGTAAACCTTGGCTTTCAATCTGATCTTAAGCTTGTTATAACTCCCCTTCCTGCTCTTTCGCTGAATTCAGAGGTTTCAATGAACAAAGCACAACTTATTCAACATATTGCCACTTCGCTTGAACAGTCCCAGGCCAGCACTAAGCCGGTTGTCGAACAAATCCTGCAACAGATCCATATCGCCTTGAGTGAAGGAGAAAAGGTCTTTCTACCCCAATTTGGCACCTTTGAGTTACGTTATCATTTACCTAAATCTGGCCGTAATCCGCAGACGGGTGAAACCATGGAGATCGCTGGCTTTAATCAACCGAGTTTTAAAGCGGCAACGGCGCTAAAACAAGCGATTAATAATTAGGATAACGCAAGTGTTTGGAATAAAGCCTCGTTAAAGTACGAGGCTTTTTATGTGGCTTAGCGAGCGTTTAACGCCGGGGCAGACATTGATACCGACACCGACAGCGTTAAAATGCAGATATAAAAAAGCCCCGACGAATGTCGAGGCTTATTTACTATTCACTAAGAATAATGGTACCCGAGGCCAGACTTGAACTGGCACGCTGTTACCAGCGAGGGATTTTAAATCCCTTGTGTCTACCGATTCCACCACTCGGGCAAACTCTGTATATCGCAAGCTTTGCTGTTGATATTTAACTCTTTGCTTCGATTTTATACTTAAGTTTTAAAATACTTAAGCTTCGAAGTTTAACGCTTCAGCTCGCTTTGAGCTGTCACCATTATAATAATGGTACCCGAGGCCAGACTTGAACTGGCACGCTGTTACCAGCGAGGGATTTTAAATCCCTTGTGTCTACCGATTCCACCACTCGGGCAAACTCTTTATATTAACGACGGGAATCGTGTCATTAACACTTTAATATGGAGGCGCGACCCGGAGTCGAACCGAGATCGACGGATTTGCAATCCGCAGCATAGCCATTCTGCCATCGCGCCATTTTTCCAATCTATTAAGATTGGAGCGACATATCGGGTTCGAACCGATGACCTATACCTTGGCAAGGTATCGCTCTACCAACTGAGCTAATGTCGCATTTCGATTTCACATCAACTCGAAAAACAAGGTATCGTATTTCACCTTATTAACTGAGCTAATGTTATATCACGCAGAGTTAAGATTTTGTTTTCACTTCGTCTCTCGTCTACGGGGTGGCATTCTACCGATTTGCGATGCTGTGTCAACCGCTGTTTTATCGATAACTTACTGCTTGCGCACTAAATAATCTCTTTGATTTTTTATTGTGCTATTCGGCCGTTAGATCTTTCCAAGCGGCTAAAATGTAACTCATCATTGACCAGAAGGTTAATACCGCAGCGATATATAACAGCACAAATGCGGCTTGGATCATCAGCGGATTGTATTGCCAAATCAGGCCAATAATCGCCACCATCTGCGCCGCAGTCTTATATTTACCGATCCAAGATACGGCAACCGTACCGCGCTTACCTAATTCGGCCATCCACTCACGCAGGGCTGAAATGACAATTTCGCGACCAATCATAAAGAGGGCGGGAAGAGTAAGCCAAACATTGGCATATTGGTCCACTAATAAAACAAGCGCGGTGATCACCATTAGCTTGTCGGCCACGGGATCGAGGAATGCGCCAAAACGGGTCAGTTGCTTCAGTTTACGGGCCGCATAACCGTCTAATGCATCCGTTAACGCCGCCAGCCAAAACACAAATGCGGCAACAAAAGGTGTCCAACTATAGGGTAAATAAAACAGCACCACGAAAATGGGCAGTAAAAAAAGCCTGAAAAGAGTTAATGCTATGGGTAAGTTAAACGGCATGATCAAACCAGTTAGTCAAAAGCAGCGCCAATCTTGCCTTAATTTTATCACCCTCGCAATGCATCATGAATGGTTTGTGCCATTTCTATGCTGATCCCTGGCACTTTGGCCAATTCAGCGACACTCGCCCCTTTCACTTCCTGCAAGCCTCCTAAATGCTGTAACAAAGCTTTACGACGTTTAGGACCAATACCAGGAATCGATTCCAGTGTTGATGTATTGCGGGTTTTCTGGCGACGGTTGCGATGCCCTGTGATGGCAAAGCGATGGGACTCATCTCGAATATGCTGAATAAGGTGCAATGCCGGTGAATCGCCCTCGAGGGAGAAGCTCGTTTCTGTATCCCCTAAAATTAAGGTTTCAAGCCCAGGTTTACGCCCTTCGCCCTTTGCAACCCCAACCAACTGTGGCGCTTTATCTAAATGGGTAAACTTTTCATCGACAACCTTCTGGGCAATACGCAATTGCCCGAGTCCACCATCGATAAACAAAATGTCAGGGATTTTACCGCCCGCCTCAATCTTATCGAAACGGCGACTAATGGCTTGTTTCATCGCGGCATAATCATCACCCGGGGTGATACCCTCGATATTAAAGCGCCGATACTCACCTTTATGCGGCCCTTCTCGATTGAACACCACGCAGGAGGCAACAGTACTTTCCCCCATGGTATGGCTGATATCAAAACATTCCATCCGCTGGATAGGCGTGCTCAATTCTAAAATTTCTTCTAATAATACAAAGCGCTGCTCGACCGTATTTTTATGGGATAAACGCGTGATGACGGCATTGGTGGCATTAGTGACCGCGAGGCGCAAGAAGCTCGCCCTATCGGCGCGAACATTGGTCTTGATTGCAAATTTTTTATCCAGCGCCGTAGACACTGCCGCTTCCAGCTCGTGCAATTCTTCAAAGTTGTGGCTGATAACCACTTCCTTTGGAATTGTGCGCTGTATATCTGCATTTAAGTAAAACTGCAGAATAAAGGATCGCAGCACTTCATCCATATCCGTTTCGGCCGGCACAGAAGGATAATAACTGCGACTACCAAAGATTTTACCCTCGCGGATAAATAACAAATGGAAACAGGCGATACCCGACGCATAGTGCACGCCAATCACGTCCATATCGCCTTTATTGTTCGATACTTCTTGCTGCTCGGCGACCTTACGCAGCGCCATAATTTGATCGCGAAAGCGTGCCGCCTGCTCATATTCCTGCTGCTCGGCCGCTTGTTCCATCTTAACCACTAAGGCGCTGATCACTTGCTGATCTTTGCCCTTTAAAAACAGGCTAGCCAGTTTCACTTGCTCATCGTAGTCGGCATTGCTGACTTTACCCACACAGGGCGCGCTGCAGCGGGAAAGCTGATACTGCAAACAGGGTCGTGAGCGGGATTTGTAATAAAGGTCGTCACATTGGCGAATAGGAAAAAGTTTCTGCATTAAATGCAGACTTTCACGCACCGCGCCGCCATTGGGGTAAGGGCCAAAATAATGGCCTTTTTCCCGCTGCGGACCGCGGTGATAGGCAAGCCTTGGGTGTTCGTGTTGGCTTAATAATATGTAAGGATAAGACTTATCATCACGCAATAACACATTGTATTTAGGCATATATTGCTTGATGTAATCATTTTCAAGCAACAGCGCATCGGTTTCACTGTGGGTCAGTGTCACATCAATATGGTGAATATGTGAGACTAAGGCTTGGGTCTTAATATTGCCTAAATTTTTACGAAAATACGATGAAAGCCGTTTTTTAAGATCCTTGGCTTTACCCACATAGATGACGTCACCCTTGACGTCATACATGCGATAAACCCCGGCAGAAGATGAAACCGTGCGTAGAAAACTTTGGGCGTTAAACACACTCGACATTATTCACACCCACGTCTTTCAAAAGGCAGACAAGATATCAACATCAAAAACGAACATACCCTAGGATTAAAAATGACCCGCATCCAACATTTTGTAGCGAATGGCTAAACGTGTCAGCTCCACATCACCACTGATCCCAAGCTTAGCAAATAAACGGTAACGATAGCTGTTAACCGTTTTAGGGCTTAGGTTGAGCTGCTCAGAAATATCATTCACTTTCTCACCATTAGTGATCATCAGCATGATCTGCAGTTCACGCTCTGATAAGGTCTTAAATGGATTGTCATCGGCGGGATTAAACTGGCTCAGCGCCATTTGTTGGGCAATTTCTGGGGATAAATAACGCTGCCCACGGGAAACCTGACGTATAGCTTGCAATACCTCAGGCGGCGTTGCTCCTTTGGTTAAATAACCCGAAGCTCCGGCCTGCATCACCTTGCTTGGGAACGGATCTTCGGTGTGCACAGTTAACACAATAATTCTTGCATGGGGTTGATAACGTAAAATTTTACGCGTGGCTTCCAGTCCGCCCATCCCAGGCATATTCATGTCCATCAAGATCACATCGGCTTCATTTTGACGAGCCCACTGCACCGCAGTCTCGCCATCCGGGGCCTCCCCTACCACTTTAAGCCCACGCTCATCTTCCAAGATACGGCGGATCCCAGTTCGCACAAGCTCATGATCGTCAACTAAATATATCGATATCAACTTAACCCACCTTTTATCTTTCCCGCCCGAGCCGCACACTATAAAAGCAACACAGCAAACGGATTACGAGTTTATAGGGCTAATTTAGCCCAACAACCCCGTTTCGCAAAGCATAAAATTAATATTGTTAACTAGATGATATTTAAAGGAACGATTACAGAATGACTCCACAATAAAAAGCGTTTAAAAAGGAAGCAATATACGGCGCCCAATCCCACAATCACGCCTATAACAAGGGTTTGGCATAACTCGTATGGTGCAGGAGCTGCTCTTCGAATGAGGAACCTAGGGTACAAATTGCATAAACAAAAAAGGCTATCATTGCTGATAGCCTTTTCCGTTAAATATGGCGGAGAAGCTGCCATTCGAATGAGGAACCCAAGGGTTCAAATGGCTCAAATGCAAAAACGCCGCTAATTACTTAGCGGCTTTTGACTGAATATGGCGCAGGAGCTGTGTTTCGAATGAGGAACCCGGGGTTCAAATTCTTTAAACAAAAAAGCCATCATTTCTGATGGCTTTTCCGTAAAATATGGCGGAGGAGCAGGGATTTGAACCCTGGGTGGGCTATAAACCCACGCCGGTTTTCAAGACCGGTGCATTAAACCACTCTGCCACCCCTCCGAACGCCGCAAATAATATAAGTATCGTTATGTATTGTAAACCTCAATTTTCGAATATCGAATCGAATGCTCATCTTATGTTCAGCACGGTGTTTTTTCGGGCGGAATTCAAACTAATTTTTCTCAATTAGAGGGCAAACGCGCGTAAAAACACCTATACAGTGAGAGACTTGTGGTTCGGGTATGGTAAAATCACGATAACTTCTTACGGTAAATGCTTATATGAATTCACTCTTGATATCGACATCGTCACTCGCACCTGAATTTAGCCTGCCCACCCTATCTCAATCGGCTGTCAATTTAAGCGCCTTACTCTTAGGCCAAGAACGTGCCCTTGATGCCTTTAAGCTAAACAATGCCATCAAAGATCAACAACTTTATCTTGCCGATTTCCCAGGGATTGACCGTCATTTAATAATACAAGCCTTGATGGAAACCTTAGCGCCACAAGCGCCCGCTTATCTTGTGGCGACAAGGCCAATTGAGCCAATAGATAAGAGTATTAAGTTTCAATGGCAGAACGAACAACCACTAGGGGATCAGGGCTGTATTGCAGAAAAAAGCACTCAGTATCGATACCTGAGCGGCAATATCCGTCGCGTGGATCTGCTTGGACGAATGGTACAATCGGGGAACTCTAGTCAATATCAGGCAGGAGCCTTGGCCCAATGCCATACCCTCTTTATCTGTGCCGAGTCGCTATGGAAGCGTGAGAGTTTATGGGATTTAGTCATGCAAATCCTCACGCAAAAAGAATATCAAATCAGCAGCACTTTAAGCCCTATTCCATTGAACTGTAAAATCGTGCTCGTTGGCGCTGGGATGATATACAGCCAAGTGCGTTCAGAGGATTGGCAATTTCAACGCCATTTCACTCTATTAGCGGAACTTGCCAGTGAAATGGATCTCACTCGTTATAAAGAGTCCCAGTACGCCGCTTGGTTACAGGCTATCGCCCACAGTGTTGAGGTGAGTTTAGAGCAATCTAGTCTCGCGCCCCTATTCCGTTACAGTGCGCGCCTGACGGAACATCAACATCGCTTAAGTTTGTCTATGCTCGAGTTTGCTCAATTGATGGCACAGGCTAAGGCCTATCGTGGTAAGCCAAGTATTAATGCCAGCAGCATTGAACATGCTCTTATCCAAGCGAATTATCGCCACAATAGCTCCGAAGAATTCTCGGGCCAAAGTTTCGATGATAATTTCATAAATCTGCCAACAACCGGTGCTATGGTAGGGCAAATCAATGGATTAACGGTTATCGATGCCATTGATTACAGCTATGGTGAACCCGCCCGAATTACTGCATCTGTTCATTACGGTGATGGGGAAGTGGCTGATATTGAAAGAAAATCTGAACTTGGCGGCAATATTCACGCCAAGGGGATGATGATCCTATCGGCCTGTTTGTATCGTATCTTTGGCCGTGACGCGCCACTGCACCTCAATGCCAATATCGTTTTTGAGCAGTCCTATCAGGAAATTGACGGTGACAGTGCATCACTCGCCGAATATTGTTGCCTTATGTCAGCCATTGCCGAACAGCCTATTATTCAGTCACTAGCGATAACAGGCGCACTCGATCAGTTTGGTAATGTGCAGGCTATCGGTGGTATCAATGAGAAGATTGAAGGATTCTTTAATTTATGTGAGCGCCGAGGTTTAACAGGTGAACAGGGCGTGATTATGCCCAAATCGAACGTATTACAGCTTAACTTAGCCCCTAAAGTAATTACAGCTGTAGGCAAAGGGTTATTCCATATCTATGCTGTCGAACATATGGATCAAGCGGTCGAGCTATTAATGCAGATGCCCGCGGGGGTTGCCGATGAAGATAATGATTTCCCTCACGATTCTTTATATGGTTTAGTGCAGGAAAGACTCGATAAACTTGCAGGTAATGGTGAAGAGGAAATTGGCCTAATGGCGCGATTGCTCGCAAAATTAGGATTATTTCATCGCTAATTAGCTGATCGGAGTTGTTTAGCTTACACGTGTTCGCTAATCTTGGCGACTCTTATTGCTGGAGTAGTAAAACAATGAATAAAGCAAACAGTTTCAATAAAGAAGAACTCATCGCCTGTGGCCATGGGACATTATTTGGTCCAAACTCCCCTCGCCTCCCCGTCGATAACATGCTGATGATCGATAGGATCGTCACCATTAACGATAATGGTGGTGAGTTTGGTAAAGGCGAAATTGTTGCTGAACTCGATATTAATCCAGAATTATGGTTCTTTGACTGCCATTTTATTAGCGATCCTGTGATGCCAGGCTGCTTAGGCTTAGATGCCATGTGGCAACTAGTCGGTTTTTACTTAGGTTGGGAAGGCGCAGAAGGTAAAGGTCGTGCCCTTGGCGTAGGTGAAGTCAAGTTTACTGGCCAAGTATTACCTGGGGCGAAAAAAGTCACCTACAAGCTCAATATCAAGCGTACTATTCATCGTAAACTGGTGATGGGTATTGCAGATGCCATCCTTGAAGTCGATGGTCGTCAAATCTACAGTGCTACCGATCTTAAAGTCGGTGTTTTTAGCGATACTTCGACGTTCTAATTCCCTCGTACTCTTCATACAAAAATGCCCTCATCTGAGGGCAATTGTGCTGCATTACTCTGTGTATTCCGGGCTATTTAACTTGTTGAGCAAAGGCTCATCACTTGTTAAATAACCCATTAACTCGGCCATCCACACCTTCACGCCAACCGCCCAACCACTGCGATCGCGAATCAAGATTTGCATAAGGACAGAGCTCCTTAGAGCGCCCACCTACACCAGCTTGGAATCCTTTGGAAAAAGCTCTATCTAAACGATCTCGTTTTTGTCTTTTCATGCAAGCGTCCTCTGTTCTACATAAAATAGAAGCAAAAGCTTCACCCATAGGAATAGTGCTTTTTTACCCTAAGATCAATCAAAAAAATCGCTCATTATATCGACTATTTATTAAACTATTGAGATCTTAGTTAAAAAAAATCGAGGCATTTTTGCCTCGATTTTTGAGTCTGAATTCAATCTTAAAAACTAGCCTTTGCGGCGACGGAACCAAATCAGTGGTAAGGCAAGCAACCAAGCCAAAGACGCGGCGCCCTTACGCTCATAGTTACCCGCCTCTGTACTATCATCTACGGTACAAGCCTCTCCATTGGTGGTTGGCTTAAGTACTACCATACGTGGAATATAAGCTGTCACAGGATCGCCATTACCGCTCAATTCAAATAGGGGTTTGCCATTTTCACCAATAATCAAATTTCCCTTATCATCAAACTGGTATGAGGGCTTACGAATAAAAGCGGTCCCGACAATAGTGCCATCTTCATTAATACTTGATGCCTCTACGACCAAGATATCACTTTTATACGTCAGTAGTTCACCAGAACCATCTTGTACTTCGACCTCATGACGAACCCAATTACCATCGCTACCTTTCTCATAACCTTTCGATTCGCAGGTGAGTAAGGTATTTAAGTCGCTAAATTCACCCGTGGATTTTTCATAGAGAAAACCAGCCTTAGGGCGAGGCTTTTCTTTATCATAGGTCGTTTCAATATAACCAACGACTTGGCCTTTATTATTGATATCCTTAGGCTTACTCGAAAGATCCGTTAGTTTTGTCGCAAAATCATTCGGAGTGACATAGCCAACATCAGGGGTATTTATATCAAAATAAAAGAATTTATCGCGTAAATATCCTTGGATATAACTGCGATAACTACCTACCACAATGCCATCATCGTTAATATCATAGGCAATCGAATTCGAGATAGAATCGCCCATTTTAATCCAGTGGTATTGATAGTTACCGTCGGTATCTTTAGACCAATAGGCAGCGTCCTGGCGCAGTTTATCGGTATTGTTATTGCGGTATACGTGCGAGCGTCCAACGACAACACCATTATCATTCACACCTAGGGCTTGGGCGGTGAAAGTTAACGTACTACCGCTTGCAGGCGTGAGCCCTAAAGGTAACGTCGTGCCAGTGGCGACACCGTTATCAATTTGCCATACATAGGCGCGGGTCTGATATTGGATATTACGTGTGCCGCTTTTATTTGGATATTGCTCGCGTTGCACACACACATCTAACGGCAAGGTATTATCCGAACTTAGGCAATAAGTAACACGATCGCCACCATATTTGCTGATATCGGTACTCGCATAACCCACAACAAGATTATTGTTATTCACCGCCGATGCTGCAGACCAACCGCCTAATTCAACGGTTTTATCGTCTTTGACATATTGAGTGTAAGGTGGTGGTAATGGAATTTCAGCGTCAGCCGTTTTCACCACGCCGCGGAATTCAAAGTCACGGTAATACCAATAATCATCCGTGACATCTGTGGTTGCAGTATTTTCGGTTTTCTTTTCGGGGGAAGTCATACTTCCGACTTTGACCCCCGCATCATTGATACCATAGTAAAAAGTATCGACGGAATTAATCACGCTAGTGTCACTTGGAACTGTAGTGCCATTAATGCTATCAAAAGTCGGTAACCAAGGATTAGATGTATCATCGTTTTCCTTAGCTACAAAGGTAAAGTTATTGGCAATAATTGGCTCTGTAATAGAATATGTAATGCTTTCTTCAGGTGCGATACCATCTTCAACATCAATCACACCATCTTCAACATCGGCGGTGCTGAGCTTTTTCTTACCCTTTGAAATGCCGACTAATTCATCATTTGCATTGACGCCTAAAGCATAACCGTTACGCGTCCCTTCGAGCGTGCCTTTCAGGTCATAATTGTCAATATTAACAATTTCATAGACAGGTGCGGCATGGGCACTATTCAATACGCCAAGGACACCTAAGGCAACCAAGGACAGGGCGTTATCCAACTTTAACTTCATTAATTCTATTCCCATTTTTATTATTGGTTTACTTCAGTGACTCAAGCTCTTCCCATCGCTCGAAGCAAACTTCCAATTGCTTTTCTTTATCCGCCAACTGGCTTAATACCTGATTGACTTTATCTTGCGCCTGACTGTAAAAATCGGGATTGCCGATAGTGGTTTGCAGTGCAAGGATATCTTCCTCTAACTGTTCCATCACATTGGGCAACGATTCTAATTCACGTTGTAACTTGTAAGACAGTTTTTTCACTGCTTTAACAGGTTCGGCCGCCTTGACTTCCACCGCTTTAGTGGGTGTCGCTGGAGCTTCGACCGTCTTTAATGAACTAGGTTCCTCAGAATAAAACTTTGCTCCCTGATCGACCGCATCCTGATAGCCCCCCACATATTCACTCCAGTGGCCGTTACCGGCATACCACCAGCTACTTGTGACAGTGTTATCGATAAACGCCCTATCATGGCTGACCAATAACAATGTGCCCTGATATTCGGTTAGCAGCGACTCTAGCAATTCTAGGGTCTCGATATCAAGATCGTTTGTCGGTTCGTCGAGAATGATAAGGTTTGCAGGGCGGATCAATAATTTAGCCAGCAATAAACGGTTCTTCTCGCCACCGGAAAGGGCTTTTACCGGCGTTCTCGCTCGCATAGGCGAGAATAAAAAATCCTGCAAGTAGCTTAATATATGGCGATCTTGGCCATTGATCGTAATGGTTTTTTTACCTTCGCCGACGTTATCTTCAACGGTCTGCTCAGGATCTAAGGCTTCACGGTATTGGTCAAAATAGGCAATTTCTAACTTAGTGCCGACTTTCACTTCGCCAGACTGGGGTTGTAGCTTTTCAATCAACAACTTAATCAGTGTTGATTTACCACAACCGTTTGGACCAATTAGGGCGATACGGTCACCCCGGATCACTGTAGTATTAAAGTTCTTAACCAGATTTTTATCGGGCAAATTGTAATTTAAGTCTTTAACATCAAATACTAACTTACCAGAACGCTCGGTTTCAGCCACCGCCATTTTGGCGTTACCCTGACGATTTAAACGCTCGCTGCGTTCTTGACGCAAAGCCTTGAGTGCACGCACTCGGCCTTCATTTCGAGTACGTCTGGCCTTCACGCCTTGGCGGATCCACACTTCTTCATCGGCTAGGCGTTTATCAAATAATGCATTTTTATCCGCTTCGACCCGTAGCCACTCCTGCTTACCATCAAGGTAAGCTTGATAATTGCCCGGCCACGAGGTAACAACTCCGCGGTCTAAATCCACTATTCGTGTTGCCATACGGGCAATAAAGCCCCTGTCATGGCTGATAAAAACAATGGCACCTTGATAATCGAGTAGAAATTTTTCTAACCACTCAATGGTATCAATGTCTAAGTGGTTGGTCGGTTCATCGAGCAGCAATAGATCAGGCTCACTCACCAGTGCGCGTGCCAATGCCACCTTACGTTGCCAACCACCGGATAGTTCGCTTAAGGATTTATCGGGATCTAAGCCTAACAGCTCGCAATTTTGTTGGATGCGCGAATCTAATTGCCAACCATTGTAATGGTCTAAGGTTTCCTGCAGGCTCTGCATTTCATTGAGCATGCGATCCATCATTTCAGGGGAGGCATGGGCTACATCGTGTGACAGCTGGTGATAACGTTCAAGCGCCTCACCCACTTCCTTAAGGCCTGCGGCAATATAGGCATACACTGTCCCTTGTTCGGCTTTAGGCGGATCTTGCTGTAAACGGCTAACAGTCACATTGCCATCAATGTTAAATTCACCCTCATCCAGCAGCACCTCACGGTCTAAAATCTTCAATAAGCTCGACTTGCCAGCACCATTGCGCCCAACAATACACACTCGCTCACCGCGTTCAATTGTAAAATCCGCATTCTGCAGTAGCGGCGTGTAACCATAGGCTAAAGAGCCATTATTGATACGAACCAGACTCAAACTAAGCTCCTAAAAAATCTTGTAATTGTGTTGCGTTAAATGGCCAAAATAGGCAGCGTCCGTCCCATGCTTTCACAACAGGGATCGACACGCTATAACGCTCCGCTAATATTTCATCATCGCAAATATCGATGGCTTGAAATGCAATCCCCGTCTTGGCGAGCAGTTCGGCGGCTAATTCACACAGATGGCATCCCTCTGTGTGGTATAGCACATAAACCTGCTGCGATTCAGACTTAGGGTCTAGTGGCAATTCAGGCATGGGTAATTAACCAAGTATTGTGTATATGGGGATTACGCTTGTAATCCAGCGGCAAGGTGATGTCATCAATGTTTTTAACTGTGATATTCATCTTAGTGAGTGTTTCTATATCCATCTTAAACTTACGTTTATTGTTGGAGAACACTAACTCCCCCGTTGGACTTAAGAGTTTCACTAAGGCGCCGAGTAAATTGACATGGTCCCGTTGGACATCGAAGGAATCTTCCATTCTTTTTGAGTTAGAAAAGGTAGGAGGATCGATAAAAATCAAATCATACTGCACTTTTTTATCGAGAGTACAATCGCGGATCCACTGTAAACAATCCGCTTGCACAAATTCATATTGCTTACCCTGCAGTCCATTAAGTGCAAAGTTTTCCTTTGCCCATGCAATATAAGTATTTGACATATCGACCGTGGTGACAGACTTCGCCCCACCGAGCGCCGCATGTACCGACGCAGAACCCGTATAGGAAAATAGGTTCAATACTCTGCGACCCTTTGCTTTTTGACCAACGAGACGCCGGGTCAATCTATGGTCAAGGAATAACCCCGTGTCTAAATAACCCGTTAAGTTCAACTTAAACTTAGCACCATACTCAGTGGTGATAAGTTCTAATTTACGCTCATCGAGCTTTTGATATTGATTCGTGCCCTTCTGACGCTCACGGGTTTTCATGATGATTTTATTAGGATTAATCCCAATCGCTGCAGGTAACGCCAACAGCACATCACTTAAACGACGCTTTGTAACAGCCTCAGGAATGGTCGCTGGCGCCATATATTCCTGCACTATCACATAGTCTAAATATTTATCGACTGCGACGTTATATTCAGGAATGTCGGCATCATAAATACGATAACTATCAATGCCTTCTTTGTTCGCCCACTTTTCTAACTGCTTCGCATTTTTCTTGATACGGTTCGCAAAGGCGGGCGCGATATCGGCAATATCAACCCCTTCAGGCAGCACTGGCGTATCACGACGTGTACTGGTCGCATGCAAGGTATAAATGTTAAAGGCACACTCGAGGGCACCGTTAAACATCTTCATTTGTTTATCGGCTTTCAGCTTGAGCGACGAGACTAGCTCAATATCACTACACAGCATGGCGACTTTCCAACCGCCGAATTCTTTTTTAAATTTATCGCCAAGTTGGTAATAAAGTTGCAAAAGTTCAGAGACATTACCCAAACGCTCGCCATAGGGCGGGTTGGTGATGAGATAGCCTTCTGCCGCGGGCGGCTCAATATTAAGGGCATTAGCGACCTTAAACTCGATGAGATCCAGCACGCCGGCATTTTCAGCATTGCGTTTAGCTAGGGCAACGAGGCGCGAATCAATATCCGAACCATAAAATTTAATCTCGCAGCGCTTAACCCCTAAGGAAGCGCGGGCCTTGGCTTCGGCGACAATCTCTTGCCATAGGGTTTTATCATGGCGACGCCAATGTTCAAATCCAAAACGACTGCGCTGCAACCCAGGAGCAATATCCGCCGCCATCAATGCTGCTTCAATCAACACTGTACCACTACCGCAAAAGGGATCGAGTAAAGTAGAAGGTGCAGCCTGCCAGCCACTTCGTACTAGCATATTCGCGGCAAGGTTTTCTTTTAGAGGCGCTTCACCTGTGGTGGAACGGTAACCCCTTTGGTGCAGGGATGGGCCGGAGAAATTCATCGCAATGGTAATCACACCATTACGGAAATGCGCATCGACTTTAAAATCCGCATCGGTGCGAGAGACATTAGGGCGCTCATCGCCATCGTCACGGAACCTATCGACTATCGCATCTTTAATCTTCAGTGCGCCAAACTGAGTATTGTTAATAAAACCGCCAGTACCATGAAAATCGATACTAAAAGTGCTTTTATTAGAAAAATGTGCAGGCCAATCAATACAATAAGCAGCATTATACAGTTGCTCTGCCGACTCACAGCTGCCTTTATAGATAACCAATACGATGCGGCTGGCTAAACGAGTCCATAAAGTAATGCGGTACGCTAAGGCTAAAGGCGCGGTGAAATACACACCAGCAACACTTTCTTTAATCTCAGTCGCACCAAATTCAGTCAGTTCTTGGGCTAAGCTATATTCAAAGCCCTTTGGGGCAGCGGCAAAAAAATTAAGCATGGGATAATCAGTACGCAGTCAAAATCAAAGCGACATTATACCTGCTCGAATAGATAAAAGATAAACAGTTATTAGCCAAAGCCAGAATTTGTCAGTCAATTTCGTGCCTGCTCACTGAACAAAACACTAGGCTGGCCCTAAGATCGCCTAAAACCCCGGCACTACGCTTTATATTTGAGCATTCACCCTACTTTTTAAGATTCGTCCTTGCATTGCCCTCTCGCTGCCGTTATAGTCTGCCCCGCTTTGAAGACGGACGCGGGATGGAGCAGCATGGTAGCTCGTCGGGCTCATAACCCGAAGGTCGTTGGTTCAAATCCAGCTCCCGCAACCAATTTAAAGCAATTGTTTATAAATAGAAACAGCTCATCGGGCTCAACTCTTTATAAACAACTGGCGAAGGTCGTTACTGATTGAGTATAAGTAATCCAACTACCGCAACCAATATAATGTAAAAATAGTAAAGTAATACAGATAGATATCGGACGCGGGATGGAGCAGCATGGTAGCTCGTCGGGCTCATAACCCGAAGGTCGTTGGTTCAAATCCAGCTCCCGCAACCAATCTAATGTAGAAGTTTATAAATAGAAACAGCTTACCGGGCTCAACTCTTTATAAACAACTGGCGAAGGTCGTTGGTTCAAATCCAGCTCCCGCAACCAATTCTAAGATGACAGAATTAAAACAGTTATCAACAGTATTAATCGGACGCGGGATGGAGCAGCATGGTAGCTCGTCGGGCTCATAACCCGAAGGTCGTTGGTTCAAATCCAGCTCCCGCAACCAATTTAAAGCATAGGTTTATCAATAGAAACAGCTCGTCGGGCTCAACTCTTTATAAACAACTGGCGAAGGTCGTTACTTCAAACCCAGCTACTGCAGCCAATTCTAAGATGACAGAATCAAAACAGTTATCAACAGTATTAATCGGACGCGGGATGGAGCAGCATGGTAGCTCGTCGGGCTCATAACCCGAAGGTCGTCGGTTCAAATCCGGCTCCCGCAACCAATTAATATAAAATCACGACTAGGCCAGCATAAGCTGGTTTTTTTGTACCCGAAATTTATCTTACTCAGCTGCAATATGGCTGCTCGTCGGGCTCAACTCTTGATAAACAACGGGCGAAGGTCGTTAGTTCAAATCCAGCTCCCGCAACCAATTTTATTTATAAAACAGCGCATAAGCTAAATCACGACTAGGCCAGCATAAGCTGGTTTTTTTGTAGCTAAAATTTGCAATACCGCTGACTCTCCTCAAGTAGACCAAATGGCTCCCATAAATCCGTTTATTTCAAAAGCGCCACTAAGCCTGCGAAAAGCGCTACTAAGCCTGCGAACAGTCTACAAATAGCGGCTCAGGTGTTTGCCGCCCCATAAGCATTTCTGCTATGATCCAGCGCTGACTAATCATAATTCCACAAGATTTAAGATAATCAGATTTAAACCCTTTTTATCTTGCGATATCAGATCCATCGCCTGCAGGTACAAGTATGATTAACCACTTTAGTGTGCTCGGCATCAAACCCAGCGCCAAAGAAGACGATATTAAAAAAGCCTATCGACGACTCTCAAATAAATACCATCCAGATAAGTTGTTAGGTGCCTCTGAAGAGGAAAAGGAACAAGCATCACTGCAACTCGAACGCGTTAAAAAAGCCTATGAAGTGCTATCAGACCCCAAGCTTAGAAATGCGTTTATCAAAGATTTCAATAACGTGATAGTGACAGATCCCGCTGGTGCCATGCGCGAGCTATGGGATCAATTTTACCCTTGAACGTTTAATGTAGAGTAATGCCACATGGCCAAAAAACTGAATATCTCACGCATTAATGAGCTAAAAAATAATGCCTACGACAATATCGAGTCCTATGATGACCCCGATACTCCCAAGGCATTAGAACAATTTACGAGTCAAATCAAAAAAGTATTACAAGCCGATCCAAAAATGTTGGATTCAGTGCCTGAATATCTCCCCGTTGCGCTCTACGGTCGAGTGAAATTTCCTGCCGAAGCCAAGTTGAAATGGGCCCATTGGATCAACACATCCACCCAACCCGAATGGGATGAGTTTAAGGTCACCATTGGCTTTAATAATGCCGATCTGCCATTAGTATTGGCCGTACGAGCCTATTCAGAAGATTTACTTATTGAAAGCTGCGCTGTTTTGTATTTACTTGAAACTCAAGGTAAAGCAGCACCTGCACCTAAACATAGTGAAGACGATGACGATGATGACAACGACTATGTCGGTCATTCCGATGACGACGATGAAGGTGAAGAGGAAGATGGCTACTACGATCACTATGATGATGAGGACCGCTAATGAACACTAGTCTCATTGAGATAACCGTTGCCGAAATAAAAGAACTGGCAGACGTAGAGCCAAAACAAGCGAGCAAACGTTTCGAACTCATCGCCACCACAATGAGTGATGAGCAATTGGTTGAAGTCATTGAACAAATGGACATAGTCACGCTGACTCAAATTAATAGTCACCATGATATATCCTGCCCTTCAATCATGTCTGAACTGATGACCCCAGAGCAAATCCGCGACATAGTGTGTCAGCAACCTTTGTACTGGGAAGAAAAAATTAAAAACAACGCTGAAGAACTCATACAGCATACCTTTGATTTTTTAACCTATTTAATCCGCATTCAAGATAGCGAAGAAAAGCAAACCGCCATTTTAGAATGCATTGCCGACGATCCTGCAGGCCTCTTCTACCTGTCTATCCCCTTTATCGAAATGATGTTGGGCGAACAACACCAAGACGATGATGGCTTTACCGATCTCTATGATGACGAAGAAGACACCGACACCGTCGGCTACGATAGCCGCTCTAAGAGTGAAGAAGCCCACAGTTTGAGCATAGATGATCCCCGTAGTCTGATGGCGCTTATCCATGAGCTAGCACCCGATGTCGAAAAAGCCATCAAAAATCTGCTGCGCAACGAAAGCTCAGGCTGGGAAATCATCATTAGCAAGTTCGTCAATGAACTCGTGATCCAAGCCAAAGAGAAAAACCAAGTGGCGGATGAATACGCAGAAGTCGATGATATGTTTAGCTTTTTGGATTAAGGAATCTTTTGATGCAACTGGTACTGCGTGATGTAGATCAGGGACCATACCTGAGTAAGGTATTGATCCAAGGCCAAGCAGACGAATCGCTGAGCGGTGAACAGCTGTCACAAATCAAATCCAAAGCCATTTTGATGAGTCTCAAACTGGCCGACAAGTTCTATAACAAGTATAAAATGCACTTGCTAGAACAAGCGGCCCACGATGTGATTGGTGTCGTAAGCTTAGGTTTAATGGAACTTTCCCATCAAGATCAACAACAAGCTATACGTCTACTGACAACGGCTGACGGTGTTGTTAAATGCTTCCAAAAGGGCTGGAGTATGCTGAGCACGGTGAGCAAGCATAAGCTCGCCAACGGAAAGTCGCTCTATGGGGATGTTGACAAGTTCCTCCTTGAGCAAGTCTCTAGCCCACCAGATGCAGAAGAATGGCAGGGTTTTCATGCCTATCAAGAGGCATTAGTCGAATACCAGCATCAACAGTCGATCGCCGCCTTAATGGCGCAGTTTTATGTGCAAACTCAGTACGACCCTTTGGACTTTCTCAACCTTGAGAGTGTATTAGCCGAAGCCGTGTTATACCGAATGTTGTTTGATAATGCGAAAGTCAGACAGGATTTGAAAAAGAGAATAGCCAAAGTAACACTGTTAGATGAATGGTTTACCCTTGAGCATATTAAGCTTCAAACCCAAAAGGCGCTAGCTGAGCTACCCGCAGAATTAGCTGAAGCCATCAGCAAAGATCTCGGTAAAAACTTTGCCCCTGCCCTACTTCGCACCCTCAACTTTGCGAAAAGCTACCGCGAGCTCTTACTCGATGGCGCTTCCCCCGAACGTCTAGAGCGATTCGAGCACAAAGAAGGTCTTATCGGCCTCCTAGGCTGGCCGCTCTATATCGTGTTTTAATCTTGGCGGTGTTTAACTTGGTGTGCTGGGCTCAATGAGTCCAGTCATCCTTTTATCGTCAATGCATTATTTAAAGTCACTTTTGTTTGAAATATCAGAAGGATTTTTCAAGCAGATCAACAACGTTAAGCTGCCTTGCTCCCCCCATCGCCGCGATTTGAGCCAATAGCAACTCGGCGCAGGCCAATGCATCGGTCAGCGCGCTGTGGGCTGAGTAAATTGGTAAGCCATAGCGCTCACGGCAAGCCCCAAGGCGCAAGCTGCCTTCTTTGATGACAGAATGCTCCCGAAGCAAACGCAACCTTTCAACCAACAGGGTATCAATTGTCGGTAACATCACAGGCTGATGATAAATAGCGAGCATATCCTGCTGTAAAAAACGGCAATCTAAAGGGGCGTGGTGTGCAACGAGAACTCTGCCACGGGTGCGACTAAGAAACCACGCCATGGCTTCTTCAATACTGACAGCTTGCACTAAATGATTATCGAGAATGCCATGAATAGTGGCACTCTGGCCGACACTGCCACGAATTTGCACCAATTTCTGCTCTGCACCCGCCAGTGGAATGGCCCCATGCTCGATAGGCACAAGACCAATACTCAAAATTTGATCGCGCATAGGATCGAGCCCCGTCATCTCCAAATCCATTGCCATCAGTGGCGCTTCGGACAGGGGCATATCCAGTAAGGGCAGTAAGGACTGGTAATAATCTTTAAATAACCGATGCTGACTGCGTAGGATGCGCCATTTAAGCTTGGCCCTTACCCTCAAACTGCCCATTTAAAAACTCCGCATAAACTTCATTTTCATCCCTGACTGAGCATCGTGCACCACCTTAAAGGCATCCCTTAATTGGTGCCGTACTAATGAGGACAAATGCGCGGGTAATAAATAATTGCTCAGGGGCTGCCCCTGGGTATGTTGGTAGCCCTGATTGGCTAAACGCATATGGGCGATAAACTCGTGGGCATCGGCCAAATTCAGGGCATCCTTTCGATTGAGAATGTTCGCCTCCATTAAGGCGCGAATGCGTTTAGCGGTATTCACTTCTTTGATGCCAGCCGATAAGGCATAGACACGAGCAATATCATTGATGAGAGCATTACCTTTATGTTTTAAATCAATGCCTTTAACTTCGCTGCCATCACGCTCGAGCACAAACTTACGAAAGAAACCTAGGGGCGGAGACTCAATCAGTGAGTTACCCGCCATGCCCGCCAAAAATATATCGTTATCGCGGGTTTGGGCTAACACTTTATCCTGCAGGGCATCGAATAGGGTTTGCGGACCGTACACTGAGCGCATATCGAAAAAGATACTGGCGTGCATCAGCGCCTTGGGTTCTGGGGTGATCACCCATTTTTCAAAGACCTGCTGCCATTGTTGCAGTGACATTCGCCACTGTGGATTTTGCGCCATAATATTGCCGGGGCAAAAAACATAGCCACATTGATCAAGCCCGGCACACACGGCATGGGTGAGTGCATCGAAATATCCCTTAGCATAATCATCCATTTCTTCTGCGACTAGCAGGCCATTATCTTGATCGGAACACGCCGCTTGATCCTGCCGGCCTTGGGAGCCAAAGGCTAACCAACAAAAAGCCATCGGAGGCTCACCCAGCAATTGCTGATTAAGCACAATTAAGCGCCGTGTCAGAGCATCGGTAACTGAGGTTAATACCCGGCCAATTTCTTCGGCCCTTGCATCGGCACTGATTAAATTTTGCAATAACAAGGGGATTTGCTTACTTACATTGATAAGGCTCGCCAGATCCAACTGACGTTCTATTTCACCAATCAACAGCAAAGGTTGTGAGCCCTGACCACGTAAAATATCTGTACTCGTGACCATGCCAATCGCTTTCCCCTCATCAATAATGGGTAAATGGTGGATATTATGTTCACTCATTAGCAGCATTGCTTCAAAAATCAATGCATTAGATGAAATTGAAATGGGCGATACTGTCATCGCTTGATGGACGGCTAAATGGCCATCGAGCCCAACGGCCAACACCCGATTACGCAAATCCTTGTCGGTTAAAATGCCAACTAACCTGTGATTATCTATGACTAAAAGCGAGGATACCCGGGCATTACGCATCAACAGGGCGGCTTGGGTCACACTGGCATGGGAATCGATCATAATGGGATCGGGTGACATTAAGGTACTGATACGGCTTGTAGTCGTCAGATCTTTTGCCTTAAAACGCGCCTCATGGCGCAAACGCTTTGCAAAGGCACGGGTAAAAAACTTATCAAAATTGCGGTTGTCCCCCCTCAGTTGGTCAAACAAAGCCTGGGGCAAATGGTAAACCAAACCATCCTCTAGGATAGCGACTTTATTGACAACTTTCTCACCCGATAACAAGGTCGAAAACCCAAAGAACTCGCCCTCACCGACCCTATCCACCAGCACCCCTTCGGGATCGCGCACCTCAAAGGCACCGCTGCGTACTATATATAACTTAGGCGCATTAGCATCAAAGGTGACATAACGAGATGCTTTACTGTAATACCCAATAGTAACCGCCTTAGCACAACGTAAAACCGTTTCATCGGCTAATGTTTCAAAGGGAACAATGGATTTTAAAAATTGCACAACGGGCTGCAATTCGCTGGCATTCATTGGCAACACCTTATTTTAGGTGGATTTATCTTCACTATAACCTGCAATAATTCTATGCCATATTCGACTTAAGTCAGTGAGCGAATAACAAAAAGAGCGCCTAAGCGCTCTTTTTCAACTCTGTGACACAACTGACGACTAGTGGCCGCTTGCTTCGCCAGAACCTTTAGGGAAACGAATTGACTCAACCATTTCCTGTACATGTTGCGGTGTTGCAGAGGTCACTTTACTCACTAGCGCAGCAACTGCAAAGTTAACCACCATACCCACCATACCAATCCCTTCGGGTGAAATACCGAGGAACCAGTTTGCAGGCACGTTAGCCGTTGGATCAACAAACTTAAAGTAGATGATATAACCAGAGGTGAACAGTAATCCCGTTAACATACCGGCAATCGCACCTTCTTTGTTCATGGTTTTAGAGAAGATACCCATGATAATCGCAGGGAACAGTGACGATGCTGCAAGACCGAAGGCAAAGGCCACTACCGCCGCCACAAAGCCTGGAGGATTCACCCCAAAGTAACCTGCAATCACAATCCCGATACCCGCCGCAAGCCTTGCAAACATCAGTTCTTTCTTGTCAGAGATGTTTGGCATTAGGTTCTTTTTCAGCAGATCGTGTGAAACCGAGGTCGAAATCACCAACAATAGGCCCGCTGAAGTCGATAGGGCTGCGGCTAAACCACCCGCGGCCACCAAAGCGATCACCCAAGCTGGCAGATTCGCGATTTCAGGCGTTGCTAATACAATGATATCATTATCGATTTTCATTTCATTGCTGCTGGCTGCATCTTCCATTTTGCCTTTAGCATAATAGATTTTGCCGTCGCCGTTTTTGTCATCCCACTTGATAAGACCAGTTTTCTCCCAGTTTTTGATCCAATCAGGCGCAGTCTCATAGGCAACGCCTTTTTGATCTGGACCGTTGATGGTTTCGATCATGTTTACGCGAGAAAATGCCGCTAATGCTGGTACTGTGGTATACATAATCGCAATAAAGACCAATGACCAACCCGCAGTTATACGCGCATCCTTTACCTTAGGTACAGTGAAGAAACGCACGATAACATGGGGTAACCCCGCAGTACCGACCATTAAGGCACCAGTAATACAGAACACGTCGATCATGCTCTTAGAGCCGTCGGTATAGGGTGCGAACCCCAGTTCAGTCGACAGATTGTTAAGCTTTTCTAACAGATATACCCCAGTATTATTACCCGCCGCATCGATAAGCTCAGCGCCGAAACCAATTTGCGGAATAATGTGGCCCGTCATCATTACAGACAGGAAAATAGCAGGCACCATAAAGGCAAAAATCAGTACGCAGTATTGGGCAACCTGGGTGTAGGTAATCCCTTTCATCCCGCCTAACACAGCGTAGAAGAACACCACGGCCATACCGATATACACACCCGTATCGACTTCAACTTCTAAGAAGCGCGAGAACACAACCCCCACTCCCCGCATTTGCCCTGCGATGTAAGTAAAGCAAATGAAGATGGCGCAAATCACCGCAACGGTTCGCGCCGCCTGGGAGTAATAACGCTCACCCACGAAATCAGGCACAGTAAACTTACCAAACTTACGTAAATATGGCGCCATACACAGGGCTAATAGAACATAACCGCCGGTCCAGCCCATCAGGTACACACTGCCGTCATAACCAACGAAGGACACAATACCCGCAAGAGAAATAAATGACGCCGCCGACATCCAGTCCGCCGCCGTCGCCATACCGTTAACCACAGGATGCACGCCGCCACCAGCAACATAAAACTCTTTGGTAGAGCCTGCCCGTGACCAAATTGCAATCCCGATATAGAGCGCAAACGAGAGCCCTACGATAAGATACGTTAATCCTTGAACACCCATTTCAATTCTCCTTAGTCTTCTTGTACGTTATATTTTTTATCTAAGGCGTTGGCTTTTGCCGCATAGACAAAAATAAGCACAACGAATACATACATAGATCCCTGTTGTGCAAACCAGAAGCCTAATTTAAATCCCATGAAATGGATTTCATTGAGTACATCAACCAATAGAATGCCGCATCCAAATGACACTGCGGCCCAAATAGCTAATAAGCTAAGAACGAGACGTAAATTCTCGCGCCAGTAGCCTTTTGCTTTATCGTTGTTTTCAAAACCCATAGCGACTCCCCTGTGCTGTTTTATTATTAAGTCATGTTTAATCTAGCAACAGCTGGGGTGACCACAATCAAGACCTTAGTCTAATTTGTGAATAGCATCACAATAAAATAATCGAAATAACAATTAAAATCAGTAAGTTAGCAATGTAATTACATTTTAAGGATGGAGGTGATTTTTTCGCAGGTTAGACCAATGTCGTACAGATAAGAGCCGCGTTTATCAAGAGCAGCTTAATTAATGGGCATAAGACAAAAAATTAACCCAGCATCCGCTGGGTTAGTCATCAAAAACATGGGCAGAATGAGTTTATAAACAAAATCAATCTGGCATTCAGGCTTATTTAGCAGCCAAAAACTTCACTAATTGTGCGAGCTCTTCCGGGCTATGGGCTGTGGACGTTAACATATAACGTCCGTTGACCAGCAATGCTGGCACCCCTTTAAGGCCCGCCAATTCTGCTTGGGAGTCATAGTTCATCACAGTAAATTTTGCATCGACAGAATTCATTGCCGCATCCACATCATCGGCTTTGGCCCCCTGTGACACGAAAAAGGCTTTAACCTGCTCGGGCCGAGTAAAGGGCTCTCCTTTCTCGTGGATTTGTTTAAAAATAGTCTCATGCACTTGTTGAGTCATTTTCAGCTTTTGCGCCACATAATAGGCAAGTTGACTCAATTCCCAAGCGGGACGCCCGGCACCAACAGGAGTGCGCTCAAAGGCCACCTCTTTACCGAGTAAGGCGATCGTCGATACCATTAGCGGCTCTTGTTTGTAGCAATGTGGGCAGTTATAGGAGAAAAACTCCCGTAACACAGGCTGTTGCGTTTCGGCTATTCCCGCCACTGTAATGTAATCTTTACCTTCTTCAAAGGTTGCCGCTTGTAGCGCAAAACTGGCACTCAGCATTAGCCCACACACTAAGGCGACAACTGGGCGAATAACATTAAATACACTCATTATACTGTCTCTTTTCGTTGAATTTGTTGTATATAGGGATTGTACTTGGTCAAACAAGGGCTAAAGATAACCGAAAATTTGAGGCTAGCTTTAACTTTTATTCACTCACATGCCGCGAGCATAGCAAGCGGTGACGTATATTGGTAACTGAAACCTAAATCGGCCACAATCGCCTCACCGACTATCACCTTGCTAGGCATTGTCCGTTGATTAAACATCGGAGGCACTAGGCCTAAGGACTGGGCGGCAGCTTGATAAAATTCAGCCTTAGTGGGGTGTAAAGGTGCGCAGAGATTATAGATCGGAGCGATAGTTTTACCCTGACAACTCGCAGCTAAAATGGTGCTAATAGCCCGTACACAATCGCTTAAATGGACTAAATTTACCGCCATATTAGCCCCTGGCACATCGGTTTTACCCGCCAGAAAACGTCCAGGATGACGTTTAGGCCCCACTAGCCCCGCAAAGCGCAGGATACAGCTATTTTTTTGCGCGCCAAACAAGGCTTCAGCATCTAACAAGGTTTGGCTATCTAAGGATTCAGCGGCAGCATCGACTTCTGTCATCAGCTTATCTTGGCTTGGGTACACACCCGTAGTGCTGATAAACACTATGCCTTGATATTGCCAACCTTGGGTTAATGCGATGAGTTGTTGTAATTCTTGAAGATAAGCCCCGTTGCCACGCTTTAATCTGGGCGGAATATTGACCACGAGAAAATCGGTTTGCAATACTCTTTGTAATGCTTGCGCATCGGGCTTAACCTCGGCATCTTCACCTAACTGCAATTGAAAGGCTTCAATGCCGGCATCCGTGAGTAAAGCAAGTTCATCGATACTGCGCTTACAACCTGTCAGCCGATACCCTTCTTTAACCAATTGCTTTGCCAATGCAAACCCAAACCAACCGCACCCGACAACGGCGACACTTTTGGATGTCGCACCCTGTTGTTCCATATTTGCCATAACCATTCCAAGGAAGTCAAAATCAGCGCATAGAATACGGAACTTAACTCATAAGATTCAAGCTTGCAGCGAGCTAAAATAAAAACTAATGCCCTTATCCACCTGTAAAGTGCGGATCGCCCCCTCGGTCAACTCCTCCGCCTTAATGGCCTTTTGTACCGTGACACCTTCATCACTTAAAAAACGCAGCGACGCTTCACTGCCATCTTCCTTACAGGCCCACACTTGGGGTTGACTCACATCCTTAGTGGTCATAATAACCTTCGCCACACTGTCGTCCGATAATTTGACGATAGTCCCGGGGGGATAAATCCCCAGGATCTTGACCAATACGGCGATTAAAGATTCGGCATGCTTACTCGAGCGATTTTTAAATAAATACCCTAATGCGACTTGGGGAGATGAGGTTTGCAGACCACTTAATTGCTGATCATAATCATTTGCTAAGCTCACTATTTGAGTAGTGATGGGAATTTTATTGCCCGTTAAACCGTCGGGAAATCCAGAACCATCAATAAATTCATGGTGATGCAACACGATATGCAATACTTCCTTGGGGAATAATCCGCTGCGATTGAGCATGTCATAGCCAAAGTTAGGGTGCATCTGCAGATAGTTGGATTCATGGGCCGTCAAAGCACCGCGCTTTCGGCGAATAACATCGGGCACTTTAAGCTTACCAATGTCGTGAAATAAACTCCCAAGGGCAATATCCCGCAGTTCCCTCGGGGTGAGATCCAGTGCATGACCTATCATCATCGCCAGCACGGCCACAGAAACCCCGTGTTGAGTCACACTGACCTCCTTTTCATCCATGCCCACTAAGGTAAGAAAAGGTTTTTCCAGCTCCTGCAGATGACTCAAGAGATCTTCGACAAGTGCGGCCGATAAGCGATAAGCACCTTCGGGATCGCTGACAATTTTACCAAACACATTACGGCAATTATTCACGCCTTCTAAAAAACGCTTCTGGCTTAAACGCATTGCCCTACGGGTATCGGCCTTAAGATCCCGCTCGGGGGGAACCTCTGCAACCTCTTCAATATCTTCAACTTCATCCAAGGTTTGAACATCCCCGAGACTCTCGGAAATCAGGAACACGTAGGGCACGCCTAATCCACGGATCATTTCAATTTGAGCGGCACTGTTGATATCGACCCGGTTAAATAAAAAAGGGTGATTCGTCCATGACAAAGGCAACTTGACTCTCATGCCAAGTTGAAGTTCGGATAATAATAGTTTGCGTTGTTCTGCTTTTGCCACGCAGTATGACTCCTTTCAAATGCACCGAAGAAAAATGGACTGACAGTCCATTACTTCGAGGCACCTTTAAGCTAAGTACATATAACTATAGATGATTCCAAGAAATCAGTAAGCTATAAGTCAAAAAATGCTTATCAAACTGAGGGATTGCACACATAAATCTCACGGTTTAGAGCAGGGTTCTGATAAATATCAAAAATAACAACGGGATAATATATGTTAGTTTGCTTTTGAGCCTAAGCATCCTTTGGCCAATCCGCAAGATAATAGCCAAGTCGTTTCGATTTAAGCACATATAAACTGGACCAAAACAGCACTAAAGCGTCGAGGGCTAGACTCCAGTGGAACAAAAATTGTCCATGGAACAATCGCTGACCTAATAACAGGGCATCCACCAACAGGAGTAACCACACCCCCCATTTTAGGTGCACAAAAAGTGGCCTTACCCATAGTGGTGAACGGCGACGCTCGGCAATCACCACAAAGTAGAGCAGCACGGCGCCAAGACCCGCGGCGAGTGACAGTAAAAAGTCGGATTTTTCAGGATAGAAAATGCGAACCAATTCAGCTCTATCATTTGCTTGCGTTAATGACGCAATAAAAATGCACCAGCCGCGGGCTAAAAATGCCAAAAGCACATATAAGAAAATAGGGGGCTTGATATGGCCTTTATCATCGAGCCAAGTGATGTGACTGAAATTCAAAAATCAAAAACCTTCTTAATAAGCTGTTGAGTATAGATTTAGGCATTGAAAACAATAGGAAAATTAAATATTACCTTAATTGTGCTGCATCGCAGGACATTGCACGCAGGCACGCCATAAACTCATCCATGAGGGCTCCACCGCGCCATCCATGGCGCAGAGGGCCTGCTCAGCAATATCCTGCTTGCTGATAAAGTAAGCAACAACTCGGAACATTTTGCGACTAACAATTTGTTTTTAGATTTTCATTTTTAAGTTCAGATCTTTTTCAAGGCTATCGCATTCAAGCCTTAAATGATTAATTTGACTTTCAATAATATCGATTTTCGCTAACAAATCCGTATATCCATAATGGTCAAGAAATGAACTCAATTCAGTTCCACGGCCAATTTCCAATCTAATCGTTTCCATCTTGTGCTTACATTTTTTTCCATGCACACCTGCTCTACAGTTACATACAATTGATAGCTTATTATTTTCCAGTAAAAATTTAACTTCATATGGTTCTGGCTGAGAACCTTGAACATTAAAATTCCATATTTTCATTTAGTTCCCTCAAAAAATCATCTTCACTCAAAATAGTCACATTCAACGCTTGAGCTTTACTCAATTTACTTCCTGCTTTCTCACCAGCAATCAAATAATTTGTATTTTTAGAAACACTACTAGATACTTTAGCACCCTTTTTCTCTAAAACTTCCTGCATAGTCATTCGATCCATCGATGAAAAACTACCGGTTATCACAACTGTTGCATTGTGAAAAATACTAGTTATCTGTTCAGGAGTATTTGTTAATTGAGGCTGATATTGGGCCCAATGAATTCCCAAAGCTAAAAGCTTATCCTCAAGATCTTTCATATATAAAGCATTATTTTTATCTTTTATAAATTTTAACAAAGAATTTCTGCGTTTTTCTGTAAAGCCTTCAATAAGAAAATCAGAAAAATCAGCATCACATAATTCTTTAAGTGATTTAAATTTTTCTGAAAGCAATTTAGCATTTACACCAGCAATCATAGGGATGTTCAACATTACAATATAATGTTGCATTGTAGATTTAGCATGAACAAAATCAGAAATTTTATTGCTACTATTTAGCAAGTTAATCTTATCAAGAAGCGAATTTACAAACGCATCATTACTCTGACTTCTAAAGTATTCTACAATCTCATCTGCGACATCAACACCTACATCAGGAATAAGAACCAAAGCTTCTTTAGGAATCTTTTTTATATTACTAATGCAACCTAAATTTTTAGCTAATGTTTTCGCAGTTGAATCACCAACCTCATTTATACCAAGACTCAATAAAACTCTTTCAAGAGTAACATTTCTTGATACATGTATTGCCTGATAAAGATTGTCAGCAGAAACATCTCCAAATCCTTCTAACTCTAATAATTGCTCTTTCTTCAAATCAAAAAGATCTGCTGGTGTAGCGATCATTTTTTTATTGACTAACTGCTCTACAATTTTTCCACCAAGGCCATCTATATCAAAACATTTTTTAGACGAAAAATAAATAACAGATTCTTTCAACTGAGCAATACAATTTAATCCACCAGTACATTTGTATGTCGATTGTTCTATTTTATGGCTTTTTGTCTTAAGTTTTTTATGCTTAATTACTTTCACTATTGCTGATTGACATATTTCGCACTTTTTAGGAAATTCAATTTCTTTAGCATCTTCAGGGCGTCTTTCGGGGACTATGGCAACAATTTGTGGGATCACATCGCCGGCGCGACGGATAATCACAGTGTCACCGATTTTAATTCCGAGACGCTCAATCTCATCGGCATTGTGCAGCGTAGCATTAGAGACGGTCACACCGCCCACAAACACTGGCTTTAAGCGTGCGACGGGGGTGACTGCACCCGTACGGCCCACTTGAAAATCTACTCCTTCGAGTAGGGTCATTTCTTCCTGTGCGGGGAACTTATAGGCAATGGCCCAGCGGGGTGATTTTGCCACAAAACCTAAACTTTGCTGCTGGGCAATATCGTTGACTTTCATCACCACGCCATCGATTTCAAAGGGTAAATCACTGCGACGGCTGAGAATATCTTTGTAGTAGTCATAGACTTGGCTTAGTTCAGCGCAGACTTTGATTTCACTGCTGACGGGCAAGCCCCACGACTTAAGCTGCTGTAACTGTTCGAAATGAGTTTTAGCTAACGGGTGAGAATCCGGTTCAACGACACCCAAGGCATAGGCATAAAAGGCCAGTGAGCGAGAGGCGGTTATCTTACTGTCGAGTTGACGTAGGCTTCCCGCCGCCGCATTACGTGGATTAACAAACAGCTTTTCATCCTTTGCACGAGCGCGTTCATTAAGCGCTTCAAAGGCCGCTTTAGGCATAAAGGCTTCACCGCGCACTTCAACCAGTTCAGGGAAATCATGGCCACGTAATTTAAGTGGAATTGATTTAATGGTCTTGACGTTTTCGGTGATATCTTCCCCAGTGGTACCATCTCCTCGGGTTGCGGCACGCTCAAGCACGCCATTGCGATATAAAATGCTTACCGCAAGACCATCGAGTTTAGGCTCACAGCAAAAACTCACCTCACCCACTTTATCGGTAACACGCTTATGGAAAGCACTAAAATCCGCCTCATCGAAGGCGTTATCTAGACTCAGCATAGGTTTGAGGTGGGTGATTTGCTCAAATTTAGCCAGCGCCATTCCCCCGACACGCTGGGTCGGCGAATCGGCAGCAATATACTCGGGAAACTGCGCCTCTAGCTTAAGCAAACGCTGCATCAACCTGTCGTACTCGGAATCCGTAATGCTCGGCGCATCATCCACATAGTAACGAATATTATGTTCGTTCAACGATTGGCTGAGGGCCTGCATCACCTGCGGTGCATTTTCGGGTGACACATCGGCAGAAAGGAGTATATCGAGTTGAATGTCTTGCATATTCTTTATCCAGAATTATTTAGATCACAAAAAATAGATCACAAAAACTGAGGCCGCAATTAGCGGCCTCATCAATCTATTAACCGCCAAGTTGCGGCGTCGGTTTAAGCATTAGCGCGAATACGGTGCAAATAGTCTTGTTTAGTAAACTCGCCCCAGGGTTGACGTTGACCATCGAGTACGACCGCATCAATATCATCTGCAAGCTGGCGCGCCGAGTTGAGCATGATGGAGAAATTCATTAAGGCATCGCCATAGCAAGGTAGTGTCATAAAAAACACCACACCTTGGGTGCTAAATTGCTCCATATTATCGGGGTCGAACACCCCAGGCTTTAACATGTTTGCAATTGAAAACAACACCTTACCATTTCCAGCGTTGTCCACATGGCGGTGGAAAATATTCATATCGCCATATTTAAAGTTGAGCGTTAAGAAGCAAGGTAACAATTCGGCGCCATTAAGTTGCTGACCTTCTTTGGCAACCACGTGCAGCACTAATACATCACGGGGCTCACCTAAACCTTCTTCTACGGCTTCTTCGACAACTTCGTCTATCTCTTCTTGATAGACGTCTTCATCAAACAATGCGGTTTGAGTCGGCACGGGGGCATGGGCTCTTTGTGCTTCTTCTGCCGCTTTTTGGGCAACCATAGCAGCATGGGATTGACCCATATGCGCAGAGTGCCCCGTGAGTATCGGCTCTTGACGCGAAGCCTTAGGGCCACGGTGCTGCTCTTTTGCTGTCGGCGACTGCAGACTAAAATCCGGTTGTTGCAGAATAGGCTCTTGCTTAATATCTAACTTAAGATCTGGCTTAACGTCTGGCTTAATCTCTAACTTAACGTCTGGATTGAGGTCTTGTTTAAAGAGCGGCTTAGATTCTACTTTGGCATCTTGTTTTAAATAGGGGTTAATCGCAGGCGTCTCATGGGTGGTTTCCCCCGCCTTACGCACACGTACGGCGCCAATCCCATCGGCATCAAAGCCATCGGCATCGACCCGCTTAGGCGCGCCCTCGCCTCTGTCAGCCTGTTTCTTATAAAAATTGCCCATTGGACTATCTTTTAATGACTTAGGTTGTTGTCTTCTGATAGACCAAAATCCATGCACCAGCACAGCAACTATGGCTATGGCGCCTAAAACAAACAGAACTAGTTGCAAATCTTCCATTGGTTACCCTGTCTTTCTTCTAGTTATCCAGCGTCAGCCATCGCCACCGCTTGCTCTAAATCTACCGCGACTATACGGGATACACCCGGCTCGTGCATAGTCACGCCTATAAGTTGATCAGCCATCTCCATGGTTATTTTGTTATGGCTAATATATATAAACTGTACGCTTTGCGACATTTCTTTGAGTAATCGACAGAAACGTTCCACGTTGGCATCATCTAACGGTGCATCCACTTCATCTAACATACAGAAGGGTGCGGGATTCAGCCTAAAAATAGCGAATACCAATGATAAAGCGGTTAAGGCTTTTTCACCACCCGAAAGAAGATGGATTGTGCTGTTCTTCTTACCCGGTGGCTGGGCCATAATAGTCACGCCTGTCTCCAGCAAGTCATCCTCCGTCAGTGCTAAATAAGCCCGCCCGCCACCAAAAACCTTCGGAAATAAGCGCCCGAGATCTTCGTTAACGGTATCAAACGTGGTCTTAAAGCGTGTACGGGTTTCCTTATCTATCTTACGGATCGCCTCTTCTAAGGTGGCGAGCCCTTTATTTAAATCGTCATCTTGATGATCCAGATACGATTTTCGCTCACTTTGCTGTTCAAATTCTTCGATCGCGGCGAGGTTAATCGCCCCTAAGCGGATGATTTTTTGCCGTATTTGATCTAAATCACTCTGCCACTTATCGGGATGCCCATCTAAAGGCAAGGTATCAATAATCTGTGACAGGACAATTTTTTGTTCCTGCAGTGCCTCTAATTGGCTTTCTGCTTGGCCTTTTAATCCTTCACGACGTAACTTTAACGTGCTCAGGCTTTGAGTCAAGCCCTCAAGCTTACCAAGCTCTTGTTTTTGCTTTAATCCTATACGGTTTAATGCCTCAGAAAGCGTACTTTGCTCCGTTCGTACAATTTTAAGGCTCTGTTGCTGCTGCTGTTGTTGATTAAGCAACTCGGCTAATTGCGCGCTCAATAACCCACTATTTTGCAGTCCACTTTGCTCTTGGACGCTGGCAAACTGGGCTGACAACATTTCTCGAGACTGGATTAATTCACTGACACGGATTTGCTGTAACTGAATTTGCTCGCTGCTGACGGCAATTCGCATCGTGACGGACTGCAAGCTCGCCCTTAGAGTTGATAACTGGCGTTCAATCTCAGTGATCCGAGCCTTTAATGCTTGGTGGCGCACTAAATCCGTTTGGGCATCCTGATTGAGTTGTTGCTGCTTTTCTAGGCTCGTCTGCAGGCTATCCTCAAGTTCGACCTCTTGCTCTGCAAGCAGGTTAAATTGCTCAGTTAAGGTGAACATCTCAGTCGCATTGAGTGACAGAGCTTGTTCAAGCTGGGTGCGTTTCGCGGCGGATAACTGAGCCTGCTCAGTTGCATTCGCCAATTGCACCTGTTTAGTGGTCTGTTCTAGTTGCAGTTGATGTAACTTCTGCACCCCAGAGGTCAACTGTTGCCTCGCTTGGTTTAGGTTAGCAGCACATTCCGATAACCTAGTTTGCAGCAGGGCAAGTTTACTCTCCCACTCACGGATACTTTCGCCTAATTGCCCCTGCTCTTTACTGAGTTGCACTAGGGACTCGGCGCTATCTTGTTTAGCAATTAAGAAACCTTGACCCAATAAATAGCCATCGGCGGTGACAATACGCTCATTATCCTTAAGGAGAGGCAACATCAGCCTAGCTGATGGCAGATCCTGAGCCCATTTCAGCCCAGACAACCAAGGGGCAAGATTGACATTGGATTGAAGCTTGGCTTGATATTCACTCTTTAGGTCTATCCCAGCAGACGGTATGGCAAAGGGCTGAAAACCCACTTCAGTCTCAATTACCCCGACGGGTAAATTCATCAGGCCATTGAGGGCAAGTTCTGCGGCCGTTTCCCAGCCATTTTCGACGGTTAAACTTTGCCATAGCTGCGGTTTATCCGTGAGCTGCTCCTGTTTTGTGAGCCATTGCTCGATCAACTCAAAACGGGCCCGCATTGAGGTAAGCTCTTGGGAAATCCGCTCAAAATCGATTCGAACTTGATCTAATTCTGCCGTCTCTGCGCTGACTCGATGTTCAAGCTGATGATTGACTTCCACTTGCTCGGCGAGCGTGTGCGTGATTGCCGCAACAGCTTGGCTAAGGGGCGTGAGTCTATCTTCCTGCTCAAGTTGAGTCAGAGCTATTAGCTCTGCCTGTTGCTCACGGCTCTGTTGCTGCTTATGCTCCAACAATTGCTGCTGATGTGTAAGTTTGCTGCGACTCAGCTCAAGTTGTAGTTGGTGCTTTGCAACTAACGCCGCTTGCTGGCGTAAACTTTCCGTTTGTTGCTCGTTACGCTCGACACTCATTGCCCACTGACATTGCAGCTCATCCAGCATTTCTTGCTGTTCATCATGCTGGGGTGCCAGTTGAGATAACTCTAACTCCAACGACCTGAGATTAGTTTGATAGCCTTCGAGTTTATCCGTATGTTGCTGGATCTGCTCCTTAACCTGAATTAGCTGCGTCTCAAGCTGGGCATCGCGTTGTTTTTGGCTCTGTAATTGCTGCTCTAACTTTGCGATTTCGGTGCCCGTAAGATAATAGGCCTCGACCGCACGCTGCTCCTGTTCCGCCAACCGAGCGAGTTGTACTTGTAATTCAGTGGTTTGTAACTCATCGGTTTGCGCAAGCGACTGCGCCGCGGCTTGTTGCACTTCGATGGCGCTGATTTGCTCTGACAGGTTTGCCATCTGAGCTTGCAACTCTTGATAACGCATCACCAGGAGTTCGGCGTGGGTCTTGCGCTCGGCCAGCTTTAACTCTCGGTATTGTTTGGCGGCCTTGGCTTGCTGGGCAAGCTTATCGAGTTGTTTACCTAACTCGCTACGAATATCCCCTAAACGTTCAAGGTTTTCACGGGTATGGCGAATACGATTCTCGGTTTCACGGCGCCGCTCTTTATAGCGGGAGATCCCCGCGGCTTCCTCGATAAAAGTACGCAGATCTTGGGGTTTAGATTCAATAAGGCGAGAAATAGTGCCTTGCTCGATAATGGCGTAGCTGCGTGGGCCAAGGCCTGTGCCCATAAATAAGTCGGTAATGTCTTTTCGGCGACACTTTTGCCCATTGAGAAAATACCAAGATTCGCCATCACGACTCACCTGACGCTTGACCGATATTTCTTCATAACTGGCGTATTGGCCGGCAAGACGACCTTGTTTATTTTCAAAGACCAGTTCAACCCCGGCCACGGAGACAGGTTTGCGCGCACTGGAGCCGTTAAAAATCACGTCGCTCATGGAATCACCGCGCAGATGTTTAGCCGAACTTTCGCCTAATACCCAACGCACGGCATCGATTACATTCGATTTGCCGCAGCCATTTGGGCCAATAATGGCGGTTAATGCCTGTAAAAAAGGAATTTTAGTGGGATCGACAAACGACTTAAAGCCGGCAAGTTTTATTTGTTTTAATCTCATAGTGCCAGTTAGCGCGTCTCTGAATTTTGGCCCTAAATTGGCCCAAGTAGTGCAAATATACCCTGCTGGCAACTTTAACAAAGCAAGCAGCATTTTGTAACGCTTTTTATTGAATTCATGCGGCTTTTAGCTTGTCATCTGCCCATGAGTTGCTCACAATCGCACTTATCTGTATCTCAGGTTGTAGCTTAACTTTTTGGAAAAACGATATGACACAGAAGAAAACCTTGCCCTTCCCCGCCAAAAGCGGCGTTAATTACTTTCTCGACGGTTTTGGTCTGATCAGACGCAAAGGGCTGCGTACCTTTGTATTTATTCCTTTAATGATTAACTTGTTACTGTTTGCAGGTGTCATTTATGTGGCCATAGGCCAGTTAGATGCTATGTTTACGTGGATGAATGCCCAGCTACCCGAGTATTTAAGTTGGTTAAATTTTTTACTCTGGCCACTCGCCGTCACGACTATGTTAGTCATGCTCGCCTTTGTGTTTAGCTCGGTGATGAACTGGCTCGCAGCGCCTTTTAATGGCCTGTTGGCTGAAAAGGTTGAACAATTACTCACGGGCAAACCACTGAACACAGGTTCTGGTATCGATTTAATCAAAGATTTACCCCGCATTTTGGGCCGTGAATGGATCAAACTGAAATACTATCTGCCCCGGGCACTGGTATTTTTATTACTGTTTTTAGTGCCAATGGTAGGTCAAACCTTAGCCCCTATCCTGTGGTTTTTCTTTAGTGCTTGGATGATGGCGATCCAATATTGCGATTATCCCTTCGACAACCACAAGGTCAGTTTTAAGGATATGCGCTTCGCCTTAAATCAGACCCGCGGCAGCAGCTTTAGCTTTGGCGCGACTGTAACGTTATTTTCGATGATACCCATAGTGAACTTTGTCGTGATGCCCGTAGCCATTTGTGGTGCCACCGCTATGTGGGTCGATAAGTACCGCGAAGCCTACCGCAATCCCGTGATAGCACCGGAATAGCTTATGAAACAAATTATTATCTAAAGTAACGCTAGTGTGGAGCATATTCCTGCAATATAAAAAACAGCCTCAACTGAGGCTGTTTTTTATTAAAAAGTGGCAGAATAATCTGCTTATTCTCTGAGGTTAATTTAGCACTTTTGCAGAATAACACTGCCGATGGAATATCCCGCACCAAAGGAGCTCAACAGGCCTAAATCGCCCGCCTTAAAGTCGCTAGAAAACTTGTGAAACGCAATCACAGAGCCCGCAGATGCCGTATTAGCATATTCATCGAGCACCACAGGAGCCTGCTGCGGCGAAACCTCGTCCCCAAGCAGTTTTTTCACCACAAACTGATTCATATTGATGTTCGCTTGGTGTAACCACAAACGTTTAAAGGACTGAGGTGTTAGATCCTGTTCGGCTAAGTGTTCATCCAAATGCTGGTAAATCATCGGCAACAGCTCTTTAAAAACCTTACGCCCCTGTTGGTGGAACAATTTATCGGGCTGGTGTGCCGAACTGGGATCACAGCGATTTAAGAAACCAAAATTGCTGCGAATATTGCTTGAGTAATCGGTAAAACAACGGCTTGAAAGGATCTTAAACCCAGTCCCAGGTGCGACTAGGCTCTGCTCTTCGAGTACCAGCGCGGTCGCCACATCACCGAAGATAAAATGGCTATCACGGTCGCGGTAGTTGACCTGGGCCGAGCAAATTTCAGGGTTGATCACGAGTACCCGAGAAGCGGAGCCAGTGGCAATCGCATTCGCGGCGGCAACAATAGCGAAGGTCGCCGATGAACAAGCAACTTGCATATCATAGCCATAACCTCGGGTGCCGAGCGCGCGTTGGATTTCAATCGCCATTGCCGGATAGGCGCGCTGGGTATAGGCGCAGGCAACAATGACTAGATCAATTTGCTCCGCCTTAAGATTGGCATGATTGAGCGCCATCAATGCGGCTTCAACCCCGATTTCGGCCTGCATAGATAACTCGTCGCTACTGCGCTCGGGGATCAGAGGCATCATCACTTCAGGATCGAGAATGCCCTCTTTCACCATCACATACCTGTGTTTAATACCCGAGGCTTTTTCGATAAATTCGCTCGATGAATAGGATAAGGGCGCGACATGTCCCTGCTCAATTAATCCTGCATTTTCAAGGTTAAACATATCCACGTAGGCATTGAAACTCTCGACTAGGGCTTCATTGGAAATACTGTGGGGCGGCGTAAATAAACCGCTGCCAGAAATAACAACCTGTTTCATAGGTGCTCCGAACGAGTGCTTGTTGTAAGGTGAGCAGACGTAGAATATTCCGTTGTCTGCACAGGGTTTAATCCATTTTTTACCTGTGCTTGTTGCTGCTCTAATTGTTGCTTTTTATGCATTTGTATTAAGTCTATCACGACTGTTGAGGATATTTTATCTTGGATCCCCTGCCGATTGGCATCCCAAAATATTTGCATAAAGCCTAAAAGGCCAGTTGTGAAGCCCGCGGCGTAGCCACCGTAGCGTCCGAACGCGGCCCACAAACTGAGTTTGGCACCATCGAGTTTAATCACCCGAATACCGAGCAGCTTTTTACCTAAGGTTTGACCATCGAACCTTGCAGTAAAGACTGTGAAGTAAAATGCAGCCCAACCGAAGCCCAGCCCCATATCCCCCATAAAACCTTTGATCCAAGCGATAACACTGTGGGTATCGGCCTCCTCTTCCCCATCACCGTCGCCATCACCGTAAGTATTCTCGGGAAAATGTCCCCCTAACATATCGGCATTGATTGCATCTGTCTTTGCCGCAGGCACTTTCGCGTTTAGATTAAGTGCTTCGGGCTTAGGCTGCTGATTTTCCCCCCGTGCAGGCTCAGTTTGTACTGGAATCGCTGGCCATAAAACGCCTGTCAATATTTCCGACTGCAACTTTTGCTTATCGGCCGCTGATAGCTGGCTGCTATTGAGGGTATTAAGCACCATATCCCTGCGCTCCAACGCCGGCATGGCCGTCGTTTCACTCGTCTCTTCAATGCGCTTTCGCAGGGATTGAATTTCCGCCTTAGCACAGGGGTAATCTTCACAGAGGCTAAGGGATAGCAATGCAGGAAGGGACTGGATAACCTCTTTGCCCACTAAGCTAGACTCACTCGAGGCATCAGTTGCAGCGTTAAAATTGAAGACATCGGCGGCCATACTCAGGAGCAGAAAGGCCAGCATAAGAGCATATAGCCCCCACTTAAGCATTCGCCCTAATGTGTGACTACGTTTTTCAACCCAAATAATGCCTATCACCAACAGCACAAACATCCAATCCATTTGTTCTGCCAAAACGGTGATCACAACCCCATCGATCAACATGGCTAAGGCACGCTTTAAAGGGGTTGCCAACGGCGTATAAAGCACTGAGTCTGCAATGGCGAAGGCATTGGGGGTTACCATAGTTTTTGGGTCTTTGCCCAAGTCCGTTTGCTGTTGTTTCATGTTTGCATCTTGTCCGATACGAGTAGTAGGCTTGTTTTACGATTGAAACATCAAGAAGTTATTCTTGTGAATGCCAAAATCTTTTTTATGTTAGCAAGAGGTTAACACAGTAAAACCGGCTGCCAATCTGGCTTTGCGAATAACAGCATACTCTTTAATAACTAAATCGAATAAAGAAGAACAAACAATCACTTCTAAAAGTGCCAGAGGCGATTATGATTCAATAGTGCAAACATAGGAGCAAGCAATCCATGAGCAAAATTTTCGAAGACAATTCATATACTATTGGTAATACACCGCTAGTACGTTTAAACCGTGTTAGCCAAGGTAAAGTGCTGGCCAAAGTCGAAGCACGCAATCCAAGTTTCAGTGTTAAATGCCGTATCGGTGCCAATATGATTTGGGATGCCGAGAAAAAAGGTTTGCTGACAAAAGATCATGAACTGATCGAGCCGACATCGGGTAACACGGGTATCGCACTCGCCTACGTCGCCGCAGCCCGGGGCTACAAGCTGACGCTCACTATGCCCAATACCATGAGCTTAGAGCGTCGCAAATTGCTCAAAGCCTTAGGTGCAAACCTAGTGCTGACCGAAGGCGCGAAAGGCATGAAAGGCGCGATTGATAAAGCGGAGGAAATCCGTCAATCAGCTCCTGAAAAATATGTTTTATTACAGCAGTTCAATAACCCTGCTAACCCAGAGATCCATGAAAAAACCACAGGTCCAGAAATCTGGAAAGATACCGATGGTGAAGTAGATGTCTTTGTTGCGGGTGTGGGCACTGGCGGTACTATCACAGGTGTGAGCCGTTACTTGAAAAAAGTGGCTGGCAAAACCATTACCTCTGTCGCGGTTGAGCCAGTGGATTCGCCAGTGATCTCCCAGACATTAGCGGGTTTACCCGTTCAACCCGGTCCCCATAAGATCCAAGGTATTGGTGCGGGCTTTATTCCCGGAAACTTAGATCTAGAGTTGATTGACCGCGTTGAAACCGTCAGCAACGATGATGCTATCGAGATGGCCCGCCGCTTAATGCAAGAAGAAGGCATTTTGGTCGGTATTTCATCGGGCGCCGCTGTCGTTGCCGCAAACCGCATCGCAGCATTACCGGAATTTGCCGATAAAACCATTGTTGTGGTATTACCTTCGGCGGCAGAACGCTATTTATCTTCGGTATTGTTCCAAGGCCAATTTGGCGACGAAGAAAATATCCAGTAATTTGTCAGCTTTCCATGTAAAAACCCGGTTTGTCCGGGTTTTTTTATGGCTATTTTCCAAACTATTTACGGCTAATTATTCGCAGCTCACTCGCCGCGCTATCCCTTTAAGCTTCTGTTGCCTCAATTTCGGTGGCACTCATTGGATCAATTAAGTTAAGACTCAGTTCATAGTTTTTCAACGCCGAACTGACTTTCGTGATCCAGTTCGCTATAACGTCATCACCTAAAGCCAACTAACTCGTTTCTATGCCTTTTTACTCTACTCCCCGCGATATCACCGCTTTTGATGCTAAATTTGAAGCTCAAAAAATTGCCTTCGGGCCCATCAGTTTCCAAGTGGCCCATTGCCTGATGAAGTTCAATATTCTAGCCACTATCGATAAAGCGGGTGGGAATGGCATCACCTTGGCCGAATTGAGCCAATCCACCCAAGTGAGTGAGTACGCCCTAGGGGTATTACTCGATATGGGGCTCAGCATGGGTTTAGTCTGGCAAAAGGATGTAACTTATGTGCTAGATAAAACTGGATATTTTCTATTACATGACGATATGGCAGCAATCAATCTTAACTTTGTCCAAGATGTTTGCTACCAAGGTTTGTTCCAACTTGATAAGGCTCTCGCTGAAGGAACCGCGGCGGGATTAGCCGTATTTGGGGAATGGAGCACTATCTATCCCGCCTTAAAAGATCTGCCACCTAAGGCGAAGGAAAGCTGGTTTGCCTTCGATCATTACTATTCAGACCATGCGTTTCCCGCCATTATCCCATTCGTTTTTAAGCATAATCCTAGACACTTAGTCGATATCGGCGGCAATACAGGCAAGTGGGCATTTACGTGCTGCCAATACGATCCTGAGGTGGAAGTCACTATTATGGATTTTCCTGGCCAACTCGCGGTTGCGGCGCAGCAGGCGGCCAAGCAAGGATATTCATCACGGGTACATACCTTTGCGACGGATCTGCTAGATGAGTCCCTGCCCTTTGTGGAAGGTGCCGATACTTATTGGATGAGCCAGTTCCTCGATTGTTTCTCTAAAGCGCAGATCCTGAGCATTCTTAAACGCACCGCCAATGCCATGGCGCAAGACAGCCAGCTTTTTATTGTTGAAACCTTCTGGGATAGGCAGCCCTCTGCGGCTTCGGCTTACTGTGTAAATGCCACTAGCCTCTATTTTAGTGCTATGGCCAATGGCAATAGTCGTATGTATCACTCTAAGGACGTGTTGGCTTTACTACAGCAAGCGGGTTTATATGTTGATGAAGATACAGATAATTTAGGACTTGGGCATACTTTACTGCGTTGTAAACTCAAACCTAAATAGTAAATTTTAATTACTCTATAAATAAATTTAATCAATTTTATTTATCAATCTCTCAGACATACACTGACATTATCAAAACAGCGTCCTCTATCGGGCAATGTTAAGCAATGTCAGTATTGAGAGGTAAGTAAAATGACTTCAAAACGCAAACGCTGGACAGCAAAAGCCGCCAAATTACCTAGCCCAATGGCAGGGTTAGCACTCGCCATTGCTAGCTTAGGTTGGGCATTTGAAAGTATGCTACCTTCACTTAATGGCATGGGCCAACTCACTGGAGCCATTATAGCTTCGCTGCTGTTAATGCTACTTAGCGGAAAGTTTTTACTCCATCCCAACATTTTAAAGGATGAACTGAGCCACCCTGTGATTGGCAGCGTGATCCCCACATTTGCCATGGCATTGATGGTTGTCTCAAACGTGCTCGGCCACTATTACGCCAATGCTGGCTTAGCACTATGGCTTGGGGCAATCTTTATCCATCTGATTTTTTTAGGGGCATTTATCTACTTTCGTGCTATCGATTTTAAGCTCGAACATATGGTGCCAAGTTGGTTTGTGCCCCCGATTGGCATCATAGTCGCGGCGGTTTCGTTCCCCGCCTCCGGTTATCAGTGGTTAGTGAATGCCATTTTAGGTTTCGGTATGCTGGCTTACCTCGTCATGCTGCCGCTGATGCTCTACCGCTTAATTTTCTGTAAAGCCGTACCTGACGCAGCAAAACCCACGATTGCAATCCTTGCGGCCCCCGCAAGCCTATCCCTTGCGGGCTACTTGACCGTCACAGAGCAGCCTTCTATCGCCCTCGTCGCGCTGTTAGTGAGTATTGCTATCCTGATGACGAGCATTATCTACTTAGCATTCTTTCACCTGCTTAAACTCCCATTTAGCCCTGGATACGCCGCATTTACCTTTCCCATGGTCATTGGTGCCACTGCCCTCTTTAAAACATCGGCATGGCTTGGGCAGTTTGACCAATTTAATCAATTAACTATGTGGATAAACTACTTAGCACGCTTCGAGTTAGTGATTGCAACCTTAGTGGTGGTCTATGTCTCGCTGCGTTATCTGATCCATTACTTCCCAGTACCATTCACCCTATTAGCACCAAGAAGGGTATTAAATGCCCATTAACCGAATGCGAGACGGCATAAACATAAGCAAGATTCGATTTAAAAATCACAGTAAAAATTTAATCTAGCCGACTCAAATAGAATAAGTGGGAGTGAATACAAATTCACTCCCACTTATTAATTAAACAACATTTAATACTGATAACGTCTATTCCAAAAATAATACCCACCCTCAGTTCAAAACAACCAAAAAGTTTATTTAACGACAAGGAAAGTCAGCACAAAAAACAACCGCCAATTCAAAGCATACCGTATACAAACCCTATTTAAGCTAAAATAAAATAATCAAAGGCAAAATAAATAGAACGATTGACTATATCGTTCTATTTTTATTTTTTAATTTAAACAAATAAAAAATATCGCAAAAAACACCACAACATACAGCTACAAAAATCAACACCAACCAATAAACATATTTAAACAAATAAAATACAATTAAACACAAAAATTAACACCAAGCCTGTATATGTAGTTAACAAATGATTACATTAGTATCAAATATACCGTAATAGACACTGTAAAACACAAAATAAAACAATATATTAACACTTGGCACCCAAGTCACATTGTTGCACTTGTTATATTCTTGTGGTTATATCCTGAGCTTAATTAAATTGGGCACTGATTTATCACATTTGTACCCGTTTAATAAAAATAACAACTAAACAAATAACAAGTGTTAAGGGAGAATAAAAATGCGCGCAAATTCTACATTAGCCAAAGCTATTCGCTTTGCGTTAATAAGCGGTGCAACTACTGCAGCATTATCAACTTCAGCAATTTATGCTGCTGAAGATGGTGCAAAAGTTGAACGTATTGAAGTAACAGGTTCTCGTATTAAACGTACGGACATGGAAGGTTCATCGCCAGTTACCACTATTGATGCTTCTCAAATTGAAAAAACTGGTGAGCTTAGTATTACCGATGTTCTCAGAAGAAGTAATTTGAACTCATTCGGTTCTTTCTCTGAACGTTCAGGAAGCAGTGCACAATCACAAGCCACCATTAACTTACGCGGTGCAGGTTCAGACCGTACTCTCGTATTATTAAATGGCAAACGTATGCCAGGTTCTCCTACATTGGGGGGAACCGCAGTTAACTTAAACACTATCCCAACGGCAGCTATCGAGCGTGTTGAAGTGTTAACTGACGGAGCATCAGCCGTATACGGCTCTGATGCGGTTGCAGGCGTAGTGAACATCATCCTAAAGCAAGGTTATGATGGGTTAGAGGTTTCGGCTACGGCGACTGAACCAACGCAGGAAGGTGGTGAAGAATGGAAAGCACATATCGTAGGTGGTACTGTCGGCGAGAAAGGCAATGTTACATTCTCATTTGAACACCTAAATCGTGAAATTATTTATCAACGTGATCGCTGGTTCTCTAGCTCCACTAACACTCTTGCACCTAAGTTCGATGATACAACGGGTGTATCAATTTATGCCCGTAACTTTTTAGATACTACAACAGGCGGGTTTCAACCATTAACAGCTTGTAAGAATCCACAAATGGTAGGTGGCGGTCATATTTATGATGCCGGTAGTGGTGACTATGTTTGTGGTTATGACTATACCGCAGAAGCTGCAGACCATGCTGCACGTTCATACACTGCTGGTTACGTGAATGGTGAATATGAACTGTCTGATGAGATAGCCTTTAAGGGACAAGGTCTATTCGCTCGCAATGAAACCTTTGGCCGTTATGCCCCTGCTGCGGGTTGGTTTAATGTTGCACCAGGGCAAGTTGACGTTCAAAACTATGACGCCACAGGCAATATGACTGGCGTGACTAAAAACCAAAATGCGGGTCGTGTTTACTATCGTTTCACCGATGTAGGCACACGCGATGCCAATACCATTGATTACAGTACTGATATCCAATTAGGTTTAGTCGGAAGCCATGACAGCTTCGGCTGGGATGTAACCTACCATTACAACCTAGCAGAAAACAGTAACTATGGCACAGGCTATGTACATAGACCTACAGTTGAAAAATACGTGAAAGATGGCGTTTTTAACTTTGGTCCAGAAGGTAACAGCCCATCTGTTATCGCAGATATGGCCCATCAAACCCTCAAGCAAGATATTATGGAATTCCATAGCTTAAATGCGGGTGTTAACTTTGAAGCCATTGAACTACCAGCAGGAACTATCGGTTGGTATATTGGAACAGAAGCTCTGCAGTACAAATACGAAGCTAACGTAGATGCACAAACGGCCGCTGGTGATGTTATCGGCTCATCAGGAAACGGTTCATCAGGTGATCGTGATGTCTACGCCTTATTTGCAGAATCCATCATCCCTGTCACTGAAGACTTAGAGTTGAACTTAGCATATCGTTATGACAAGTATTCAGACTTTGGCTCAGCAACAACTCCTAAAGTCGCCTTAAGATATCAAGTGATAGATGATGTCGTCTTCCGTGCGTCTTGGGGTCAAGGGTTCCGCGCACCATCATTATCGGATCTGTTAGCTGCTGATGCATTCAGTGCTGATACGGCAACCGATTACCATTACTGTGATGTTCAAGGTACGCCAGTAGCTGATTGTAAAGCGAAGCAATATGACGTAACTCGCAAAGCAAACAAAGAGCTGGATCCTGAAACATCAAACTTCTACAACCTAGGTTTAGTGTGGGATATCACTGATAACCTCAGCACTAAAGTGGAATACTACAACCTAGACATTGAGGATGTGATCACCTTCGTATCACTCGATTCTCTACTCAAAGAAGAGCAAAAAGTCGGTTATGGTAATCTGAGCCGTGGTCAAATTGAGCGCGCAGGTGGTAATGCGGACGGTAAATTACTTTCAGCTGTAACACCAAAAGCGAACGGTAATGGCTTCCAAACTTCGGGAATTGATTTCAATATCACTTACAGTGGTTTTGAAACTGAAATCGGCGAATTTGGTACAAACTATGACTTAACCTATGTGCTCAACTATGACGAAGAAGAGTATTTTGATGGTCCGGTAAACGACAAAATTGGTCGTAACGGTATGCCACAAATTCGTTTCACTTGGGTTATTGACTGGACATATGGTGACCACTCAGCATCTATTATTTCTCAATACATAGATAGTCAATCTGAGCGTACAGATCCAAACACATTCGAGCAAATTGGTCATTTGACATCCCAGACGACCTTCGATATTAGCTATGGTTATAACACATCGTGGAATGGCAAAATCAACTTAGGTATTCGTAACTTAACCGACGAAGATCCAGTTCTGAATTCAGACTTAGCCTACGATGCTTCACTGTACAGTCTATATGGTCGTACATATACCATGACTTACACTCAAAAGTTCTAAGCTAAATTTCGACCAGCAAACGGCATCCTCGGATGCCGTTTTTTTCCCTGGTTAATTAAACCCCAAATAATCAGTAACACAGCCAATATCAACATCAGCAGTCGCATAAAACGCCATACAAACTTAAGCCATTAACGGCATTAACACTGCAAGTCCTGTAAATAAAGCTACGGATTGCCACCTTAGATGACTTCGTGAAGCTGAGTCGTCATAAGTGCGCCATTTTTATCGTGAAATTCAAAGGCGGCCCCATAAACTAAATATCCATAAAATCAGCATCGACACTGCTAGGCTGTAGGGCAATAGGCTTTACAACACAATTAACCACAAAGAGTGAAGCAGCTCTAAAATCCGCATTCAAAATCATGACTTTACTTGTAGGCTCTTCGGCACAGTCTTAAAATCGCTGCCAACAAACCATCAATAAAATTGATAGTTTTCATTAGCGCATTTTTCAGTTAGGAGCCCATCACTACATGAAGTACTCACTCAAGCAAATTGCCGTTTTCGACGCTGTCGCCAGCCTTGAGAGTGTGAGTGCCGCCGCCAGAAAACTCTCCATGACACAGTCCGCCGTCAGTATGTCCCTTGGGCAACTCGAAAGTCTGCTCGGTCGACCTCTCTTTATTCGTCAAGGAAATAGACTCACATTAAGTCATTGGGGAAACTGGTTACGCCCTAAGGCAAGGCGATTATTACAGGATGCTCAACAGATTGAATTAGGTCTGCATGAGCAGCATTTAATCAGTGGCAGATTTAAACTCTGTTCCAGCCAAACCGCCGCTGAGCATCTGCTACCCGAGCTTATCAGCAAGATTGATACAGATTTCCCCGAATTACGTATCGAATTGATGGTGGAAAACAGTGATAGCGTGGTCGAAGGCTTACTGAATTACGAGTTCGATTTAGGGATTATCGAAGGTCGAAACGATGATAGCCGCCTCCATCAAGAACAATGGTTAGATGACCATTTAGTGGTAATCGCCTCCCCGCACCACCCCTATGCCCGCTACGAAAGCACCAGCTTGTCACAGCTTGAACAGGCAAAATGGGTGCTAAGGGAGCAAGGCGCGGGGACGCGGCGTATTTTCGATGGTGCCATTCATGGAGTCATTGAAAAATTAAATGTCTGGAAAGAATACGAACATGTCCCACTGCTCAAGGCCTTAGTGAAAAATGGCCCCTATTTAAGCAGCCTTCCCTTCTTAGATGTGGAAAAAGATTTGGCTAATGGTGAACTGGTTATTCTGTCAACGCCGCAACTGAATATGAAACGTCACTTATCTTTTATATGGCGAACCGATGCGGGTGAAAACCCTTTACGGGACTGCGTCATAACGGAAGCGAGACGCTTAATCAGGCACAGACAAACGCTGATTAAGCGTTAAAACCCAATATCCTGGCATTGCCATAACAATGCCAGGATTGGTACTACACATTAGTTTATTAGCCGTTTCAAATTGTAACTCACTTTATAGGGCGAGCAGGATATCGGTAAGCAGGCCCTCTGCGCCAGGGATGGCGCGGTGGAGCCCTCAGGGAAGAGTTAATGGCGTACCTGCGTGCGATATCCTGCGATCTAGCATAATTAGGAACTATCAGTTAGTCATAAAATGCCTCACACACCACTTTAGCGATTTGCTCTCGGTTTATCATGCCGCATAACTGGCCTTGTTCTATCACAGGATATGCACTAGGTCGGCTAGAGGATGCATGGCGTAATCGCTCCTCGTAGCTTTGATAGCTGCTTGCGAGCATCAATCCCGTGTCTGTCACTGGGAATAATTTCTGCCGATCGACAACCATCAGCTCAATTAAAGCATCGAGGGGATCCTTAGGAGATACAGTCAATACCTCGGTTTGCATTAAGTCACCGACTTTATCGGGGACACCCCGGGTAAATTCCTGTGCCCACAGACTACGCAGTAAATCCTGTTGTGAAATAAATCCCACTAGCGCATTTTGGTTATCGACAACAGGTGCACAACGGGCGTGGGCCTCACTCAACACCTTCAATCCAAAATACACAGACTGATCGGCATTCAGAGTGATAGGCGCTGGGTCCATCACATCACTTACACGCATCTTAGGGATAGGTTTTGAAGCCACTTTTGCATTTAACATAATAGGTTGTTCTCCGGTTGATACAGTTTGAATATAAGGCTCAAAGGCATTGGCTGGCTGACACTGGGCCGACATAGCCGAACATGGCACAGGGCAAGTCATTGCAGGTGGAGTCAGGGGATTAACAAGGGTTAACTTAGGCTGAGAATGCTGAATATTTTTGGGGGGTGCTCCTTTCGCTTGTTCAATCCACCAGTAACCCAATCCCACCAAAATTCCACCGCCAACAATATTGCCAAGGGTGACAGGTATAAGATTATTGAAAATAAAGTGACCGGCAGTTAAATCATTGAATTGAGAGGCTTCTACACCAATCGAAGTGAAAAATGTCGATTCAGCAAAGGTGTGAATAGCGATGCCTAAAGGCACCATAAACAAGTTAGCAATACTGTGTTCAAAGCCACTACTGACAAACATGGCCACGGGTAACATCAATAAAATTGCTTTAGTTAAGGCATCACGACTGGCAAAGGTCATCCATACCCCTAAGCACACCAGCATGTTACAGAGGATGCCTAAGCTAAATGCCTGCAACCAACTATGGTGTAATTTATGCTGGGCAATCGTTAAGGCATTAAGCCCCCATAATCCCCCATCGAGCTGATACATGCGGGCTGACATAATCAACAGCAACATCAACATAGCCCCGAGCAAGTTACCTAAATACACCCGCCCCCAACACATGGCTAACTGCTTACTTGTGACCCGCTTCTGCGCCCAAGCGACTGAACTCAGCACTGTGCTCGTAAAAAGCTCCCCGCCACAGATCACCACCAGCATTAACCCTAAGCTAAATGCCAATCCCCCCGCTAAACGTACTAACCCCCACGCACTTCCCGCGGCACCCGTGGTTACCGTGATATAGAACACGAAGGCCAAAGCAATAAAGGCACCGGCAAATGCGGCCAGCCCAAAAGATTGCCACGCCGATTTAACAACCTTACTCTGGCCATAGTGTTCAGCATGTTGATAGAGACTCGGCCTATCTGCGTCGCTCTTTGCGTGTTGGCCATGAGCTGTTACTGATGCTGAGCTTACCTGCTGTGAGCTTAAGTGCTGTGAGCTCAAGTGCTGTGGTGCCCCCATGCGAGCATCATAGTGTGATGCTTTCATGTCATCGCGCCCCGACATTGAGTAATTGCTTAAAAAATCCGGTACACAACATAAGTTTCTCCAGTAATTTCATTGCTCTGTGAATTATTCACTCAAACAATACGCTGAAGATTTACTCAATAAAATTGGATAATAATGATGGCAACTATCAAAATTCTTGATTGTGGTTTATGCCGAAAAAGCAGATGTTAACAATGCAACCAAAAACCAACAACAAGACTAAGCATTTGTTTTAAAACGATTTAAAACCAACATCAAAACGAAGGACTGCAAAGTCATGTTGAATAATGCTCAGGGTAAAGGTGGATGAACCTATAACGACTTATCTTGCTCAATGTCTAAAGAGGGATCATTGGCAAGGCAACACGTTTAATGTCAGCCCAATATCAACCCAACTGATAAACCTAAGCCCTTTACAATCGGGCTTGCGGCCTGAGTGATACCTCACACTTATCCCAGCAAACATAGCGATCCAGCACACATTAAAATGTCACTTTTTAAAACAACTCTCGTTTTCGCACCGTTTCGCAGGACAACAACACAGAATGGCTCGCAAATGTGATCAATAGGTAACGCAATATGCGTGCCTAAGCGTCAACTTTTCTTATTCGCCCACCTAAGTTGTTAAGTGCCTCCCAATTCACTAAAACAGCTATTTCAGATTTATTGATACCTAGTGATGGGAGTGAACTCCTATGTTAATATTTATGAGGTAAATTGGTCTTACCAATTTAGAGAAAATAAAATTCGATACTATGGGGACAGTGTGCAACACTTTTTGTCCACATCGACGATAAAAAAGTGACGATGCCTCACTTGCGAGCATGCAGGAAAGGTCTTTGTCGACACCATGAAACACGCTCAGTTTTCATCAAATGATGAATCACAATGTTCTTTTCGGAGAATGAGAAACTATGTCTGAAACAGTCAATAAAGCAGAAAGTGAAGCCCCAGAGCGCACCTACAGAGAGCTGCACCGTCCAGCTTCTCAGTTTGTCTCTCGCGAAGCCTATTTAGAGCATGAACTTAAAATCATGAAACCCAGACGCTGGGGATTAAATTTACCGGGTCGTGATTTTCGTTTTGAATGGGAAGACCTCGTCCCTGCGCTCGCAGGAACCATAGGGATCACTGTGATGTATTCAGCGGTGATGGCCGCATGGGCGGCGGGACTCACTGAGCGTTGGGAACACATCAACTTAGGCGCAGAGTTCGCCATCCAAGTTGTACGTGTTGAAATGCTTATCCCCGCTTTACTCTTTTGTATCATTAGCTCAGGTTTTATCAATCCTCGCGCCAACTTAGGTGGTAACCATGGCCCGATGATCCCCTTGATTGGCGCCATCGCTTTAGCGGGTGCGCATCCCCTTGCTCTGGCTATCTTGATTGGTGTTTTCGGCTTAATTCTCAGTTACTTTAAGGGAGGATCACGGCTCGTTAACCTGACAAGTAGTGGGGTGGCGGGAGGATTATTAGTCTTCCTCGGTTTTATGGGCGCTAAAAGTCAAATCGGCTCACTCTTCGAATGGTCTACCGGCCTACAGGCAAAACATAGCCTTGATTATTCATTAGGTTATGTCGCGTTTGCTATCCTGCTGGTCAATGTCATTTTATATGCTTACCTCGCAAAAGTAGGTAAACGTTGGCTTGCCATTCCACTGTGCTCAATCACGGCAATTGCCTTAGCTTTTGGTTTAGGAGCAGGCCTTGACCTTAAATTTGTTACCGAACCAGGGATCCCTAATCTAAACCCTGTGTATTGGTGGGGCTCTACCGAACACGGATGGCAGTTAGGTTTACCTAATACGGCACATTTTATCGCTTCGCTGCCCTTTGCCATCCTAGCGGTTGCCATGTGGTCGCCTGACTTTTTAGGTCACCGTATTTTCCAAGAACTGAATTACCCTAAAGGCGCTGAAAAAGTGTTAATGGATGTCGATGACACTATGACAACTTGCTCACTACGCCAAATGGTAGGGACCGCAGTGGGTGGAGGTAACATTACCTCTTCATGGGGCACTTATATGATCCCAGCAGCCATCGCCAAACGTCCGATTCCTGCAGGGGCCATTTTACTTGGTAGCCTATGTATCATTGTGGCCATCATTGGCTATCCAATGGATGTAACCGTATGGCGCCCAGTGATGTCTATCGCCCTATTAGTGGGAGTGTTTTTACCCCTGCTAGAAGCGGGCCTACAAATGGTGAAAGACAACCTCAGTAGCCAAGCTGCGGGGATCTGTATTTTTGCCTCTTTCGTCGCCAATCCCGTATTGGCGTGGGCACTCACAATGTTATTAGATAACAATGGCCTTATCGGCGATAAAGAGCGTCCAAAGACATTGTCATTTGCCGACCGTATCGTTATTCCAGGACTGGCATTTGTGATTTGTCTTGCCGCTATGCTTGCAGTTGGGATGATAGAAGGCATACCAGCGTTTCTATAATCCTATGGGTGGAGAGCCGACTTTGATTGGCTCTCCACTTGATAACTGACTTCAATATCAATGATACATAGTCAAATGGCTTGAATTATATGGTTTTTTGTAACAAAGCCCATTGACTATGTACCCTTATACTTAGCATGACACCGACACGAAAAAGCATTAAAGCTTAGGCGTTATAAACTGGTGTGCTCCCGTATCAATTAAATTGTTTAGTGATTTTGCCCTATTTGTTACTTTGCATTAACCGACAATTTGATGCGAGGCAATCGAAACTTAAGGGGATAAATGCTACATGGGTAACAAATTTGGCATTAAATATTGGCAAACTGACCTGATAAGGGTGCGGATAAGCAAGAGCTATGCTAATATTTTTATGGACAATTGGTCTTACCAATTTAATTAATGTTTTACGTATAGCCGATAATCGAACTACGCGAACATTTGCCCTCTTATCGGATATCAATAAGCAGCATTTTTGAAGTGTCTCACTTCAAAACACAGTTCCCATCATAGGGCGTCATCATGAAGGGAGCTTTATTCAGGAATTAGCTATTGGCTTTGACTCACTTTACCGAGTCATTAATGCCAATAACCTTTATCTCAACTAGAAGGTATTAGTACGATGACCGACAAAACTGAACTGTTTGCCAACGCGTGGGAAGGTTTTACTCCTGGTGATTGGAAATCCGAAGTCAATGTGCGTGACTTTATCCAACAAAACTACGCTCCCTATGAAGGCGACGAATCATTTCTAGCCGGTGCCACCGAAGCGACCACAAAATTGTGGGACAAGGTAATGGAAGGCATTAAACAGGAAAACCGCACCCACGCTCCTGTTGATTTCGATACTAAGATGGTTTCCACCATCACCTCCCATGACGCTGGCTATATCAATAAAGAATTAGAAACTATCGTTGGTTTGCAAACAGATGCGCCGCTCAAACGCGCTATGTTGCCTAACGGTGGTATTCGTATGGTGGAAAGCTCCTGCGCCGCCTACGATCGCGTACTGGATGAAGATGTTAAATACATCTATTCAGAACTGCGTAAAACCCATAACCAAGGTGTATTCGATGTTTACACGCCAGAAATTATGGCTTGCCGTAAATCAGGCGTATTAACCGGTTTACCCGATGCCTATGGCCGTGGTCGTATCATTGGTGACTATCGCCGCGTTGCTCTCTACGGTATCGATTACCTGATGAAAGATAAATTTGCCCAATTTAGCTCACTGCAGGCGCAGTTTGAAGCGGGTGAAGAGTTATCCAACGTTATCCAGTTACGCGAAGAAATTGCCGAGCAGCACCGTGCATTGGGCCAGATGAAGAAAATGGCCGCTAAATACGGTTTCGATATTTCTCGCCCAGCGACTAACGCAAAAGAAGCGATCCAATGGACTTACTTCGGTTACTTAGCCGCAGTGAAGAGCCAAAACGGCGCTGCCATGTCTTTAGGCCGTACCTCTTCATTCCTCGACATCTATATTGAACGCGATCTGAAAAATGGCACCTTAACTGAGCAACAAGCCCAGGAGATGATTGACCATTTCGTGATGAAACTACGTATGGTGCGCTTCCTACGTACCCCTGAATACGATGAATTGTTCTCAGGCGACCCAATTTGGGCAACCGAATCTATCGGCGGTATGGGCTTAGATGGCCGCACCTTAGTGACCAAATCAAGCTTCCGTTTCTTGAACACCCTTTACACTATGGGCCCAAGCCCAGAGCCAAACATCACAGTATTGTGGTCAGATAAACTGCCCATCGGTTTCAAAAAATATTGTGCCAAAGTGTCTATCGACACTAGCTCAATCCAATACGAAAACGATGACTTAATGCGCCCAGATTTCCAATCTGATGACTATGCAATCGCCTGTTGTGTGAGCCCAATGGTTGTGGGTAAACACATGCAGTTCTTCGGTGCCCGCGCCAACCTCGCTAAAACCATGCTGTATGCGATTAACGGCGGCGTAGACGAAAAACTGAAAATCCAGATTGCCCCTAAAGCAGACATGATCACAGACGAAGTGCTCAACTTTGACGATGTGATGAATCGCTTAGACGGTTTAATGGATTGGTTAGCGACCCAATATGTCACAGCACTGAACTCAATCCACTACATGCACGACAAGTACTCCTACGAAGCGGCCCTCATGGCGCTGCACGACAGAGACGTGCGTCGTACTATGGCCTGTGGTATTGCAGGTCTGTCTATCGCAGCCGACTCACTGTCAGCCATCAAATTTGCCACAGTCAAACCTGTGCGTGATGAAAATGGCATTGCAGTTGATTTCGAGATCAGCGGTGACTATCCAAAATTTGGTAACAACGACCCACGTGTTGACGATATCGCCTGTGACTTAGTTGAACGTTTTATGGCGAAAATTCGCGACCGTAAAATGTACCGCAATGCGATCCCAACGCAGTCAATTCTGACCATCACCTCAAACGTGGTTTATGGTAAGAAAACCGGTAACACACCAGACGGTCGTCGTTCAGGTGCACCGTTTGCACCGGGTGCAAACCCTATGCATGGCCGCGATGAAAAAGGCGCAATCGCTTCTTTAACCTCAGTGGCTAAACTGCCTTTTGCCCACGCACAGGACGGTATCTCTTATACTTTCTCTATCGTGCCAAATGCGCTGGGTAAAGATGAAGATGGTCGTCGCACTAACTTAGCGGCATTGATGGACGGTTATTTTGCCCATAACGAAGGACATGAAGGTGGCCAACACTTGAACGTCAACGTGATGAACCGTGAAATGCTTGAGGATGCCGTGGTTAACCCAGACAAGTATCCACAACTGACCATCCGTGTTTCTGGCTACGCAGTGCGCTTTAACTCACTGACCCCAGAACAGCAACAAGACGTGATCACGCGTACATTCACAAAAGGTCTGTAAGCTAAATTAGTTAAGGCTGTAGTACAATGTGCTACAGCCTCACTTATTTAAACAGGAGTCACAATGGCAGTTACCGGTCGGATCCACTCAGTGGAATCCTTTGGCACAGTAGATGGTCCAGGCATACGGTTTATCGCCTTTATGCAGGGCTGCTTAATGCGCTGCCAATATTGCCATAACCGTGACACTTGGGATCTTGATGGTGGCAAAGAAGTGCAGGTCGAAGAGTTAATGAGTCAAATCATCAGCTATCGCCCCTTCCTCGATGCCAGTAATGGCGGCGTCACCGCCAGTGGTGGCGAAGCCATTTTACAGGCCGAATTCGTCGCCGAATTATTTAAAGCCTGTAAAAAAGAAGGCATTCATACTTGCTTAGATACCAATGGTTTTGTGCGTAAGTACACGCCCATCATCGACGAGTTACTGGACCATACCGATTTAGTCCTGCTCGATATCAAGCAAATGAATGACGACAAGCATATAGAGTTAACTAAGGTCAGTAATCACAGAACCCTGCAGTTTGCGCAGTATCTGGCAGAGCGCAACCAAGCAACGTGGATACGTTATGTGGTGGTGGGCGGATTTACCGATGATGAAGCATCGGCATTACAGCTAGCCGAGTTTATCAAGCCCATGAAAAACGTTGAAAAGGTAGAATTACTGCCCTACCACGAGCTAGGTAAACACAAATGGGAAGCCATGGGAGAAACCTATCAGCTCGACGGCGTATCACCACCGAGCCGGGAGACCATGGAAAAAATCAAAGCCGTTTTTGCTCAGCAAGGGATAAACGCGGTTTATTAGTGACACAAACAATCACTAGAGTTCTTCCCAATAACTGGCATCTAAGCGTTCAAAGGCTATTTTTAAGATAAGCGCCATATCGAGGTAACAGGCTTTAGCGCCTAAGGTATGGCAATGAATGCCCATGGAAGACAATTTCGCACTCAACTGATTACTCCAGTCGAATAGCGATAAAGGTAATGGATGGCGCGCACGCCAACCTAACCACAATAAACCCTGTATAGGCAGGCTAAAAAAGAATAACGCGATAGTGATAGCTTGGGGCAAAAATGCCCAGCCGTGAAGATATAACTGGCTCACACTCGCAAAAACCGCCAGCACTGGCATCACCAGAATGGCAAGCTGAGTGGCGCGCACTACCCGATACTCAGGAAAATACAAACCCAGTTGTCTAACCATAGGCCACGTCTTCATATAGCGACGACCGTCCCCTAAGGTTTTGAGAATATTAATACTCAATTTTAGACACCTACTACAATGGAACACTGCTTTTACCATAGCACAATCTGGCACTTCGCCCCAAGACTGTGACGGCAAATACTAGTGAATTCCGAGATTTTTGAATCGTTAAATTAAACACAATGGCAAAAGGTTTACACATGTCTAATAAACTGGTTTTAGTACTCAATTGCGGTAGTTCATCACTCAAATTTGCCATCATTGACGCGCAAACAGGTGACGATCAGATCTCTGGCCTAGCCGAGTGTTTTGGCTTAGAAGATTCACGCATTAAATGGAAAATTAACGGCGAAAAGCATGAAGCAGCCCTAGGTGCATTCACCGCGCACCGTGAAGCCGTTGAATTTATTGTTAATAAAATTCTTGCAGGCCAGCCAGAGCTAGCCGCACAAATTCAAGCCGTTGGTCATCGTATCGTGCACGGTGGTGAAAAGTTCACTCGTTCAGTGATTATCGACGAGCATGTCATTAAGGGTATTGAAGAGTGTTCATCCCTCGCGCCACTGCATAATCCTGCTCATCTTATCGGTATTCGCGCGGCGATTGCTTCTTTCCCTAAACTTCCCCAAGTGGCAGTATTTGATACCGCATTCCACCAAAGTATGCCGGAGCGTGCCTACGTTTATGCCCTGCCATACAAGTTATACCGTGAGCATGGGATCCGCCGTTACGGCATGCATGGCACTAGCCATTTATTCGTGAGCCGTGAAGCTGCGAAAATGCTCAACAAACCCTTAGCCGAAACCAATGTGATCTGCGCCCATTTAGGTAATGGCGCCTCTGTCACCGCGGTAAAAGGCGGCAAAAGTGTCGATACTTCAATGGGGTTAACACCACTCGAAGGCTTAGTCATGGGCACGCGCTGTGGCGATATCGATCCCTCTATTATTTACCACTTAGTTCATCAATTAGGTTACACCCTAGAAGAAGTGAACAACCTGATGAACAAGCAAAGTGGTTTACTGGGTATTTCTGAACTGACTAACGATTGCCGCGGCATCGAAGAAGGTTATGCCGATGGCCATAAAGGCGCGACATTAGCCCTAGAAATCTTCTGCTACCGCTTAGCTAAGTACATCGCCTCTTACACTGTGCCGCTCGGCCGTTTAGATGCAATCGTCTTCACTGGCGGCATTGGTGAAAACTCAGAACTCATTCGTGAAAAAGTGCTCAACATGCTGGAAATCTTCAATTTCCATGTTGATAGTGAGCGCAACAAAGCGGCTCGTTTCGGTAAAAAAGGCATCATCACCCAGGATAACAGCACTGTGGCCATGGTGATCCCAACCAATGAAGAGTGGGTTATCGCCGAAGACTCCATCCAACTTATCACCAAATAATAAGATGACCTAAGCCGTTTGCTCACCCAAACGGCTTTATTGTTAGCGACCTATAGTTAATACATTTACAAGCAATCTCGCAGATAGTGATCTGCCAAAAACCATCGAACTTAGAGGTTTTTATGTCCCGAAATATTATGTTAATTCCCATAGGCACAGGTGTTGGCCTGACCTCCTTAAGCCTTGGGATGGTGCGAGCCTTAGAGCGTCATGGGGTTAAAGTACAATTCTTTAAACCTATTTCCCAACTTCGTCCGAATGATAATGGTCCAGAACGCTCGACCACCATTTTAAGCAAATCCCCCACTGTTAATCCGTTAGAGCCCTTCGATATGGCCCATGCGGAAGCCTTAATTCGTGCCGATCAAACCGATGTCTTGATGGAACAAATCATTGCCCGTACTGCGGAATGTGCCAGCAATACTGAAACCCTTATAGTCGAAGGTTTAGTCCCAACCCGTAATCATCCCTTCGCCGACGATGTGAACTACGCCATCGCTAAAGCCATGGATGCGGATGTGATTTTTATCGCCACACCGGGCAGCGACACCCCTACAGGCCTAATGAATCGCCTCGAAATCGCCTATAACTCTTGGGGTGGCAAAAAGAACAAACGTCTAATTGGCGCAGTGATCAACAAAATTGGCGCGCCAGTGGACGATGAAGGTCGCGCACGCCCCGATTTATCGGAAGTGTTTGATCACCATGGTGTTCAGCGTTCCGATGCGGCCAGTATGTTCCAGCTTCCGGGTAAGAGCCCACTGCGGATCTTAGGCAGCGTGCCCTACAATCTCGATTTAGTCGCACCCCGAGCCTCAGATCTTGCCAAGCATTTACGCGCACGTATTCTAAATGCCGGTGAAATGCACACCCGCCGTCTACGTAAAGTGACCTTCTGCGCGCGCAGTATCCCCAATATGGTTAACCATATTAAAACGGACTCCCTGCTGGTGACCTCGGGCGACCGCTCGGATGTGATCGTATCAGCCTGTCTCGCCGCCATGAACGGGGTGAAAATCGGTGCCCTTCTACTGACGGGGAGCTACGAGCCAGAGCCAGAAATCCTCAAGCTTTGTGAGCAAGCCTTTGAGACTGGTCTACCTGTATTTTTAATTGATACAAACACTTGGCAGACCTCGCTTAATATCCAACGTTTCGACCATGAAGTGCCCGTCGATGACGCTGTGCGTATCGATTTAGTGCAGGATTATGTGGCAAGCCACATCGACCAAACCTGGATTGAAAGCGTTACCAAAAATTCACCACGCGAACATCGCTTATCACCACCCGCCTTCCGTTACAAGTTAACCGAACTGGCGCGCGCCGCCCACAAGACTGTGGTGCTACCAGAGGGTGATGAGCCCCGTACCATCAAAGCGGCGGCCATTTGTGCCGAGCGCGGTATCGCGCGCTGCGTACTCTTAGGTAAAAAAGAGGAAATCCTGCGTATCGCGGCGCAGCAAGATGTCGTGCTTGGCGAAGGCGTGGTCATTATCGATCCCGAAGAAGTGCGTGATCGTTACGTCGAACCTATGTTAGATCTGCGTCGTAGCAAAGGTTTGACCGAAGTCGTTGCCAAAGAACAGTTAGAAGACAACATGGTGCTCGGCACTATGATGCTGGCGCAAAATGAAGTCGACGGTATTGTCTCTGGCGCCGTTAACACCACGGCCAATACGATTCGTCCGCCGCTGCAATTAATCAAAACCGCACCGGGTTCAAGCTTAGTTTCATCTATTTTCTTTATGTTGATGCCAGACCAAGTGTTAGTTTACGGTGACTGCGCCATTAACCCAGATCCCAATGCCGAGCAGTTGGCTGATATCGCCATTCAATCGGCGGAGTCTGCAAAAGCCTTTGGTATCGAGCCAAGAGTGGCGATGATCAGCTACTCAACGGGGAATTCTGGTACGGGTTCAGATGTAGATAAAGTGCGTGAAGCGACTCGCATCGCCAAGGAAAAACGCCCAGATCTGATCATCGATGGTCCATTACAATACGATGCGGCAGTTATGCCAAACGTTGCCCGCTCTAAGGCGCCTAATAGCCCTGTCGCGGGTCAAGCAACGGTATTCGTGTTCCCAGATCTCAATACGGGTAACACCACATACAAAGCCGTACAGCGAAGCGCCGACCTCATCAGTATCGGCCCTATGCTGCAGGGAATGCGTAAGCCTGTGAATGACTTATCCCGCGGCGCGTTAGTCGATGATATCGTCTACACCATAGCATTAACGGCAATCCAAGCTTCGCAAAATGATGCCACTAAAGGCTAATAGGTAATTTGAACGTTTATTAACCTAAAAAGCACCGACAACTGTCGGTGCTTTTTTGTATGGGCTTTTTAAATAAACCTTGGCAGCGTACGGCGCAAATAGGACAGAAGGAAAAACTAAGGAACACTCCTTTAACGAAGCAAATCGCTGTTAAATGCCATTAAGCATTGTGAATAGAGTTGGTCATTCGAGGAAAATATCCACAAGGAAATAGGAATTTAAGCGGGAAATAGAAAAACGGCATTTTTTAACCAGCAGGTAAAGCAAGACAATATCAGTGACTTACAAAGTATCACTAAAGTCTTCAACATACTTTTCCACAGATTCTGTGGATAACCTTTTGAGCTTATCCTTTAGTATATGCCACAGTGTTCTCCCTTAAGTCAACCCATTTTTCATCCACGGCTAAATTATTACAAAACTTGAACATGGGCGCTAAAATCGCGATACTTAACAACAAATTCCGATAACTAAACGCTATGCGAATCCTATTCCTTCTCTGTTTACTATTTCTGTTTGGTTGTGGCGATCCCAGCGATAAGGATAAGCCTACACTTACCCCTGAAGAAGTCAGTCTTGGTTTTTTTCGCGCGATTTATGTCGATCGTGATGTCGAGAAAGCGAAGCAATACGTTAATGACCCACTTAAAGAAGTGCTCACCCATTACTATATTGCAGCGGCGGTGCAGCGTAATATGCTCAGCCTCTCTATGACCAATGTCGAGATGGAGATTGACGATATTGATATCGACTTTTTCCGTAAATTCACTAAAGACGTTATTGTCGTGATTAAAATGAAGGGGCTTAAAGGTGGTCAGCCTTGGATAGACGACAGATCGATTCGCCTGCATAAAATTGGCAATCAGTGGATTATTGTTGAGATCATGCCCGAAAAACGCAAAGTCAATGGCTAAGGCCTACCCTCGTGGGTCAAGGGGACAAACTAGTCATACCCCGCACATTCACAGGGCTAATTCAGTACCGATAAAAAAATAGCAACCCTAGGGTTGCTATTTCAATATGCTTGTTTTGTTATTTCTGACTCATAATTACCGTCAAGCTAACATTCAAATTAAGCTTGGATCACTTCTTCTTCGCTTTCAGCAGGTAAAGACGTCAGTACATCGTCTTTTACTTGGTAATAAGCATTTTCGTATTCATGAACTTCCATAACAACTCCTGCTCGATTTTGTAAGGTCACAAAGGCATGCCGTTCTATGCTGACATTTTGCCCGTGGGGAAAGGGATTTCCGTGGCCGCGAGTATATCAAAGCCCAACACGGAATTACAGAAAACTTTCAGTTTCGTTTTTAAAAAGTAGATAAAAACACTCTGCGGCGACATTTCAAGTCAAGATTAAGAATTGAATAATGAAAGTCTTTCAGATCATTCCCCGCTCAATATGCATTTACGCTATTAACAGCGCTGGCTTACAAATAAAGAATCTTGGGAAAACGTGCGCTAGCTGCTATCAATTAAGTAGTGATGCGAGTAGGAGGCAGATATGAACGCTCTCATTGAACTTGAAGCCACTAAGCTAACGACATTATTTAGCCACGGTGATGTATTAGGGATCCGTATGTTTATGGAGCATATGAATATCCCATTGGATGTTCAGGATAGGCTTTATGATGAAATTTCAGCACTAAAACATCTAGACCAAAATCAGGTGAGTCAAGTGATTGAAACCTTTGGCCAGTCACTGTTATCGGAGCGGCTAAGCTACTAAGCACTAAAGAATTAGTACTAAGCGAATACCTAGCTAAGTAGATGACGTGCCAAACCCCATCTTTTGCTACTTATAACAAAGGCCAGTGAGACTGGCCTTTAGGTGTAGCGGCATTAAGCCGTGTTCAATCACATTATCCCTTTAATCGATAGCGTAACACTTTCAATGATTTCTCCTCGGACACATCGATAAATGCAGTGGGATTGGCCAGTCTTTCGATATATTCTAGGGCTGGTGCGGCCTCTTCCACCTGCTGGCGCAGGAAATGAGTATCGAGTTCAGGGGCATTTAAGCAAAGCAGCACTTCACCATTATCGGCAAGTAACTCGGGTAACCGACGAATAAGACGCACATAATCCTTGGTCGCCACAAAACTGCCCTTCTGATTACTAGGAGGATCGGCAACGATAATCCCATAGGGGCCGAGTTTTTTCAGCTTTCCCCATGACTTAAAGATATCGTGGCCCAGAAAACGTGCTCCAGCACTGAAACCGTTGAGCAAATGATTTTGCTTACCGATCGCCAGCGCCCCTTTGCTCATATCCATATTAACCACTTCATCGGCACCACCTTGTAGCGCCGCAACGGAAAAACCACAGGTATAGGCAAATAGATTCAGCACTTTTTTATGGCGCGCATTCTCCCTCACCCATTGGCGGCCATTAGCCATGTCGAGGAATAATCCGTGATTCTGGCCACGCATCAAATGCACTTGAAAACGGGCTCCATTCTCACTCACCACATGGGGTTCGGGCACTTCCCCCTCCAGCAATTGGCAAAATGTTTCGCCGGCACTGCGGTACTGGTACACAAGGTTTAACGGAGTTGAAGGATGCAGCGCTTGCCAACGCGCTGCAATGGCTTGATGACAAACCGATAAATCCGCCTCTTCCAGTGGCGTAAAACTGGTTAATAACAATACTGGTGCAAACCAATCCAAACACAAATGTTCACTGCCGACATAATGTCCACCGCGACCATGGAATAGCCGCACTGCATCTTCACCTAGCTCAATTGACGCCAGTGCTTGTATAAAACTTTGCATTATCTACTACTTAATCTCTGTTGAATGGGTGTCGGCGTTTTCGCCAACCGAATTGGCTGTATCAGGGTTAAGCGCGAGCTTATCGTCCACATCATCCGATAATAGGATGGCTAACCAGCCGCCACTCTTACTCGATTCTAGGGCAATTTTGACCACCATAGTCAATGGCACTGAAAGCAGCATACCCACAGATCCAAGTAGCCAGCCCCAAAAAATTAACGATAGAAAGACCACTAATGTGGAAAGCCCTAGGCCACGCCCCATAAACTTAGGCTCGACCACATTGCCCATCACCATATTGGCCCCCAGATACAAAAGGGCTGTGCCACCCGCCGCCGCGGGGCCCAATTGGACAAAGGCCAACAAAACGGCAGGAATAGCCGCAATAATTGAACCTATGTTAGGGATATAATTGAATAAAAAGGCGATAACAGCCCATAACAGCGCATAGTCCACCCCGATAAAGGTTAACCCTATGCCCACTATGATCCCCGTAGCGAGACTGACTAAGGTCTTGATCACCATATATTGATTCACCGACTGCAAGAAGCGGTCAATCTGCTGCAACCGCATGTCGGGATCATCCAATGCCAAGTGCAGTTTTTTCGGTAACGACTGCGCTTCGAACAACATAAAGACTATGGTGAGAATGATCAGGAATAAGTTGGCCATCACATTGCCCACACCAGAGAGCATATTGGTGGTCATAGACAAAGCCATGCCAGGGTCGAAATAGGCTAAAAACTGATCCTTAGATATCTGGATATTTAAGGCATGTAACTTACTTAATATCCAGGCAAATTGCTCGACTAACTGCACGCGGTAATAAGGCAGTTGCTTGGAAAACTCATTGATTGAACTGCCCACAAGGGAAGCTAACCACAGCCCCATCAACACAATAAAGCACATCAGCAGGATCACGGCTAACCATTTAGGCACCCGATATTTGGTCATTTGGCCAATGGCAGGATTACAGATCACCGCAATAAAACTCGATAGCACAAAGGGGACGACGATTGGACTCGCGGCCTTTATCCCGGCCAAAATAATCACTACAAAGGCCATTACCGCAAAACCGCGATAGGCTGCAGAGGGCGCATTAGCTCGCGTCATTTATTAAAAATCCTTCTTGATCTTAGATAAAATTGTTAGGCTAGCGCGAGAAAAATGATTATCTCATGCACCTAAGACTTAAATAGCAAACTATCATTATGAAACCAGAAACCGCGATTATACGCATTAAAAACTTAAGACTTCGCACTTTTATCGGTATCAAAGAAGATGAAATTCAAAATAGGCAGGATGTGATAGTCAATGTCATCATCCATTATTGCGCCGAACATGCCCGTAACAGTGATAATGTTGAAGATGCGCTCAATTACCGCACTATTACCAAAAAAATTATAGAGTTAATTGAGAACAACCGTTTTTCATTACTCGAAAACCTCACCAGCCAAACGCTGGCCATCGCCAGTGAACATCCTTGGGTGGAGTTTGCCAGTGTCGAAATCGATAAACCCCATGCCCTACGCTTTGCCGATTCTGTCTCTATGGAGCTGTGCTATCAAAAATAATCCCACTAAAAATACCCAAACTCAGTGATCGCTTCACGCCGTATTTCGGTATATATACCCAGACAACCTGAAGATGCAGGATCCAAGTAGCTTGGGTATATCACAGAGCTAAACCGATAAGAGAGGTTCCATGAATATACTGATCACTGGCGCAAGCGGCTTTATTGGCAGCCAACTGGTAAACCTGTTGGCTGGCGAGCACCAATTAACCATACTGTCACGCCATCCCTCAACGACTCGACAGTCATTGGGTGCTAACCACCAATACCTTACCAGTCTCAATGATATTGACGATTTAAATCACTTCGATGCCGTAGTGAACTTAGCGGGCGAACCTATCGTTGCTAAGCGCTGGAGTAAACGTCAAAAACAAGTGATTTGCACCAGCCGCTGGAATATCACAGCAAGACTGAGTCAGCTGATAAAACAAAGCACAAACCCACCTAAGGTGATGGTCAGTGGCTCTGCTATTGGTTTTTATGGCCGCCAAGGCGAGCACCCCTTAGATGAAACTAGCCAGCCCCATATTGAGTTCAGCCATGAGATTTGCAGCACATGGGAACAGTTAGCCCAGGACGCCGCATCGGATAAAACCCGCGTCTGTATTATCCGTATTGGAATCGTGCTTGGCCAAGGTGGCGCGCTTGCTAAAATGCTGCCCCCCTTCAAACTCGGCCTCGGAGGCCCCATTGGACATGGTCGCCAAGGGATGAGCTGGATACATATTGATGATGTTATTGCACTTATCGACTTTCTACTCAACCAGGAAAATTGCCAGGGGATATTCAATGCGACAGCACCTAATCCCGTGAGCAACGGTGAATTTGCCAAGACCTTAGGTAAAGTACTTAACCGCCCAGCCCTGCTCACAACCCCACCACTGGCGCTGCGACTCGCGATGGGGGAAATGTCAGAGCTCCTGACCGAGGGCCAATTTGTTATCCCTAAACGGGCACTTGCAGCGGGTTTTACATTTAAATACAGCGAACTTGAAGCGGCATTAACGAATATTGTTGCAAATTAAGTAAACTAGATAGCAGCCCCTTGGCGATCAACGTCGCTATCCGCTAAGGGATACTTAAACTAATAACTTAAAAAATAAGGCATAAATTGGGCTAATCGCCCCTTCACATTGGCCCTTCCACCCAAACTGTAGATGCAACACTTTAAATAACAGCCGAAAAACATTATCGCAACAATATGATTTATAAGATAATTTAACGACTAAGACGACGTTTTCTGTTAAACTCACGGCAACTTGCTTACCAAAGTGGTTATATCGAGCCTTCATACGAACGACTGATATCGACCAGAGCAAGACTCAAACTGGCCACAAGATCGCCAGAATGATCCCCAATACGAGCTATCTCGTTAACGATAGGGATCTGTTAACCCACTACGGTTCATATTCGCGCTTATTCATCCTACATCAGCATTAGGATTGACTGGGACTTGTCCTCAATATCGGCGCTTAACATCCAGCATTAGCAGGTACTTAATAACAAGATGGGTCACCCTCTGCTCACGTTAGCGCTGAGGTATTCCCACATAAGACAGTTTGTAAGGAATTATCATGCACACCACTTATACCATTGGCGAGCTAGAGTCGTTCTTGATTGCTATTTTCGTGCTGTTTATCGGCCACTCTATCAACCGCCATGTACGTGTCTTTAGACAATATAATATTCCCGAGCCCATAGTTGGAGGACTCGTTATCGCCGCCGCGGTTGCCTTCCTTCATATTCAAGATATCAGCCTCAGCTTCAGCCTATCGCTGCAAAACATCTTAATGTTGATGTTTTTCAGCACAATAGGATTATCCGCTAACTATAAGCTTTTACTCAGTGGCGGTAAGAAAGTGTTTATCTTCCTCGGTGTCGCCTCGTTTTACATCGTTATCCAAAATGCCGTTGGAGTCAGTTTAGCGAGTCTATTGGGCTTAGACCCTATTATGGGACTCATTGCGGGTTCAATCACCCTCTCTGGCGGCCATGGTACGGGCGTGGCTTGGTCGCAAACCTTTGCCGAAAATTATGGTATTAACACCCTCGAATTTGCGATGGCAGCCGCAACCTTTGGCCTAGTGATGGGCGGCATTATTGGTGGGCCGGTCGCGCAGCGCCTGATCGGAAAACACCATCTTGTGTCGCAGTATGGTATTGGCCGCAAACACCATACTGAGCATCCCCAGTTAATCACTTATGACCAGTTAGAAGAAGATCAGGTCACGGCTAAAACCGTATTAGAAACCCTTTTTGTGCTGCTCTTGTGTGTTGCTGGCGCTAAATGGCTCACAGTACTTGTAGGGTTATCGGGTATTGCTTGGTTAAAAATGCCGGACTTTGTCTATGCCCTATTTCTAGGCGTACTCATAGCCAATATCACCGAGCTCACCCGCGGCTATAAACCCCATACCGAGAGTATCGATGTGATAGGCACTGTCGCACTGTCACTCTTCCTCTCCATGGCATTGATGAACCTAAAGTTATGGGAAATCTTTGACTTAGCTATCCCACTACTAGTGATCTTATTGGTACAAACGGCGGTGTTGGCGGTTTTTGCCTATTATGTGACATTTAAAGTGATGGGCAGTAATTACGATGCGGCGGTGATCACTGGCGGCCACTGCGGCTTTGGTATGGGCGCGACGCCAACGGCGGTGATGAATATGGGAGCGCTGGTATCACGAACAGGGCCTTCGCCCCAAGCCTTTATGGTCGTGCCGATCGTCGGGGCCTTCTTTATCGACATAGTTAACTTAATAGTCCTGCAGGGTTATCTGAGCTTTATGAAGTAGCCATTTCTCATTGGCCATAAAAGGGGCGCCCATTGCGGCGCCCTTTTTATAGCTGAAAATAACTCAGGTTAGAACGCGCGCATTAAACGTTCGGCTCGGGGTAAGTAGTGGTCATCATAATCGAGGGAGAAAATGACGGAACTTGAACGCCCGACTATCTCATCCCGGGGGACAAAACCGATAACCCGAGAGTCGGCGCTATTATCTCGATTATCCCCTAAGGCCAGATAATGCGCATCCGGCACAGTGACAGGCCCAAAATTAGCAAGATTTGAGGGAACGGCATTAAGCCTAATACTGTGAGCCATACCGAGCAAATCCTCCTGCATTTCGGTGACGTCCGCCGGAGCATAGGCACTCAGGGCTTGGGATCGATAATCCAAAGGTTCACCATTTAAATACAAACGATTATCCCGCATCATCACAGTATCACCCGGCAGGGCGATCACCCGCTTAATCAGTTTTTTATCGGCCTTTTTCGAGTCAAACACCACTATATCTCCGCGGGCGGGATCCGCCAGTTTCACTAAGGCGATATGGGTAAAGGGCAGCCTAAGATCGTAGGCCATCTTATTCACCAAAATACGATCACCCTCGACGATAGTCGGCAGCATAGAGCCCGTTGGCACAGTATTCCAATCCGCCACGGCGCTTCTAAACACTAACATTAAGCCGATAAACAGCAAAAAGGAGCGGTTATCCTTAAGCAGTGTTGTTATTCCTTTGAACATAGTTTCTCCTCAACAATTGTTAGCCAGTGCAATCAAGCACTAACTGCCCACCTTTAACTAATTACCCACCTTTAAGAGCTCAGAGCAAGATTGATTGAGCAATTGGCGGCAACGCCAAACTCCGAGTAAGGCCACCAGCAAGGCGCCTGAAACAGGGGCTATCCCCCACCAAGGCCAGTGCATATACACATTAAGTTCAAATACTTGAGTCTTAAGTAGATAGAGCGCAAATTCGGCGACTATCACGGCAAGCACGCCCGCGATTGCGCCCAGTAAGGCAAACTCTAACCCAGTTGCACTGCGCAATAGCCATCCCGAAGCGCCGAAGGTGCGCAGCACAGCTAATTCCCGTTGCCGAGTCGCCATGCCAGCCTCAGTTTGTGCGATCAAGACTAAGGCACTGGCGAATAATACCAGCACCAGCACTAAGGTCAGTGACAATGACACTTGCTCGATGATCTGCCTGAGCTGACCCACCATAGCACCAACATCTATGATAGAAATGGTTGGGAATTGCTGAATAAGCGCCAGGATCACCGCATCCTTAGGCGTGCCATCGGCATTCATCGCTTGGCCACTTGCTACTTGATCGTTTGTTGCTTGAGCATCATTAGCTTGCTGCTGATCATTTAGATAAAAACTCGCCATCGAGGTATAGGCAAAGGGCGCGAGCGCCTCTTCGGTAAAAATCATAAAAAAGTTTGGCTGCAGCGTTTCCCAATGCACGGCGCGAATACTGGCAACTTTAACTGTGAGCTCCTGATTATCAATGACATAAGTCAGCTTATCGCCAAGACCAATACCTAAACGTTCCGCCACGCCGGACTCCACCGACACTTCATCGGCGGCTTGATTAAAGTGACCTTCCAGTAGCTCGTTATTCGCGGGCAGGGTTTTGCGCCAAGTTAGATTAAGCTCCCGTGAAATGCCCACTCTGCCCCGCTCGCCCGTCTCAGCCTGCTCGTTTGAAATCAGTGCTTCACCGTTAATTTGGGTTAACCGGCCGCGGATCACAGGATAAATGTCCGTCGCCGCTATGCCCTTAGCCGTCATAAAATCATTCAAGGGCTTAGCATCGTCGGGGGCAATATTAACGAGGAAGTAATTAGGCGCATTTTCAGGCAGCTGTTTTTGCCACTCGTTAAGCAGATCCTGTCTTAGGGCGAGGATCGTTAATAGCAATACCAAGGCGGCACTAAAGCCGACCAATTGCACCGCATTTTGACGGGCACGACGCCTAAGCCCCGCCAGTGCCAATTGCAAGGGGTTGGTGGTTTTCATACCAACACTGTGGCCTAGACGTATCATCACAAACCCAAGCACACTTAACAGCGCACCGAGCAGCAATACCGCACTGACGACAGTCAGGGTCAAAGGCCAGCTTTGGGAATACAAATACCCCAGCAGCGTCATCGCCCCTAAGCTCAGTAAGAAATGCAGCCACATGCCAAGCTGTAACCCTTCTAACTGACGCTGTAGCACCCGTAGCGGTGGGATCGCCAATAATCGCAGCAACGGATAGGCTGAAAACATAAAGGCGCTGATAAGCCCTGTGCCAATACCGAGCAACAATGGCCGAGTGAGCGGCGGTGAATAGGCGGCAATTTCAGCGGGTAAAAGATGACTAATACTAAAATCGAGCAGTGCACCACCCAGCAGGCCCAAACCAATGCCGAGTAAGGTCACCAATAGCAAATGCATCCCAAACAATAGCCGAATTTGCTTTGCCGAGGCGCCAAAGGTTTTCAGCATGGCCACCACATCGTAATGACGCTGGCAATAACGTTGGGCGGCAATCCCGATTGCAGCGCAGGCTAGCGCTATACCAAGTAAACTTGCGAGCAACAAAAATCGCTCCGCTCGCTTAACCGCACCCGCGATGGGCGAGTCACCGGATTGCACATCGACCCAGCGCTGTGAGCTATTTAATAGCGGTTTAACACTTTGCTCAAAGGTCGCAAGCGAGGCTTCATCCCCTGTAAATTGATACAGATAGGTTACCCGGCTGCCCGGTTGGATCACCCCAGTTTTGGCCACATCCTCTATCCGCATCAAGACCACGGGGGATGAGGCGAAGGGATTAAAGCCCGCATCGGGTAAGCGACTGATCTCATTACTGAGCACAAACTCACTGTTACCGAGCTCGATGGATTTGGGATAACCTAAGAGTCCACCTAGGCGCGTCTCAAACCAGATCTCATCCGCTTGGGGTAGCCCCTGGGTTTTACCGCTGGTGAGTTCAATGTCGCCCTTGAGTGGATAACCCGCTTCAACCGCACGCACTGTGACTAATTGAAACTTATCTCCCGAATACACCATAGAATTAAATTGCATGTTAGTCACATGCTTAAGCCCGAGATCCTCGGCGGTGGCTAAAATTTCCGCATCAATTTTAACTGGCGAATCGATAATCCGATCGGCGGCGATAAACTGCGTCGCTTGCCCATTAATCGCCACTTGCAGACGTTCACTCACCCGCGCAAGGCCACTCACAGACAAGACTGCGAGCGTAATAGCGAGGATAATCAATAACAATTGCCCTTGCTGTAACTCGCGCTTAAATAGGCGCCATGCCAAACTTAACTCCATAATTAAGCCTCCTTGGCAGTGGCTAAGGGCGTAGTATCAAATGAAGATTGAATGCTCTCTTCTAGATGGCCGTTATCCATCACCAGTTGCCGCTGACAACGCTTAGCCAATTGCAGATCGTGGGTGACAAGGATAAGTGTGGTATGGCTTTCCTGATTGAGTTCAAACAACATATCGGCAATTTTATGGCCGTTAACCCCATCTAAATTACCCGTGGGTTCATCGGCAAACAGCACCTTAGGCTCACAGATAAAAGCGCGGGCAATCGCCACCCTTTGCTGCTCGCCGCCCGAAAGCTGCTTAGGTAAATGGGTTAAACGGTGGGATAAGCCGACCCGCTCCAGCATAGCCTGCGCTTTGTCCTTGGCATTTTTGACGCCAGCAAGCTCGGCAGGTAACATCACGTTCTCGAGTGCCGTTAGGGTATCTACCAACATAAAGGATTGAAAAATAAAGCTGACCTTCTGTTTACGCAGTGCAGCTTTTTGCTCTTCATTAAGCGGTGATAACGCCACACCATCGAGCCAAATCTCCCCAGATGTTGGTGTATCAAGCGCCGCCAGCAATCCCAGTAGAGTGGATTTACCCGAACCCGAGGGGCCAAGAATGGCGACACTCTCACCTTGCTTGACATCTAAGTTAATGCCCTTGAGGATAGTGAGAACTCCTTCCTGAGTGATCACTGATTTTTCGAGGTTAACCACATTGATGGCACTGTTTTTTAAGATGACGTTAGACATAGGATCCTTCTTGTATAAATCGTTCTGGTATCAATCGCAAAGAGTTAAATCAATGGCTAAGCACATTTTGGCCTTCGCCCTCTTGAGTGTATTTGTCGCCACCCCGGCCCACGCGGCCCGGGTGCTGATCCTCGGCGATAGCTTAGGCGCAAGCTATGGCATGGCAGAACAGTCTGGCTGGGTAGCACTGCTGCAAGAAAAACTGCCCGAACATGAATTTACTAACGGTTCAGTGAGCGGTGAAACCACTGCAGGCGGTTTACGGCGCTTGCCCGCACTGCTCGACTCCGTCGCCCCCGACCTTGTGGTCGTTGAACTGGGCGGTAATGATGGTTTACGTGGCTTCCCCCCTACGCAACTTGAGAAGAATCTAATCCAAATCATTACCCTAGCCAAAGATAGCGGCGCAAAAGTGCTGCTAACCGAAATCATGGTACCGCCTAACTATGGCCCTCGCTATACCCAAAAGTTCACCCAAGTGTATCAAGACATATCTAAAGCACAGGATATAATGTTGATTCCCTTCTTTATGCAGGATATCGCGCCCTATCCAGAGCTGATGCAGCGCGATGGCATTCATCCCAACGAAAAAGCCCAGGCAAAAATCGCCAACTGGATGCAACCTTGGATTGAAAAAGCGTTAACTCAATAAAATAGCTGCAATTTTAAGCTAATAAACAGCTTGCTTAGCTAAACTAATGCCCAACGGATAAAAACGTGTTCTAACGCAATATTAGCCCTATAGATAAACAGTAAAATTCGTGTTAGCAAATGGTTAACCCAACAAGGAGTCAATATGTCCCTTAGCCATCAGCAAAAAGTGTACATACCCAAGGAAGCCCGAACCAATCAATACATCACCGCCGAAATCAAGGTGACGGATGAGTTACTGAGTCAATATCCCGATTATCAAAGCTGTTATCAAACCTTAAGCCGTTTAATATTCAATTTGGCAGAACAACACGATCTGCGTAATGTCCACGTGATCACTAACGATAAACTGCCCGTTGTCCGTTACCATACTGAAGCCTATTGTTTCCAAACCACTGAACAAATTCTATTTTTTTACAATCCAGCCTATCACGAAGCCCAAAATTTATTCTCCCAAGAAAACTACCGCGCCCGTAAATTACGCATAGTGTTCCTCGCCACTGGTGAAGATATCCGCAGTAATTCCGCCAGTTTTCATATTAAGGTACGGGAGTTACTCAACGCCTTAATGCCTAAGTTACCGATGAAGGATCTTAAGGTGAAGATCCGTGATCATCAGCATTTATCCTATGATCTGTTCGCAAAAGCCAAGGGAAATAAAGAAACCTACGGCTATAAACTGCGCGCCATAGGCCCAAGGTATAAGGCCAGAAAATGCGAGTTACCGGAAAATACCAGCTCACTCACCTATGTGACTGTCAGTTTGCCCCTGAGTCGCAAGCTCAAGCAGGGGCTATTGCCCGAATCGGCAACTGACTTTACCCCGTTATATCAACACCTTGAAGATAGCTTTCTCAAGGCCGCAGCCAATAAACAACTCACTCGCCTCGCGATGATTGCTAACGGCTTAACGCCACTGGTGCGTAACAGTAAGTTTGAGAAGCTGGACAGTAAAGCCGAAGTACAGATGATAGGTTTCGATCCAAATGCGACCGAGCAGCAAGTGATCCGCCGCTGGGATGCCGATAACTTAGTCGAAGCCGCCCACTTTACCATAGTGGCGGGTACGAAAGACTGTGACGATTCAGGCTTCGGCCGCTTTATGAATAATGTCGAAACCGCATTGAAAGCCTTTGCAACTGAGATAGGGCTGGATCCGGAACGTGAAGACTTAGTCGTACGGTTCCATCAACATATCAGCTATCAAATCTGATTGAACACAGATTATCGCTAAACAACGGGGCGCATTAAGCGCCCTGTTCTTTTTGAAAATCCCTACTCCCTGTTCTCCCTACCACATGCTGCACCATTTTGGCCATATTTCACATTGCCTTTTTTTGCCCCTAGCGCATTCTGTTAACGAAATAATAACAAAAAGGGAGCAATCATGTTCAACAATACTATTAATCCACACAAGGCGAAGAGATCTAAGGCGACTAGCCTTAAGGGTTCATCCGCGCAAACCAAGGCGTCGAGTAAGGCTTCATGGCTAATGCCTACGGGGATAGCCCTACTCATGGCCTTTAATCTCAGCGGTTGTCTTTCCGATGATGAGTCAGCACCCTCTGTGACCCCTCCAGTGGTGATACCACCAGAAACGGGACCGACCTTCCCCGAAGGCGCCATTAAGATTGCGGCGGGTGATAACCTCACCACCCGCATTCAAGAAGCCCTGATCAATGCCCAAAGTGGCGCTGTGATAGTGTTACCTAAGGGCACCTTCAATATCGACTCAACCCTACTCTTCGATGGGGATGTAGACGGTGATGGTACTTTCGCCAAAAACGTCACCATCATGGGTTATGGCATGAAAGACACTGTGCTCAATTTCTCCCAAGCCAACTCTGGCGATGGTATCTTCGTGCAAAATGCGATGAATATCATCATTCAAGATCTGTCGGTCAACGAAGCCAAAAACAACGGTATTAAGCTTAAAAACACCAACGGCATCATTTTGCGTCGAGTCGGTACTGTCTGGGAGGGGCCGCTCGATAAAGATAATGGCGCCTATGGTCTGTACCCGGTTGAGTGCGAGAATATTCTTATCGAAGATAGCTATGTTCGTGGCAGTGCCGATGCGGGGATTTACGTCGGGCAATCCCAATATATTGTGGTACGCCGCAATATCGCCAAGGAGAACGTTGCAGGGATCGAGATTGAGAACTCCAAATACGCCGATGTGTATGATAACGAAGCCATGGGGAACACTGGAGGGATATTAATTTTTGATTTACCCATTAATAACCATAGATATGGCTCAAGTGTGCGGATATTCAATAACAAAGTGTATGACAATAACACGCCCAACTTTGCCAATGCCTCGGCAAACCCTGCGGGAGTGCATATTGTGCCACCGGGCACTGGGGTTATCGTTCTTTCCACCGCCGATGTGGAAATTTTCAATAATGAAATCACCCACCACGATACCCTAGGCGTGACTGTCAGCAGCTTCTTTATTGCAGAACCTGACATGACCTCCTTTGTTGGTAACTATGGTCAACCCGGCCAAGCAATTGAGGACGGTTGGCGCCCAGTGCCGCGTAATATTTATCTCCATGATAACCTGATCACTGATTATGGCAGCAAGCCAAAAGGTTATTTAATTCAAGATATTATTCGCGCATATATTCTAACCCACGGCACTTTGCCCGGCGTACTCTATGACGGTTTGGGGGAAATGCTGGCCAACAATGGCACCGCCGCCTATTTAGGTTTAAAGGAAACACCCTTTGCCGAAGATGGTAGCGACAATGTCTGCGCCAGTGATAACGGTGATGTGTCCTACGGTAGGCTCTATGCAAACAGCAACACGGATATCAGCATAGCCGATGTGCAATATGAAAAGACCCAGAGCAACTTACTCAAGTGTTCACAGGTAAGTCTGCCCGTGCATACGGTCACATTTGCAGGTCAAGTCTTCGGTTGCGGTGTCGATGATAACACCGAAGGTTGTGATGGCGGTGTACTCGTTGGCGGTGGCGGTACTATCGGTGAAGGTGAAGGCGGCTTAGTAGGCGACGGCGATCAATCGCTCTGCCAAGCCACGGGTTCGAATGTCAGCTGGGATGCCCTACTCAAGGCAAATTGCCCTAAGCTGTCGGATTATAATCTCTTTAGCGATGCTAAAAATCCCACGGCGGCGCCCAACTCGAATGGCATACCCTACGATTTAAACACGCCACTCTTTACCGATTACGCCAGTAAGTACCGTTTTGTGTACCTGCCCGCAGGTCAAAAAGCCAGCTACTCTGAAAACGAGTCCTTCGATTTCCCAGTCGGCACTGTGATTGCCAAAACCTTTGCCCTGCCAAGCGACACCAGTAAACGTGGTATTAGCAACGAAAGCTTGATTGAAACGCGGCTGCTTATCCATCGTCCAACAGGCTGGACTGCCTTGCCCTATGTCTGGAATGCCGATAAAACCAATGCGACCCTCGCCAAAGCCGGTGCTATTAGCAACCAAACACTCATGCATAAAGGGGAAACTCTCGCCTTTGACTATGTCGTGCCTAGCATGAACCAATGTAAGCAGTGCCATCAATATAAGGCCGATGAGAACACTAACGCCGTGTTTATGCCCATTGGTCCTAAGGCCCGCCATTTAAATCGTGATTATAGCTATCAAGATGGCGCGATGAACCAGTTGCTGAAGTGGCAAAGTGTAGGTGCCTTGCAGGGACTGCCGAATCTTAGCGAAGTCCCACAGGTCCCCGCCTATCAAGACGGTGATGAAACTAAGCTCGCAAACCTTAGCGATAGCGCCCTAATGCAAACCGCAAAAGGCTACTTAGACATCAACTGCGCCCACTGCCATAGACCCGAAGGTAATGCCTCAAATACAGGCCTTAAACTCGAATACTGGCGTAGCTACAGTGATGATGCGGGTTTCTCCCACGGTACCTGTAAATCCCCAGTCGCATACGGTGGTGGCAATCTCGGGTTCGATATCGTCCCGGGCAATGCCGACGAGTCTATTCTGCACTTTAGAATGGCAAGTACGACACCGGGTGACCGCATGCCTGAGATTGGCCGCAGTTTAGCTCATGGGGAAGGCGCGGCCCTGATTAGCGAATGGATCAAACGCTTACCTGCGGCGAGTTGCTCCCACTAACCCAAAGCACGCTTTAAAGCGCACAATGAAAAGGCTGGCTATGCCAGCCTTTTTACATAGCAGACAGTTCCGATTGCGTGGATGTTTACGATGAAAAACAGTTTAATGTGTAGCTTAATCTTCATTATCAGCAGCCAAATCACTGCCTGTGGTGGCAGTGATAGCCAAGATATCAGCACTGAGACACCTACTGTGCCCACAGTGCCCACCACACCCGAAGGCCTGTGTGAGCAGAGTACATCCCAAGTAAACTGGCAGGCATTAATGGCCGAAGACTGCCCGAGATTGAGTCAATATGGACTCTTTACCGACCCTGTAAACCCCACCACGCAGCCAAAAGCCCCCGGTTTTAGTTACCAATTGGCGACACAGCTATTTTCAAACTATGCCAGTAAATACCGTTTTATCTATTTGCCCGAAGGTAAAACCCTTCAATATCAACCCCAAAACGCATTTGACCTCCCCGTTGGCACTGTGCTCGTCAAAACCTTTACCTTGCCACTCGACACCGCCATTACAGGTTTCGCGAATGAGACCCTTATCGAAACCAGGCTGTTAATCCACAGATCCCTAGGCTGGACTAGCCTTGCCTACCAATGGCAACAGGGGGAAGCCAAACTGATAACTGCGGGAGCCACCGTCCGTCATACACTCACCAATCAGGGCCAAACTCAAACCTTTGACTATGCCATCCCTAGTCGCGGCGAGTGCAAAATTTGCCACCAGAGTAATCAAAACAATAGCAGCCACATCATCCCAATTGGCCTTAAGGCACATCTACTCAACCTTGATGTGCACAATCAAGGCAAAAAGATCAATCAGTTGGAACTTTGGGCCCAGCAGGGGCTAATCACCTCTTTACCGCCCATAGGCGAAATAGGCAAAACCTTTGCCATCAATGAGACCAATAGTGACTTAACGGCCCGGGCTAAGGGCTACTTAGATGTCAATTGCGCCCACTGCCACAGTGCCAATGGCTTTGCCAGTATCTCAGGACTCAGACTCGGGTTTTATGTCGACCACAATAGTTATCAATATGGGATCTGCAAGCAGCCCCCGGGGTGGGATGGTGGCGCAAAAGGACTCGATTACGATATCGTCCCCGGCAATGCGGAGCACTCTATTATGCTGTACCGCCAAACACTGTCTGAGCCTAAGGATAGAATGCCGCCCATAGGCCGTAGTATTGAGCATAGCGAGGGAGTAGAACTGATAAGACAATGGATTGATTCACTGGCACCCAGTTTAGGGAACTGTGTATAGGGAGCCGTATTTAGGCAACAATGTATAGGGAACAGTGTTTAGCTCATTTATGTATTTCATGGCTATTGAGGCGGCTAAAATACCCGGGCGGATGACCAATCCAATGCTTAAAACATTGTCTAAAATGACTGACGTCGGCATAGCCCATAGTTTCGGCAATTGCTTCAATACTCAATTGATTAGCGAGAATAAGTTCAATCGCCTTTTGGCAACGCACTTGATCCACCAACCTCTGGTAACTTGAGCCCAACTGGGCCAACTTTCGCCTAAAACTTCTATCGCTCATATGGATATGAGCGGCCATCGCATCTAAGTTTGGCACACTGGGAAAACTCTCTCGGATAACACCCAGCACAGTGTCGATAAAAGAAACCGCCCTAACCTCACTCGCGGCAATTTGATGCTCGGAAAAAGTGTAAGTAACCGGTAATGACAACCAACTCAAATCGATATGCCATTCAAAATATTCGCTATCAAAACAAATTTCGGCCCCCGTGGCCTGCGCTAAAAAGTGGCTATCGCGCGCTGGCTCCGCCAAGCTAATCCTGGCAAAAGGGATGGTTTGCCCGGTTAACTCACGCGCAAGCCCAAGCAAAGAGCCAATACTGTGCAGAAACTGAAAGCGATATTGACTCTTTTCAATGCGCCCCGTATTCAACCAACGGATACAAATGCTTTGGTCTTCGAGCCGCATTAAAGTATCGGTAAAGCTACCGACTAAACTAGGGTGATTGACGACAAACTGCAGACAAGCTTGCAATGTGGTTAACTGTGCCAAATGCGGTAACAGCACATCTAGACTACTCACGGTATAGCTTAAGCCTAACTGAGTGCCAATATCGGGGTCTTGGCTCTGTAAACGCAAAAACTCCATGGCATATTCAACTTGCCACACATAAACAAACTGGTAGTGCTCAAGTTCCTGATGCCCTAGACCAATATGTAAACAGACTTCCTCTTTCGCTGTCTCCCCAAATTGGGTGGCGATAAAGTCCAAAATATTTCGCAGTTCAAATGCAGGATAGGTTTGGTCTCCAACCATCATATTCGTTTTATAGTCGACGCGTTGTAACATGAAACCTCCCCCTCTTAGATTTATCCGTTATCCTTTACCCATTAGTTGTATAAGATTTGCCTTATTTTTAACAGCCTTAATTTAAACTTAATGTTAAAAAAATGTACAAATTTGTACCATAAATACTTGCCATAAAAAACGCCTGCAAATTGCAGGCGTTCTGAGTTCAGCATCAAGCGGCATGGCCATGACATTTGCCCCTACATAGGGCGATTCTTCTCGACGAGGCGGTTAAAAATCGCATTGACGGATAACGATGCGCCATGGGCAATTTTATCGGCGAGCTTTTTCCTGATCTGATAGCGCAGCTTATACACGGTACGCTCACCCGCCAGCGACATGAGAACATCATCACTGGTGGATATCGCATCGATAAGCCCTAAGTCAATGGCCTGCTGGCCATACCAATGCTCACCTGTCGCGACTTTAGCCAAATCCAATTCTGGACGATACTTACTCACAAAGGATTTAAACAGCACATGGGTTTCTTCCAATTCCTGTTGGAATTTCTGCCGACCTTCATCGGTATTTTCACCAAATACCGTTAGCGTACGTTTAAAATCCCCCGCTGTGTGTTGTTCGTAGTCAATCTCATGTTTTTTCAGCAACCGATTAAAGTTAGGCAACTGAGCGACTACACCGATAGAACCAACAATCGCAAAGGGCGCGGCATAAATTCGATTGGCCACACAGGCCATCATATAACCCCCACTGGCCGCCACTTTATCCACACAAACGGTCAGAGGAATATCGGCTTGACGTAAACGGTCGAGTTGGCTGGAAGCTAACCCATAACCATGCACCATACCGCCGCCGCTCTCGACATTGACGATAACTTCATCGCCTTTTTCGGCAATGGCTAAAATGGCGCTGATTTCCTCACGGAGCGAAGCCACCTCGGCTGCATCGATACTGCCTTTGAAATCAATCACAAACACTTTACCACTGTGGGTTTCATCGGCGGCTTTTTCTTTGGCCTTTTCTTCAGCCTTCAATTGTTTCTCGTAGGCCTTGAATTGTTTCTTTGATAGCAACTCTGCCTTCAAATCATGTTTAAGCTCGGCTAACTCTTCAGATAAGTTAGTGATCCTAAGCTCACCCTTATCTGACTTATGCTTGACAGTAGAAGCCAACACCACAATGACCACGGCGATAATGGCGACCACAATAGTGACGGCTTTTGCCAAAAACATTCCATACTCGTATAAAAATTCCAAAGTGCTCTCCATTGGGACGCATTATTTGCGTGTATCTTCACTGAATTTATTGCGGGCTATTCTAACAGCCTAAAGGCCCATAAAAAAACCCAGCATTCGCTGGGTTTTGTGGATTTGGGGGCAATTAGTTAGGACAAGTTGCAATCACACCACTGTCTGAGACTAAAACCGTGGCTTCCCCTTTGCCCGCAGATAGGGCATAGGTGGCTACCTGGGTCTGCATCTCAACGGTAGCAGCTGCAGCCATACCATCGGTAGAGTCCTTCTCACTTGGGTCAACAATAGAGCTATGGTGTCCCTTGGAGAAACGCACCGCGCCAGGACCTTTACTGGTACTGTCGACACAAGGTAAACCAATAGCAGAGATCAAAGGCTCAGTACCCGATAACGGGAAGTTATCCACGCGATTAGGTAACACTTGATCCGGTAAGTTACCGTTGCCATCCCCTGCCACTTCAATTAAATGAACCGGTAAACCCGTCGCTTTTAACATAGCGGCATGGTTCACTGGGTCCGCCGAGTCCACCGCCGTTTGCACCGCAAAGGCAAAGGTGGGAATAAACTGGGCGTACACAGCTTCGACTAATGCGGCATATTCTGGGCTACCAGGCTCATAGCCTGCAGTATTGGCTTTATCGACCAGCGCCTGGAAGGTTTCAGATGCGGTGATATTGCTAAATAGCACTGGGCCAAAGGTTGCAGAGCCGGCAAAGGAGCCCGCTAAGCCTCCCGTAGGCGCCACTAATGACGCTGCATTAATAGCATAGGCATTAGGTAAAGTTTCACCCGTCGATGGATGTTTAAGACCAGTACTGGCATAGGTCGCAAAATCAGTACCAACGATAGCACCTAAGCTCAAACCTTGGGCACTGATCTTTGATACGTCAAAGACTTGCGGTTGGTTTGCCTGGGCTAAAGCCTGTGCTAACCCCGTTAACGCCAGACGTACGCCTAAATGATCCATTGTCGCCTGACGGAAATTATCCCTTACCGACAAAGTACTTGAAATATTCACAAACACTAACGGATTGCCATTTTTAAAGGCATCGGGTTGACCAATCACAGCCCCAAAAGAAGGATCAGTTGCTGAGACTTCATAAATCCCATCGCCGTTCGCATCGAAGGAGCGCGCACCATGGAGTGGCATATCAATAGCCATAGTGGCGACGCCCATCGCCGCATAACTACCCGCATAGGCCAGTGACATTTCTTTACCACCGCCTAAACCATGTAAGGCAATTGTGGTTGGCCAGCCCGAGGTTGGCGGCGTGAAAGTCAAACCTTGCTGCTGATAGAAAGCAGCTAATTTAGCCGCGTTAGGCATTGAAATCAGTACAGAAACAGTTTCATAGCCTTTAATTGCCGGGATAGGGTTAAACTTAGTTAAATGCTTGGTCTTATCCGCTGGCGTACCATCATCTAGCAACCAAGTTTTGCCCGCCATCAACGCCGGGTTCGCTAAAGCATCGGCGGGATTAGCAATCCCATTCGCCACGGCCTGCATTCCAAAGTTAGTTTGACTCAACGTACCCGCTTGCAGCGCTAATAATACCGAAACTGGACTATCACCTTGAGCTTTCCAGTGGCCGTTGATCAAAGGTTGACCCGTTGAAGATAGACAGCCCACAGATGAACAATCACCGTAAATCGGTAACTTAATTTTTGCGGTATAGACATCCGCTAGACTAGACACAACATAGGCGGCGCCGTCTTCAGGACCCAGTCCTGCAGCTTGAGCCACTGTGATACCTGTTGGCGTTGGCATTTGCGCAAAACTTGGCGCATAGGGCGCGCCCTGTGCCATCAGCAATTTTGTGGTTTCATAGACACTTGCCACCGATTGAGTCGTAAATAGCCCAGCATAACTAATGGTGGAGGTATCCACATTATGGGCCGCAGCAATCCCTTTCTCATAGCTGTTGACTAAGGTTTGCAGCATCAATTGATCTGGGGTTTCTAGGGGTAAAGTATCGATATCCATTTTCAACAAGCCATAGGTTGTTGAAGGAGCAATCCCTCTACCCTCGGAGTCTTGGATAAGGTTCGTGGTGGCATAGATGTAAGACTGGCCAGCCTTAAGGGGTTTGAGTGGCACTATGACCACCTTATTACCAGAAGCCGTCGAAACAAAATCAACGCCAAACTGCAACTCAGCGCCCACTTTACAGGCTGAAACCGACGGTTTAGCCTTGCACTCAGGATCGGAAGACAATGGACCACCCACAGTGGCCTCAAACATTCTCACCGCACCAGGCTGCGCAACGGAGGCCGCCATTAAGGTCAGTGGTGTACCATCGTGTTTTTTTGCGACTTCAATATCAATAGAAATCGGTGATGTCGTCGACCAACCATCTAACGCCCCAAGCGCGATTTGTGGATCGACATAGTTGCCCGAGCTTTCACCCGGAATCGATAATGTGCCATCGGTCGTGCCACTAAAGAGTAAATCGTTTGGCAAAGGTACCTTGGAATTAGCGGGGTCGAACACCATATGGGATTCAGGGATGAGCGGGTCAGTCTTATCCTTGAGTTCGTTATAGCTGTCCTCGCCACATCCTGTGAGGCCCAGTGCAGATGCAATCGCAACACACAAAATGAGTCTTTTCATTTTTTTTCCCCAAATCTTGTTGTAATAATTTTGTTTTCCCCAAGAAATTAGTCACAATAGCGCGAACTCTATGACTAATAGGGCTTATGTTAGCCCTAACTCATTTCAAGTTAACGTAAAAATATTGAGTTAGCCACAAGTTTGTCACAAACATTTTAGCTATTGATAACAAAGTTTCATTCGTTTGTTTGAAACGTGCGTTTATCAGTTCGGCGACTCTAGAAGTGGCGGGCATTCTCGCCAAGGGGAAAAAGAGACTCATGTTGGAATATCAAGCAGCAAAAGATTTACTTCAAGGTAAAACTATTCTGGTCACAGGCGCAGGTGCCGGCATAGGCCGGGCGGCCGCAATTGAGTTTGCAAAGCATGGTGCCACAGTCATTTTACTCGGTAAAACCGTCAAAAAACTCGAAGCGGTTTACGATGCAATCGAACAGGCTGGTTATCCAATACCCGCCATTGTGCCCTTAGATCTCAAAGGTGCGACCGAGCAAAATTACCGCGATATGGCTGATACTATTAGCGAGCAGTTTGGTCATTTAGATGGGTTGCTGCATAACGCCAGTTTACTCGGCGCCCTAGGCCCGTTCGAACATATCGATATTCCATCCCTCGAAGATGTACTCAAAGTGAATGTGACGGCCCAAGTGATGCTGACTAAAGCCCTGCTGCCCATCATGCGTCAGGCGCCAAGCGCCTCGATTATCTTCACTTCAAGCAGTGTTGGCCGTCAGGGACGGGCTTACTGGGGCCCCTACGCCTTCTCCAAATTTGCCACCGAAGGCATGATGCAAGTTCTTGCCCACGAATGCGATGGCACTTCAGTACGCGTTAACAGCATCAATCCCGGTGCGACCCGCACTGAGATGCGTGCAAAAGCCTATCCAGCTGAAAATCCATTAGATTTAAAAACCGCTGAAGAAATTATGCCAACCTATCTATATTTGATGGGGCAAGACTCTAGCGCAGTCAATGGTCAGCAATTTAACGCCCAGTAAATTTATTTTTTATTTAACAGAAAGCAAAAAGGCCGCTAAGCGGCCTTTTTCATTGGGATAGAACAACTTAACTACGCTGACGCGTTGGTTTAGCTTTTCCAGCCCCTGTGACTTTATGCTTACGCACGGCGCGGCGAATTTTGGCGCTTTTGACCTGAGCACGGGCCACACTGTGTTTATCGGCGGCAAGCATAGTGCGGGTTTCAGGCTCAAGACCCGCCAATTGACGCAAGTAGTTGACTTGCTCTATTGGCAATTCAACCCAGCCGCCACGGGGTAAAGATTTCGGCAATTCGACCATACCATAACGGATACGGATCAAACGGCTCACCTGCACTTCCTGGGATTCCCACAGACGGCGCACTTCGCGGTTACGGCCTTCCCGTAAACACACATGCCACCACTGGTTCATACCTTCACCACCCGCGGCTTTGATGCTATCAAACTGCGCCGGACCGTCCTCTAACATCACACCGGTGCGCAGACGCTGAACCGTGGCTTCAGGGACTTCACCGAAGGTACGTACAGCGTATTCGCGGTCAACCTCGTTCGATGGATGCATTAAGCGGTTCGCTAATTCACCATCTGAGGTAAACAACAATAAACCGGAAGTGTTGATATCTAAACGGCCGACGGCTACCCAGCGCGAATCTCGCACTTTAGGTAAGCGATCGAATACCGTTGGACGGCCTTCAGGATCTTTACGACTACAAATTTCGCCTTCAGGTTTATGATATGCCAGCACACGGCAAATCACATCTTCGGCAGACTTTAACGAAATGGCTCTGCCATCGATACGCACTTTAGCATCCGCTTCAATACGATCCCCAAGGCTAGCAATTTCACCATCAATACTAACTCGACCTGCAGCAATCCATGCCTCCATCTCACGACGGGAGCCATGGCCTGCACGGGCCAAGACTTTCTGCAACTTTTCACTCATTAGTATTTTGCTCTTCTGACTGTTCTGGCGCTAATTTCAGTCCTGAAAAAACCGCCTGCAATGACTCAGCATCCGTAAGCGCGGGGAGATCCGCTAAGGTGTCTAAGCCAAAATATGCTAAAAATTCTAAGGTAGTGGCATACAGTGCGGGTCGCCCCGGGACTTCTTTGTGGCCAACTACTTTAATCCAATGTCTATCCGACAAACTTTTGATGATATGGCTACTTATCGCCACACCGCGCACCTGTTCAATATCACCGCGGGTCACTGGTTGACGATAGGCAATCACAGCCAAAGTTTCCAATGTCGCGCGCGAATATTTTGGCGCTTTTTCTTGCCACAGGGGCTGCAAAAAAGGACTCAGAACGTCTAAGGTCTGGAAGCGGTAACCCCCAGCGACTTTCACAAGTTGCACACCTCTTTCCTGATAATCCTGTTGCAGCTCGTCCAATGCAGCTTTGATTTTGTCTCTGGAAACGGAGAAATCCACGAGTACCGTTTCTTTCAACATTTTCACCGACAAGGGTTTCCCCAATACAAACAGACTCGCTTCTATCAGCTGTTTTAATTGAATTGGATTTATCTGCATCAATTAATAGGCCTTTACGTAAATAACTGAAAACGGTTCTGTTTGGTACAATTCGACCAATAACTCTTTGACTAATTCCATCAAGGCTAAGAAGGTCACCACCACGCCAGCGCGGCCTTCTTCTACGGTAAATAAGCGTTCAAATGCCGTAAAATCATCAGAGTTCAGCATGGCTAAAATCTGGCTCATGCGCTCGCGGGTCGACAAATGTTCACGCTTAACGTGATGATCTTCATTGGCATCAATACGTTTGAGCACATCGCCAAAGGCGCGGGCAATCTCAAATAACGAGACTTCAGGCGGGATCACTAACGGCTTAATACTCGGTGCGGCCATCGCCTTTGCTTGAAATACATCCCGCTCAAGCCGCGGAAGATCATCCATTTTTTGCGCCGCTTCTTTGATCACTTCATAGGCTTTTAACTGACGGATCAGTTGCGCCCGCGGATCTTCCTCAACCTCATCCTCTGCCACCATACGCGGCAGCAGCAAACGGGATTTAATCTCCGCAAGGGTTGCTGCCATCACTAAGTAATCGGCAGCAAGCTCGATACGCGCCTGGGTCAGCATCGCGATGTATTCTAAATACTGGGCGGTGATTTGCTGAATGGGTAAATCGACAACGTCTAATTTTTGCTTACGGATCAAATATAAAAGTAAATCTAATGGCCCTTCAAAGGACTCCAGAAAAACTTCCAATGCCTCGGGCGGAATAAACAAATCCTGCGGCATTTCGGTCATTGCCTGACCGCGAATAACGGCTAAGGGTAAACTCTGTTGCGTGCCCTGCATCCGCCATTTTCTCCGTGTCACACCCACAGATTGAACACAATCACCTATGGCCTTATGCCAAACGCGCGATTATACCCGTAAATTTGCGGCGATAAAACTGCCAAATAGGCGCTTTATGCCGCGAAAGAAACCGATAAATGAGTTTTCAAACTGTCGCTATCACAGAAAAGGGCTGATATCCCCCGCTCCTTCACGCAAAATTTCGGCGCCATCTTCGGACATATCGATCACTGTGGTCGGCTTTTCGCCTAAATAACCGCCGTGGATAATCACATCCACTTGATGTTCGAGCAGATCGCGAATGTGCTCGGGATCCGACTCGGCAAATTCCGCATTCGGCATCACTAAGCTGGTTGACATCAGCGGCGCATCTAAGGCTTCGAGCAGTGCCAACGCAATCACATTATCGGGCACTCGGATGCCTATGGTCTTTTTCTTGTCATTTTGCAAACGACGGGGCACTTCTTTGGTCGCTTTGAAAATGAAGGTATAGGGCCCAGGCGTGCAACTTTTTAGAATGCGATAGGCCTGATTATCGACCTTAGCGTAGGTTGCAAGCTCAGATAAATCGCGGCACATCAAGGAAAAATTATGATCATTCTCAATTTGACGAATGCGCGCCATCCGCGTCATCGCGTCTTTCTCACCAATCAAGCAACCTAAGGCATAGCCCGAATCGGTAGGATAAACAATTACCCCACCCGCTTTTAAGGCGGCAACCGCTTGATTAATAAGCCGCGATTGCGGATTTACTTCATGTACATAAAAAAACTGACTCATGGTCGTTCCACCCAAGATCCTGACTGCCAGACCCAATCAATACCTTGGGGCTGATACAGATTTTTACCTAATTCGATCCAATTACTTGGAAAGTGAAAATCACTTCCTATCGATGCAAGCAACTGATTTTGAACGCTAAGAGCAGCAAGATTTGCCCTATCGTCCACCGTTTGCTGGCCGAGTACCACTTCCATGGCATCTCCACCCGCTTCTTTAAATTCGCGCACTAAACGCTTTAACCACTTAGCAGATAACTTGTAACCGCTAGGGTGGGCTAAAACAGCTAATCCACCCGCGTTGTGGATCACCTCAATCGCGCTGGCCATATCGCCCCAATTATTGGGCACATAACCGGTTTTACCGCGAGCCAGATAGCGTTTAAATACGCTTGGCATATCCACAGCATGACCATTTTCAGCCATCCAACGGGCATAATGACCACGGCTTAAAGCCGCATCACCCGCCAATGCCTTAGCACCTTCGTAGGCACCTTCAATGCCCGCCTTGGCTAATCTGTGACCAATCTCTTGGGCTCGTAATTCACGCAATTCACGCTGGTTTTCTAAAAATGCTAATAGCGCTGGGTTATCGGCATCGAAATTCAGCGCAACAATATGAATGTCATAACTGTTCCAGCGAGTCGAAATTTCGACCCCTGAAATCAATTTAAGCGGGTTCGCCTGGGCCTGATTAAAGTGACGGGCCTCGGCTAAACCTGCAACCGTATCGTGATCGGTAATGGCAAATAATTGCACGCCCTTTTCAAGGGCTCTGGCCACCAATTCAGACGGAGTTAACTGACCATCGGACGCGGTCGTGTGGCTGTGTAAATCAGCCAATATGCTTTGAGTATTCATGGGGCTATTGTACGCGAATTTGTTAAGAAATGTGCAGTTATCTCGCACTTTATGCCAAGGATTGCCGATTTAACCTAAGGATTTTTGACCACAAATGATCTAATTTGAAAAATATTCAATTGACATTATTGCTCGGCTCATGTTTTCTATAGGTCCATTAACGAATTAGCGAGACCCTTTTGAATGACACACATTAACGCTTCATTAAACATCATTTGGTGGTGGCACTTCCCAACGTAGCGGGTGGTGTGAAGCTCTGTGCTCATTTGAAAGTGACCAGAATCAACAAGAAGCCCGCAGAAATGCGGGCTTTTTTGTTAGGTGCGAAAAATGTCGGCAGACTCGGGTAAAAAGTTAAGAAAGCGAGATAACTCATGATGTTAAAGACATTTTATAAGGTAGCTGGAGTATGAACATGCCCAAACAGACATTCGCACGCTCAAGCACACTCAAGGCGGCATTAACCTACCACAGCGATCCACTGCGCTTGTATCAGCACATCACCCAAGATGCGCCCCATACTATGTTGCTGGAATCGGCCGAAATCGACAGTAAAGATCACTTAAAAAGCATGGTAATGACCCATGCCGCCATGATGATCCGCTGCGATGGTTATCAACTGACCTTCACCGCACTGACAAGCAATGGCACCAGTTTACTCGCCCCTATCGAACGCTTTTTTAGCCCGACCGCCCACTGTCAAAGCGCACAATCCACCTTAGTGGTAACGCTGCAAAAAGACACTCAGCTGCAGGATGAAGATGCACGCTTAAAATCCACTTCGCCACTCGATGGCCTACGGATGTTTATCCAGCAGATTGATTGTGGCGCCCATACTGACGGCCAAACCAAGCCCGCCTTTGAGGATCTGTTTTTAGGTGGCGTACTGGCCTACGACTTGATTGATACCGTTGAGCCGCTGCCTGCCGTGCCAAGCCGCGATAACGATTGCCCTGATTACTTATTCTACCTCGCTGAAACCTTAATCCTGATTGACCATAAGCTGAAACAAGCCGATATCATCACCCATAATTTCAGTAGCGATTCTGCCCAGTATACCGCCATTACCGCAGCACTAAGCGAGCGAGTACAAAGTTTAACTGCAGAATGTAAAAACTTAGGTAATTCACCTGCCGATGTGCCGACACTGGTCGCTATCGATGCAACTGAGCGAGTCAATATTTCCGATGAAGAGTTCAAACAAACCGTTATCGATTTGAAAGAACACATTATTGCGGGCGATATTTTCCAAGTAGTGCCATCCCGTAGCTTTAGTTTGCCTTGCCCGAATACCTTAGGGGCTTATCGTGCTCTGCGCCTGACTAACCCTAGCCCTTACATGTTTTATTTCAGGGGCCATAATTTCACGCTGTTTGGCGCCTCACCAGAAAGTGCGCTCAAATTTGATGCCAGCAGTAATCAAGTCGAAGTCTACCCGATTGCCGGCACTCGTAAGCGTGGTAAAACCGCCACGGGCGAGATTGATTTTGACTTAGACAGTCGCATTGAACTTGAACTGCGTTTAGATAAAAAAGAACTGTCGGAACACTTAATGCTGGTCGATTTAGCCCGCAACGATATCGCCCGCATCAGCCAAAGCGGCAGCCGTAAAGTCGCCGAATTATTGAAAGTGGACCGTTATTCCCACGTGATGCACCTCGTCAGCCGTGTAACGGGTCAACTGCGCCAAGATTTAGATGCGTTGCATGCTTATCAAGCCTGTATGAATATGGGCACTTTAGTGGGCGCGCCAAAAGTACGCGCATCACAGCTGGTACGCCAAGCGGAAAAAGTCCGCCGCGGCAGCTATGGCGGCGCCGTGGGTTACCTTAACGCCCTTGGTGACATGGACACTTGCATCGTGATCCGCTCCGCCTTTGTTAAAAATGGTACCGCCTTTATTCAAGCTGGCGCTGGCGTGGTATTTGATTCGGATCCCCAAAGCGAGGCAGATGAAACCCGTCAAAAAGCCCAAGCCGTGATTTCAGCCATCAAGATGGGCGCTGGAGTGCCAGTAAACACTTCTGTGCAACCCATTTCAGTGCAACTCAGTTCAGCACAATCTAAATAGGAGCCAAACATGAAACTCTATCTACTCGATAACTTTGACTCCTTTACCTATAACCTAGTGGATCAATTTCGCAGCCTAGGTTGTGAAGTGGTGATTTACCGCAACGATGTTGCCGCCGATTATATCGCCGAAAAACTGCTTAACGAACAAGAGCCTGCAGCCCTAGTGTTATCACCAGGTCCTGGTGCCCCCCATGAGGCAGGTTCTATGATGGCACTTATCGCCAAAGTTGCGGGTAAGGTGCCTATGCTGGGGATCTGCCTTGGGCATCAAGCCATGGTGGAATATTACGGCGGCACAGTAGCGCGCGCACCTTTTGTGGTGCACGGCAAAGCAAGTCCGACTTTCCATGATGGTACTGGCGTATTTGTCGGTTTGCCCTCTCCCCTGCCCGTTGCCCGTTATCACAGCCTCGTCGCCACTCAAGTGCCCGATTGCCTGCAAGTGATCGCAACCACTGACGCTATGCCGATGGCGATTTTGCACCCTGAGCACAGAGCCGTTGGCTTTCAGTTCCACCCAGAATCCATTCTGACGACGTTGGGCAGCACACTGCTCACTCAAACCTTGGCATTTCTGACCCAAGACATGACAGCAGGAGTAAACGCATGAGTACCAACAATATTCAGCCTTTACTCGACCTTTTATACCAAGGTAAAAGTTTAAGTCGTGTGCAAACCTTTGAGATTTTTAGCGCGTTAATTCGCGGTGAAATGAGTGAAGCCACTATGGCGGGCATGTTAGTCGCGCTCAAGATGCGCGGCGAGACCATAGATGAGATCAGCGGCGCCGCCGATGCCATGCGCGCCGCCGCCAAGACGTTTCCCTACTCAAATGGCGATAACCTTAGCAATGGCATCGTTGATATCGTTGGCACCGGTGGCGATGGCTTTAATACCATTAATATTTCCACCACTGCGGCCTTTGTTGCCGCGGCGGCGGGCGCTAAGGTCGCCAAACACGGCAATCGTAGCGTGTCGAGTAAATCGGGTTCATCGGATCTATTGGCGCAGTTTGGCATTGACTTAACCATGTCACCAGACACCGCCAGTCGTTGCCTCGACGCATTGAACCTGTGCTTTTTATTTGCGCCCCACTACCACGGCGGAGTGAAACATGCGGGGCCGGTCAGGCAAGCACTGAAAACGCGCACCTTATTCAATGTGTTAGGGCCACTTATCAATCCCGCACGCCCAGAATTTATGTTACTTGGCGTGTATAGCCCTGAGTTAGTCTTACCAATAGCAAAAGTATTAAAGGCGCTTGGCACAAAACGCGCTATGGTAGTGCACGGCAGCGGTTTAGATGAAGTCGCGCTGCACGGCAATACCCAAGTGGCCGAATTAAAAGACGGCGACATCATAGAGTATCAACTCACGCCCGCCGATTTAGGTGTGCCTTTAGCACAAATCAGTGACTTAGAAGGCGGCGAACCCGCGCAGAATGCCTTGATCACCGAGGCCATTTTGAAAGGTCGTGGCACAGATGCGCATACCAATGCGGTCGCCATCAATGCCGGTTGTGCTTTATATGTGTGTGGGATTGCTGATTCAGTGAAAACAGGAACCTTACTGGCGATCGCGACCATACAAAGCGGCAAAGCCTTTGAATTATTGAGTGAATTAGCTAAAGTCAGCAGTGAAACCAAGGAATAAGTGGCAATGACTCAACAACTGATCACAGATAGCCAAGATATGAGAACTCAGCCACAGGCACGAACTAACCCTATGCCCAAAAGTAATGTGTTAACCCGTATTGTCGACACCAAAGCGGCCCATATTGCCGCTCTAAAGCTGCGTTTCCCCGAGGCGAGTCTGTCGCCAAAAATCTCTGACCGCAGTTTGTTTGCCGCACTCAAGGCGCCCAAGGCGGGTTACATTTTAGAATGTAAAAAAGCCAGTCCCTCCAAAGGGCTTATCCGCGAGGTGTTTGATGTCGAAGCCATCGCCGATATTTACGGCAAATATGCGGCAGGTATTTCGGTATTAACCGACGAGCAGTTTTTCCAAGGGGATATGGACTATATCCCTAAGGTGCGCGCTCGGGTCAATCAACCAATTCTGTGCAAAGATTTTTTTGTTGATGAATACCAAATTAAACTCGCCGCCCACCAAGGCGCCGATGCCATTCTGTTGATGCTATCCGTACTCGATGATGCGCAATATCACCGCCTAGCGAAAGAAGCCGCTAAATATCAACTCGATGTGCTGACCGAAGTCAGTAACGAAGAAGAACTTAAACGCGCCATCGCATTAGATGCGCCGATTATTGGCATTAATAACCGCAACTTAAGGGATTTGAGTACGGATCTTGCGACCACTGAAGCCTTAGCGCCACACATTGGCAGTGACCGCGTGGTAATAAGCGAATCAGGCATCTACACCAATGAGCAAGTACGCCGCTTAAGCCCGCTGGTCGATGGTTTCCTCGTCGGCAGCTCGATTATGGCCGAGGCTGATATTGACTTAGCCTGCCGTAAATTGATCTTCGGTCACAATAAAGTCTGCGGCCTCACCCGTGTGGAAGATATTCGCGCCGCGGCAACCGCTGGCGCCGTCTATGGCGGGCTGATTTTTGCTGAAAAATCCCCGCGCGCGTTAACCCTTGATGCCGCTGAACAATTGCTCAGGGAATATCGCGCATCCGCGGCTCCCGCCATTGAATTCGTCGGCGTATTTGTTAATGCCGCGCCAAGCACCATTACAGATACCGCAGCCAGTTTGCAGTTATCTGCGGTGCAGCTGCACGGCACTGAAACTGAACTTGAAATCGCAGAGCTCGCCGAGCGACTTAAGCAAGCGGGACTCACCACTCAAATTTGGAAAGCCGTCAGCGTCGATGCGCAAACGGGTGAGCTTGGTAACTTACCTCAGGGCGCATCGCGATATCTGTTTGATAGTAAAACGGCTGACCAATTTGGCGGCTCGGGCCAAGCCTTTAATTGGCAAAATATTGATGTGAAGTCCTTAGGCCCGCAAAAGGCCCATGCCATGTTGGCGGGCGGACTCAATCCAGACAATGCGGCCAGTGCCAATGCCCAAGGATTTTACGGTTTAGATTTTAATTCTGGCCTAGAAACCGCCGCAGGAATTAAATCGGCGCAACTTATCCAAACGGCTTTTGCCAATTTACGTCTCTAGCCTATCGCGCTAAGCAAGAAGCCCTAGATGCTGTTGGTGCTCGACAAGAGTGATGCTCAACAAACAATATGAACCTATTAATGCCAGTGGCCAAATAGATAACGATGCGGTTAACCCCAAGACGCTGTTAGCACAATCGAAGCCACTGACAAACTGATTGATAAGATAAGGAAAAAGGTATGTCAACGTTAAAGCTTAACCCTTATTTCGGCGAATACGGCGGCATGTATGTGCCACAGATTTTAGTGCCAGCCCTTAAGCAATTAGAAACTGCCTTTGTGGAAGCGCAGGAAGATGAAGACTTTAAAGCCGAGTTTACCGATTTACTGAAGAACTACGCAGGTCGCCCAACAGCACTGACCTTAACCCGCAATTTAAGCCCAAATCCTATGGTGAAAATCTACCTTAAACGGGAAGATTTACTCCACGGCGGTGCCCATAAAACTAACCAAGTGTTAGGCCAAGCCCTCCTTGCTAAGCGCATGGGTAAAAAAGAAATTATTGCCGAAACTGGCGCAGGACAACACGGCGTTGCCACCGCCCTTGCCTGCGCGCTGTTAGGCTTAAAATGTAAAGTCTATATGGGTGCCAAAGACGTTGCGCGCCAATCACCTAACGTATTTAGAATGCGTTTGATGGGCGCGGAAGTCATTCCTGTCACCTCAGGTTCTGCCACCCTAAAAGATGCCTGTAACGAGGCGATGCGCGACTGGTCTGGCAGCTACGAAAAAGCCCACTATCTTCTGGGCACGGCTGCGGGGCCACATCCGTTCCCAACCATAGTGCGTGAATTCCAACGCATTATTGGCGAAGAAACCAAGAAGCAAATGCTGGAACGTGAAGGTCGCCTGCCCGATGCCGTTATCGCTTGTGTTGGCGGCGGTTCCAACGCTATCGGCATGTTTGCTGACTTTATCGACGAGCCAAGTGTCGAACTGATTGGCGTCGAACCTGCGGGTAAAGGCATAGACACGCCAATGCACGGCGCGCCGCTTAAACACGGTAAGACAGGTATTTTCTTCGGTATGAAAGCGCCTTTGATGCAAGACAGCGAAGGGCAAATTGAAGAATCTTACTCGATTTCAGCCGGATTGGACTTCCCCTCCGTTGGCCCGCAGCACGCGCATCTTAATGCTACAGGCCGCGCCCGTTATGAATCGGCTACCGACGATGAAGCCTTAGAAGCCTTCCAACAACTGGCGCGCTGTGAAGGGATTATCCCCGCATTAGAATCAGCGCATGCTATCGCCTATGCCGTCAAAATGGCGCGCGAGTGCACCAAAGAAACCATTTTAGTGGTCAATCTTTCCGGTCGTGGCGACAAAGATATTTTCACCGTTTCTGACATTTTGAATGGTAAAGAGGAATAATAAACATGAGTGACACGTCTACCAACACTGGCCGTTACCAAGCCACCTTTGCCAGACTCAACGCCGAAGGCCGTGGCGCTTTTGTCCCCTTCGTCACCCTTGGCGATCCTAGCCCTGAGTTATCGCTGAAAATTATCGATACCTTAGTGCAAAACGGTGCCGATGCCTTAGAACTGGGCTTTCCGTTTTCCGATCCCTTGGCCGATGGCCCTGTGATCCAAGGGGCTAACCTGCGTTCTTTAGCCGCGGGCACGACTCCAACGGCGTGTTTTGAATTACTGGCGCAAGTGCGTGCAAAATACCCAGAACTGCCAATCGGTTTGCTGCTGTATGCAAACTTAGTTTTTGCTAACGGCATAGATGCGTTTTACGCCAAAGCGCAGCAAGCGGGCGTGGATTCAGTGCTTATCGCCGATGTGCCAGTGGAAGAATCCGCGCCCTTTAGCGAAGCCGCTAAGGCCCATGGTATTGCACCGATTTTTATCGCGCCGCCCAATGCCGACAGTGAAACCCTGGAGCAAGTGAGTAAAAGTGGTGAAGGTTACACCTATCTCTTATCCCGCGCGGGAGTCACAGGCACAGACACGAAAGCTGGCGTGCCGGTAGAGGAAATTTTATCTAAATTAAAAGCCTTTAACGCCCCACCACCGCTCCTCGGTTTTGGTATTGCCGAGCCTTCACAGGTAAGCGCCGCCATCAAAGCGGGCGCTGCAGGGGCGATTTCTGGCTCTGCCGTAGTAAAAATCATCGAAACCCACCAGCACGATGAAGTTAAGCTACTTGCAACGCTTGGGGAATTTACTCGCGCCATGAAGGCTGCGACCTAAACTAACTGCGTATTTATTTAGTCACAGTTCCTCGGTAGCATGGAGGCCTCGACAATAAAACGGACTTTTTATGCAGTATCGGATCTATATTCTCGAACTCACACCATGGGGCTGTGGATTTGAAGGGGAAGTGGCCGCAAAATGCGACAATGGCGCACCAATTTGGTTTTACTACCAAGGCAGCGATCAGCAGGCAAAAGCGCGCTTTCCCCTTAACCAATGGGTGACGGTTGAATTATTGGGTCGGCTGGCGAGTGCGAGCCCTCAAGTGGACATCATTGAGCAAGCGCCATGCCAGCATCTGCAGTTTCCGCTGCATAACTGCCACTTTGATGCTTCAGGACAAATCGTCGATATCAGCCAAACCTCCGAAGATAGGGTTTATCTGTTGCAATCAAGTTTCCCATTGCTGTTTGATAATGAACTGGGAAAATCCCCTATCTCCCTCGGTCACTGGGTCAATGTGACGGGCGAGCTTTGGGTCACTAATTGGCAGGATTAAGCCTTAGTGGACGTTTTTACTATCGCAGTATCGCTTAATGTTAGTAGTTTTGTAGCCGAAAAAGTTGCTCACCGCCCGATATCACAGGCTCAGCCATATACATTCGGCCATAGGATCCGCCGCGCTGGATGACAAATGGGATGCCGAGTCAGCTTGCGGTAGCATAATGGGGAACACTTATTTAGAATGCCAGCGTGACCCTTGATATGGTTATCCGCCAATGAGCCTTTTAGTTAGCCAACTGACGCTAAGTGCTGGAAACGCCATTGCACCTGTCCCCCATAAATCGCCTGATAAATGACCCTAGAGGATCCCATGCCTGCTTCTAACCCTTTGCCCAATGCTAAGTCTCGTACTTTCTTGGGGACACCTAAATTACCCGCTAAGTATGTTACGGTTGTAATGCCATTTTTTCTTTCTATTTTAATGAGTTGTATTGTATCTGCGATCAGCACTTTTAATGGCATAGGCACTTCACCACAGTTTATCGAACTCTGGCTGAGCGCTTGGCTGATCTCTTGGATTGTCGCCTTCCCAACCCTGCTACTGGTGTTACCTTTAGTGCGAAAACTCACGGCAGCTTTTGTTGATTTGCCCTAACCCTCAATAAACTCCATCACAGGGTATCATTATGCGACGCTTATCAGCGCAGATACCCTTATCATGCGTTCAATAGCTTAGTTTAATTGCATAGTTCAATTGCTTAGTTCAATCTCCCGTCCAAGTCTGAGTGCAATCGCTGCCCAATGGCGATTTACACTGGATTTACATTAACCTCTTCACAACACTCCTGCCGTTTGAGTTTAGTATTATTTAAGTTCATGTTCCTCCCATATCGTATCGATTATAAAATAAGTAATCTATTGATATACATATATAATTTAGGCTTTTTTAACTCAATATACCTCGCTTTAATACCTTCAGGCCCGATTTTATCGGCCCTCACTAAATCGACCACTAGGCATGCCATTAACCGCACAGGCACCGCTTATTCATAGGGAAAAAGTATTAATTCACGCCACCTTGCAAATGAGAATTATTTGCATTTGAATATTTTAACATGCTAATTTACTCGCCGTTGTCGGGACAGAGACAGCAGGGAAAATAGCCTAAGGACTGCGCTAAAAATAGCAAATTAACCACAGCAAAATAGATAGCCAAACAGGCTATTTTAACTGCCGCATTAACTTGGTTTGCGTCCTTAGGTAACTGATTACTGGATCGGCAACGCGCAGTTGCATGTTGCCAAGGAGGCGTAAGTGAATACTCAACAAAGGGAAATGGATCGCGAAATCTTTGATCTACTTGGCATCGGCATTGGCCCATTCAATCTTGGCCTCGCCGCCTTATCAGAACCTATCGACGGCTTTAACTGCTTATTTTTAGATGCTAAAACCAGTTTTGACTGGCATCCAGGCATGCTACTCAAATCCTCAAGACTGCAAACCCCCTTTATGTCAGACCTGGTGACTATGGCCGATCCCACCAGCCGTTACAGTTACCTTAATTTTGCCAAGCAAACGGGCAGACTCTATCCCTTTTATATTCGCGAAAATTTCTTTTTACCCCGCCACGAATACAACTTGTACTGCCAATGGGTGAGCCAACAACTCAGCAATCTCAAATTTGGTTTTAAGGTCACTCAAGTAGATTACAACGCCGGTGAAGGTATTTATCGCGTCACAGGTTTTGATAGGCACAGTGGCAAAACCCATACCTATCTGTGCAGAAAGCTAGTGTTAGGCACAGGAACAGAGCCTTATCTGCCAAAGGATTGCCCCATTCAAGATCCACGGGTGATGCATACCGCCAGTTATATGCAGCAAAAAACCTATCTGCAGAGTCAGCATGCCATCACTGTCATTGGCAGTGGCCAGAGTGCGGCGGAAGTGTTTTACGATCTACTACAAGATATTGATACCTATGGCTATCAACTGAATTGGATGACGCGATCGGCACGTTTCTATCCCTTGGAATACACTAAGTTAACGTTGGAGATGACCTCGCCGGATTATGTCGATTACTTCCACGAATTAGCACCGGAAAAACGCTGTGCGTTGATCGCCAGTCAAAAATCGCTCTACAAGGGCATTAATGCGGAGCTTATCAACGACATCTATGACCTGTTATATCAAAAGCGCTTGATTGCAGATTTCCAGTGCCAATTGATGACCAATGTGGCGTTAACCCGTATTCAAACTGATCCAGATGCACTCAAGTTACATTTCCAGCATCAAGAGCAAAATACCCCTTTGAGCCAAACCACGGGTGCAGTGGTGTTAGGCACTGGCTATCACTACCGTTTACCTGAATTTATCAAAGAGATAAAGCAACAGATCGAGTTCGATGATGCGGGACAACTTAGCGTGCAACGCGACTACAGCATAGATATTCGCGGGGATATTTTTGTCCAAAATGTCGGTTTACATACCCATGGAATAAGTTCCCCGGATCTGGGAATGGGCTGTTATCGCAACGGCATCATCTTAAAAGCCGTGCTCGGCTACGCGCCCTACCACATTGAGGAACACATCGCCTTTCAAACCTTCGATCCGGCCAAATTCAACAGTCATCAGCCCTGCGGCAGCAATGCGATTAATAGACTGGGTCTTAATCCTAAACATTTCCCTAAGACGTCACAACACAGGAAAACTCAAGTTGATGCGCCGCAAAATCCCCCCCCAACTAACATTCCAAGTTCTGGCGCGGGAGGCAAGATGTCGGTCTTGATGGCGCCAAATAAGGAGGCGCAATAATGGCGAGTCATTTCAGTGACCATTGTTTAACGCAGCTATGTTTAACGCAGCTATCAGCGATGACAAGCATCAATGGTTTCCAGTTCAGAGCGTTAGATCTTAAGCAAGACATACCAACACTGCAGTCTTGGTTTAACCAAGATTACGCCAAGTTTTGGGGTATGCAGGGCTTAAGCCTAGCAGCCATAGAGAACCTTATGGCAACCACGGATCACAAGTTTGCCTTAATGGGGGAGTGGCAGGACAAACCACTCTTTATGGTGGAGCTATACGATCCCGCCCACGATGAAGTGGGTCAGCACTATGATGCAGCGCCGGGGGATTGTGGTATGCACCTGATTATCGCGCCGCCCACAGGCAACCCAATCAGCGGCTTATCTTTCAAAGTGATGGATGCGATAGCGCAGCTCATACTTGAAAAACTGGCCTTTAACCGCCTAGTGGTTGAACCCGATCAACTCAATAGCAAAATTCATCGCTTAAATAGCCTGATAGGCATTCGCTATGAAAAAGCGATTCAATTAAGCACTAAAACTGCTTTCCTCGGATTTTGCACTGCGACCCAGCGCCTGTGCCCATCGAACACGCCCTCTTCGACGGGATTAGCCCAGACAAGCTCAGCGCTGCCAAGCTCGTTCAAAGCGCCCGTAACCTCTCCCATAACATTATCGACTCTTTAGGTGAATTAGATGAACTTACCCACAAAAGCCTTATTAATTAAACAATTGCCAACGAAAGATCATCATGATCAAGCAGTACATGCTCAACAAGGCCCAGCGCTATCGAAAACATCAACTTCTATGCCAGAGCATTTAAACCCCGCCTATTGGCAAGCGGCTAATCGTCACTTAGTGAAGAAAATCCTCTGCGAATTCACCCATGAAAAGATCATCGCGCCGACGCTTTACGGACAACAAGCGGGACTTAACCACTATGAACTCAGGCTCAAAGACTGCATTTACTATTTTAGTGCGCGCCATTATCAGCTAGATCATCTGGCGATTGATGCTGATTCTATTCGCGTTTCTAACATGGGCAAAGAGCAAGCCCTCGATGCCATGTCGCTAATCATTTCCCTTAAAAATGACTTAGGGATCAGCGAAACTTTACTGCCCACCTATTTAGAAGAAATCACCAGCACCCTCTACAGCAAGGCGTACAAGTTAGCGCATCAGGCGATCCCCGCCGCCACGCTAGCGCGAGCCGATTACCAGAGCATAGAAGCGGGTATGACTGAAGGCCATCCGGTGTTTATTGCCAATAACGGCCGGATTGGTTTTGATATGCAGGATTACCGGCAATTTGCCCCAGAAAGCGCGGCGCCGATGCAGCTCGTCTGGCTTGGAGTGCGCAAGAGTAAAACTACATTTTCCGCCCTCGAAAACGTGAGTCACGATGCGTTACTAAAGGAAGAGCTTGGCCAGCAGTTCACTGACTTCCAACAACTGCTTAAAACGCAGCAGCATGATCCACAGGACTTCTACTTTATGCCTGTGCACCCTTGGCAGTGGCGTGAAAAAATCGCCCGCGTCTTTGCCGGCGACATAGCCCGTGGCGATCTGGTTTATCTTGGTGAAGGCAGCGAACAATACCAAGTGCAGCAATCGATACGCACTTTCTTCAATCTTGCATCACCGCAAAAGTGCTACGTCAAAACCGCGCTTTCTATCCTGAATATGGGCTTTATGCGCGGTCTATCGCCCCTTTACATGAGCTGCACACCGCAGATCAATGCCTGGGTTGCAAACTTGGTTGAAAACGATCCTTACTTTGCCCAACAAGGCTTTGTGATCCTAAAGGAAATTGCCGCAATAGGTTATCACCACACCTATTACGAGCAGGCGCTCACCCAAGACAGCCCCTACAAAAAAATGCTTTCAGCCCTGTGGCGCGAAAGCCCGCTGCCGCACATTGCGCCTAAGCAAAATCTAATGACCATGGCCGCCCTGCTGCACACGGATCATCAAGATAAGGCACTGATTTCGGCCTTGATAGTCGCCTCTGGCTTACCTGCAAAGGATTGGGTGAGTCGCTACTTAAACCTGTATTTATCGCCGCTGTTACATGCCTTTTTTGCCTACGATCTGGTCTTTATGCCCCACGGTGAAAACCTGATCTTAGTGCTCGATGAATATGTGCCGATCAAGATTTTGATGAAAGACATAGGCGAAGAAGTCGCGGTACTCAATGGTGCGGAGCCGCTGCCTGATGATGTCAAACGCCTTGCGGTAAGCCTTGAAGAAGAGATGAAGCTTAACTACATCTTGCTGGACATTTTTGACTGTATTTTCCGCTATTTAGCCCCGCTGCTCGATGAGCAAACCAGTGTCAGTGAAAGCCAATTCTGGGAGTTAGTGTCGGACAATGTACGTGATTACCAAGCCCAGCATCCACATTTGGCCGCCAAGTTTGCCCAATACGATCTGTTTAAGGACAGCTTTGTACGCACCTGCCTCAATCGTATCCAATTGAATAATAACCAACAAATGATAGACCTCGCCGACAGGGAGAAAAACCTGCGTTTCGCCGGCGGTATCGACAATCCCTTGGCGGCCTTTAGACAAAGCCATGCCTTTAAGCACCCCAAACTTGACAGCGCTGAACCGAAAACACGTTAACACGCAACTCAAACCTGAAACTTTACGAAACGTTTGTGTGGGCCACTTGTTGGCCCGCTTTATTAACCCCCAACCTAAATGGAATTAAAGATCACCACTATGAAGACTTTCCCTCTCTCCAGCATCGCACTCGTCTGTCGGCAAGCCCTCGTTAACCCAAAACTATTGTTGTGCTCAGCCATGTTAGCCACGGTTCCCCATGCCGTAGCAGACACTGTAGATGCGGATAGTAAGACTAAGAAACACCAGAAAGAGATTGAAATCATCAATGTTATTGGCGCTAAGGATTTGCACGACAATCGCTATAAAACCCAAGCGATGAACACGGCAACTGGGCTCGACTTATCCTATTTAGAAACGCCGCAGTCGGTCACCTCCATCACCCGTCAAATGATGAATGATCAACAGCTTAATAGCGTGATTGATGCCATGACCAGCGTCGCAGGCATCAATGCCCGCCCAATGGATAACGACAGATACAGTATTAGTGCCCGCGGCATTGCAGTGACCAGCATTTTGTACGATGGCGTGCCAACCACCTACGACACCCGCTTCAACTATGGGGATAATCTGATCGACACCGCCATCTACGAGCGAGTAGAAGTGGTACGCGGCGCAACTGGCCTTATGACGGGTGCCGGTAATCCGTCGGCGGCGATTAACCTTATCCGTAAGCGCCCGACCCAAGAGTTTATGGGCAGCACATCGTTAAGTGTGGGCTCATGGAATAATGTGCGTGGTATGGTCGATGTTTCTAACGGCTTAAATAATTCAGGTTCTGTGCGTGGTCGCGTGGTGGCCGCCTATCAGGATAAGGATTCGTTCCAAGACAGATACGAGCAGCAGCGCACCACGTTATACGGCATAGTCGAAACCGATATTGGCGATAGCACAATGTTCACCCTAGGGGTTGATTATCAAGATGCCACACCGAGCGGCACTATGTCGGGCGGTTTACCACTATTTTACAGTGACGGCAGCCGCACGAATTATGATCGTGCAACTTCAACGGCGCCCGATTGGGGCTCGGCGCATACCCAAGGCCTCAACACCTTTGCGAGTCTCGAACACAGATTAGATAACGGTTGGAACCTAAAAGGCACTTACACCTACGGCGATAACTCATTGGAGTTCGATGTGCTATGGGCCACGGGATATCCTGATCCTGTAACTAATATCGGCGCCACTGCAGGCTCTATCGCCTATGTCGACGGCAGCCGCACCCAACACAATGTGGATTTGCGCGCAGAAGGACAATACCAACTCTTTGGTCAGGAACATCAATTGATGTTTGGCTGGAATGGCCAACGCCAAGAGTTCGCCAATCCCTACTATTACCCCACTGCAGCAGTACCACCTTTGGGGGATTTTCGCGATCCGAACTTCCAATATCCAAAACCTCAATGGCAGGAAACCTATACCACGGGTTCATTTGGCGAAACCAAACAGAGTGCAGCCTATGTGGCGACTCAGTTTAATCTCAGCGACGCCTTAGCTGTCCTCGTCGGATTACGCCTCAATGAGTGGCAAACCGATCAAGATAACTTTGGCAGCCTGTACGATTTCAGTATCAGTAACGAACTCACCACTTACTTAGGCCTCACCTACGCCCTGACGGAGCAATATTCACTCTACGCCAGTTATACCGACATTTTTGCGCCACAAACTAAGCAAAGAATCGATGAAAGCTACCTAGATCCGGTCAAGGGGAAAAACTACGAAGGCGGGATTAAAGCGAGCCTGTTCGATGAAGCTTTAGATATGTCGCTGTCGGTGTTTGAGATCAGGCAAGACAATGTCGGAGTCAGCACTGGCGATGTGATCCCTGGTACCACAACGCAAGTGTATGAAGGCGTAAACGGCACAAAAACTCAAGGATTTGAGTTTGAATCGACGGGTAAAATCAATGATGACTGGAATCTTTACTTAAGTTACACCCAGTTCACTAGCGAAGATCCTGAAGGCAAACGTATCAATACCACCTCACCACGCCAGCAGTTAAAACTCTTCACCACTTATACCTTTAGTGGTGATTGGCATAAGTTGCAAATGGGAGCTGGGGTTAACTGGCAGAGCCGAGTCTACCAAACAGTTAATTCGCCACTGGGTAAAGTCGAAGTAGAGCAAGGCTCTTACGCGCTAGCGAGTCTAATGGCGAGTTACGCCTTCACCGAGCAGCTTAAGCTTAGCGCCAACCTGCACAACGCCTTAGATAAAAGCTACTACAGCCAAGTCGGTCAATACAGCCAATTCCAATACGGTACGCCGCGAAGTGCCAGCTTAACCTTGGACTATCGCTTCTAAGTCAGACTTTTATTGAGATAGTTAGAAAACCTTGTGAGCCCACGTCATGGGCTCACAAGGTCCTCATTTATATTGGATTTAGCAATAACAGCGGGAACCAATCACAATCCTATAAGGAGTGACAATGGCAAGCCAACGGAGAGACAGCAGACTGCCACAATTGCGCGATACCTCGCCAAGTCAAGACGGTTTGAATCAAACCATGTTGACGCTCAATCAGTTGTTACATAAGCGAGCGCCCTTCTATGGCGAGCACCTTAGCGCAACACTGTCACCCACAGGGCTCAGTTTCGATGAATGGAGTAGCGCCGATACTTATCAAAAACTCATTGCACGTTTTGCCATCGCACATCCTAGCGCAGAAACTCAGAGTGAAACTGAAGCTGTAACTGAAGCTGAAACCGAGACGGATAAAACAGCTGCGGCCAATAGAAAAGACACCCGCAAAGCGCTGCATTCACTTTGGGGTCAATGGTATTTTGGTCTTTTAGTTCCGCCTTTGATGGAGTGGATTTTTAACGCCCCAAAAGCCGATTTGGAGACTCTTCATTGGCAGCCACAATCCGTGTTTATGCAGGTACACGCCAGTGGCCGAGTGGCAAAATTTGAATTTAACATCGCAAAGTACCAGCCAAATACCACTTTGACTTTTAAACAACATCACAGCATCGAGCCACTTTGCCAAATAAACACTAAGCCAAGTTTCAACACAGACACTGAGGTACACTCGCCATTAACTTCATATAAGCCGCCAGTTGAGAAAGAACTTGTCCTACAAGGCTTTATCTTAAACTTACTACAACCGAGTGTTGAGCGCCTACTCACCCTAAGCCCTGTACCAGCCAAATTATATTGGAGTCACTTAGGCTATCTGATCCACTGGTATCTTGGGGAATTAGGACTTACTGAGCAGCACAGCCAGCAACTGAAACAAGCCCTGTTTCGCCGCGCGACCTTTTTAAATGGCAGCACCAATCCGCTGTATAACAGCATTAACTTGCTTATCGAACCTGAACAAAGCGCAGATTCGAATAAAAACTCAAACACAAAAACGAGCTCAAAATCGAGCCCAAAAATCTCCTGCATTCGCCGTACCTGCTGCTTAAGGTATCAACTTGCCAATACGGGCCAATGCCAGGATTGCCCTCTTATGCAACGCACCAAAGAAAAAATGCGGGCTTAGTAATTTGGAACCACTACTTTGCATCAAGATTAAACGGTTTCAAGGGCAAGATCGCAATCGATGCCTATGATGGCTTTTTCCCTCTAGTCTCGCGTGCTACACTCAGGTCCACGTCTCTTTATCACGATTATTTATGAAACAACTGCTTGATTTTCTGCCACTCGTTATCTTTTTTGCCGTTTATAAATTTTTTGATATTTATATTGCCAGTGGTGCCTTGATCGCCGCCACCGCACTGCAATTGATCGTGACCTATGCGCTATACAAAAAGCTGGAGAAGATGCACCTGATCACCTTTGCCATGGTGACAGTGTTTGGTACTCTCACCTTAGTCTTCCACGACGATGCCTTTATTAAGTGGAAAGTCACCATTATTTATGCTTTATTTGCCATAGCCTTAGCCGTAAGCCAAATCCTAAATAAGTCGATACTTAAGTCGATGTTAGGTAAAGAAATGCAAGTGGCGGACAATATTTGGGCCCATGTGACTTGGTATTGGGTGAGCTTTTTTGCCATCTGCGGCCTAGTGAATATCTATGTCGCCTTTAGCTTACCATTAGAAACTTGGGTGAATTTTAAGGTGTTTGGCCTCACCGCCTTAACCTTACTCAATACTGTAATAACGGTATTCTACCTTTATAAACACCTTCCCGAAGATCAACGCAAGGAACTCAAATAATGTGGTATATGATTTCAGCTCAAGATGTTGAGAACAGTTTAGAAAAGCGTTTAGCCGCGCGCCCAGCCCACCTCGCTCGCTTACAAGAATTAGCCGATGAAGGTCGTTTACTGATTGCAGGCCCACACCCTGCTATCGACAGTGAAAATCCTGGTGATGCAGGCTTTAGTGGCTCATTAGTGGTGGCGGATTTTGATTCTCTAGCGACTGCACAAGCCTGGGCCGATGCGGATCCTTACTTTGCTGCGGGTGTTTATCACAGTGTTGTGGTTAAACCATTCAAACGAGTTCTGCCTTGATGAAAATAGTGTCCTTTAACATCAATGGTCTGCGGGCGCGCTTGCATCAATTGCAAGCCTTAATCGACAGCCATCAACCCGACATTATCGGCCTGCAAGAAACCAAAGTGCACGATGAGGCGTTTCCATTAGCCGAAGTCGAAGCCATGGGATATCAGGTACATTACCACGGTGGCAAAGCCCACTATGGCGTGGCTATGCTGTCTAAAGTCGCGCCAGAGAAACTGCAAAAGGGCTTTCCAAGCGATGATGAAGATGCCCAGCGCCGCATGATTATCGGCACGTTTGCCCAAGCAAATGGCCGTCCATTGACCGTATTTAATGGCTATTTCCCCCAGGGCGAAAGCATAGATCACCCCACAAAATATCCTGCTAAACGTAAGTTTTATCAGGATTTAATGCACTACTTGCAGACATACCATAGCAACGATGAAGATATCGCCATCATTGGGGATATCAATATTTCGCCCATCGATTTGGATATCGGCATCGGTGAAGTCAATCGCAAACGCTGGCTGAAAACCGGCAAATGTAGCTTCCAGCCTGAAGAGCGTGAATGGTTAAAAACCTTGCAGGATTGGGGCTTAATTGACACTTTCCGTCAATTACACCCGGAGCGCACCGAGCGCTATTCATGGTTTGATTACCGCAGCAAAGGTTTCGATGATAACCGCGGACTGCGAATCGATGTGATTTTAGCAACACCTTCACTGGCAGCACGTTTAGTCGAGTCCGATGTCGATTACGATCTACGCGGCATAGATAAACCCTCAGATCACGCGCCGATTTGGAGCACGTTCAAAGAGGCTTAATCCGCTAGGGATTAACCATCTTATAGACATAAAAACATCGGCCTAGGCCGATGTTTTTGTTTGAGAGTGACTTAAGCAGAATGAGATTGGCACAAGTAAGTTAAAAATGAACAGCATACATCGCAGAAAAGTTGTGAACTTAGCTTAAGCCACAGATTAATCGTGAGCCATGGCATTCGCTCACCGACTCGGTGAATAGAAATCTAGGGTTTCTAAGCTTATGAGCGAGAGCCATGGTCGTTCTCATGCATCCCTGCATTGCACGACATTCAGGCGTCCTGCCTATCAGATGGCGAACTGGCAATTAAACAAGGATGTTGTTCAAGTCCTCCGTGGATGCAGGGCCGCCCCGTCTGATGTGAAAGGATTCACAAATGCCGCGATGGCATGGATGCCAAAAAGCGGCCATGGGGCGGACGGTCGTCTCGCTAATCACCATGGTTCACCTGTTTAGCATCGGCGAAGCCTGTTTGTTTTAAAGAAATACGTAGCAAGCTTTAGGGCAAAAGTACGCTAGATTTAATGCATAAAGGTGAGTAATAGCATTAGCAAAGTTATGGTAATCATATTAGTTTACACTGACCCCGCATATTCGTTGGCTGATATCCACTAACGCAGGCTTGCCATGGTGCTCGCTCACCGACACGCAGCAAGTCCCTATATGGACACCTCGAATAGATCAACCACTTTTTGAGTAACAGAAAGTAATACTGCGTACGTATATCCGACCTGTTCGTGAGAATCTTTGCTCTCTGGCCTTAATGAGAACCGCGCCTTTGCTGCTTATCGTCCCTTCGGAGTTATAACTCCTTATACTCTCTCAGCATTTGCAAAGGCCGGTATTACCTGTTACTTCATTAATTGCGTTCGGTTTTTTAGGGTATGTTATTGCTTCATTTAGTTAACAGGGTCTGTACTCTGTTTTATAGTAGAGCATCGCCCAAATTATCCTCGCCAGTTTATTTGCAACTGCCACGGCTGCTTTTTGCTTGCCTCTTCGTTCAATGATATTTCTCGCCCATACAGACAGCCTATCATCGTTGTTTGTTGCGTAGCGTATGACAGACCATGCACCTTGAATTAACTGACGCCTTAGATAGCTGTTACCACGCTTGGTTATGCCACCTAATTTCTGTTTTCCACCACTTGAAAACTCTTTTGGAACGAGCCCTAAATTGGCAGAAAAATGTCGACCATTTTGATAACTGGAGCCATCTCCAGCAAAGGATACCGCTGCTGTGGCAATAATCTCAGCGACACCTCGTATTGCGGTTAACCGTTTGGTATCTGGATGATTCATTGCTTGTATCCGAATATCTTTTTCTAATGACTTAATCGAAGCATTTACGGCATAAAGCTCATCGAGCAATTCCCTGATGTACCGACGAGCGATAGTGGTAAGCGAGTTACTTGCATCTTCGAGTAACTCAGGAAGTGCTAGGTTAAGTGGATCACGACCTTTAGGGATAACGATGCCATATTCACTTAATAAACCACGGATCTGATTAGTTAATGCCGTTCTGACCCTAATACGGCGCTCTCGGATCCGATGGCTTATGATCACATCGACCTGCTCTAAAGATCTTGGTTTAACAAAGATGATGTTAGGACGTTGAGCCGCTTCACATATAGCAAAAGCATCATTGCGGTCATTTTTATTCCCTTTCACGAATGGTTTCACATGTTGTGGTGGAATTAATCTGACCTCAAAACCCTGAGAGATAAGTTCTCTGCCCCAATAATTTGAGCCACTGCAGGCTTCCATAGCAATGACAGCATCGGGATATTGAACAAGCGTTTTTAATAGTTGGGTGCGTTTAATTGTGCGATTAAATACGGCTTTCCCTGCTTGATTAACACCACAAACCTGGAGAACATTTTTTGCCAAATCGATACCAATTAGAGTAATTTTCATAGTGGACACCTTTGTTGATATTGAGCTTGCAGATTCAATATGGCGTTAATGACGCCTACTTTACAAGAGGTGTCCATCTCATCATCCCTGGATGCTCGACCGCCCCGTCCATGGGGCGGACGGTCGTCTCGCTAATCACCATGGCTCACCTGTTTAGCATCGGTGTGGCCTGTAAGTTTTAAAGAAATACGCGGCACGTTTTTGGACACTTCTGTTTTAGGAGGTGTGCTAATTTAGCATTTCATTGTAGTGGTCAACTAAATTTGGCCACAGCTTTAGAATCTTCCCAAAATCGTCGCTCTGATTCATTTGGGCTCAATCCTGCATTGTAATGATGTGGCCTGACTTCACAGTAATAACCAATGATGTAATCGGTCACATCTTGTTTAGCTTCGCTAAAACTCTTATAGCCTTGTGTCGGGATCCATTCCGTTTTTAAACTCCTGAAAAATCGCTCCATTGGCGCATTATCCCAGCAGTTACCGCGACGGCTCATGCTTTGGGTGATTTGATATTTCCACAACCGTTGACGGTATTTCAGGCTGGTATAATGGCAGCCTTGGTCTGAGTGGAATATCAGGTTTTTAGGCTTTCCTCTTGATTCAAATGCCATTTCTAACGCTTTTACCGTTAACTCTGTATCCGGTGAAAATGACATTGCCCAACCAATGGCCTTTCTCGAAAATAAATCCAGTACAACCGCTAAATAGCACCAACGATTACCCGCCCAAATATACGTCACATCGCCACACCAAACGGTGTTAGGTTCGACAACTGCAAATTGCCGTTTGAGTGCATTAGGGATAGTCACATGCTCATTTTCAGCCTTTTTATAACGGTGTTTGGGTTGTTGGCAACTCACTAATCCGAGCTTTTTCATTAACCGCGTTGCCCGATAACGACTTAATGCAAAGCCACGTTCAGAGGCAATTGTGGCGATACTTCGCGCACCCGCAGACTGTTTGCTTTCAGCATGTATCGCTTTGATTTCACATTCTAAAAGCCGCTGTTCAGGTGTTACACAAAGCTCACGGCTCATCCAATAACGGTAACTGCTCCGGTTCACGTTGAATACGTGGCATAACACTGAAATAGGGTATTTGTTGCTCTGATTGAGTTTCTCGATTATCGAGAATTGTTCAGCGAGTCCGACATCAATAGAGCAGTAGCCTTTTTTAAGATTTCTTTCTCGAGATTTATGCGCTCAATTTCACGTTTAAGTGCCCTGATTTCAATCTGCTCAGGTGTCATGGGTGAGGCTTTAGGCGCAAGCCCTTGGCGCTCGATTTGAAGCTGTGTTACCCACTTACTGACCGTCGATTTACCCACGTTCATGGCTTTCGCCGCCGCTTCTTGTGTGTAACCTTGATCAATGACTAATTGAGCGGTTTCTAGCTTAATGGCAGCGCTATATCGTGCACGTTTACTTTTATTCATGTTGTCACCTAAATGGGTTATGAGTGAGATCATAACATTTCTTATTAGGTGGCCAAATTCACTATGCCACTACAACATGCTTGTTTAGTGAAGAGTATCAGCTCTAAGAAGAAATGGAGCAATAGCTTTTTAGCTGAACGAATAGCTAGAGGGGTAGTGAGGATTGGCATTGTTGCACCAGTGACCTTCTAAAACATGGATGTTTTAGTAGAGCCCTCAGGGACGCTTCTTGTTAAATAAAGGGGCGTCGTGTCACTGGGGAAGCAATGTCAATTAATGCGTAATGTGCGTAGCTCAACTGTCTTACTTTGGGGCAATAGCTTTTAGCCGGATGAACAGTTCAATAGTCGTTAAGATTGGCATTGTTGCAACTGTGACCGTTGGCGACATGGATGCCGTCGTCGAGCCATCAGGGATGCTTCTTGTTAAATAAAAGGGCGTCGTGTCACAGGGGAAACAATGACAATTCATCCAGCACGCCTGAAGATAAAGCTATCTTGCTTTGAGCATTAGCTTTTTAGCTGAACGAATAGCGAAAGGGTTAGTTAAAATTGGCATTGTTGCACCAGTGCCCCTCTAAAATAGGGACATTTTAGTAATAAAAGGAGGTCGTGATATTGGGGAAATGGTGACACTTAATGCTAAGTAACTCAGTTATCTGCTTTGAGGCATTTCGAGAATGAAATGGCGGAAATCTACGATGTCCGCCATTTTCGGGTGATACGCTAATACTTAACATGAGACTCAGTATCGGGCGTTATTGCTCTCCTACCCATGTTGAAAACTGGTCATGTTGACGACTCGAGTTGAAGGTGAGATTAGCTAGTCCGGTACTGCTTTAAAATGCCATCTAAGTCGACCGAAGCATGGTGCAAGTCATTGGCTAAGGTCACACTGCGCTGGGCCGTTTGTTTAATGGTTTCAGACTGATGGCGGATTTCATTCAATTGTCCGGCAATGTCCCGCGCGGCGACACTCTGCTCTTCCGCCGAGGCGGCAATTTGGCTACTCATATCAAATACCGCATTCACCGACTGCGCCATACCTTGAACATCGTCACCTACAGCAATAATCGCACTACGACCTTCATCGGCCTGTTCAACAATCTCCATGGTAATGCCAGATAACCGACTCGTGCCCGACTGTAAGCCTTCGATCATGGCTTGGATTTCTACCGTGGCCTGCTGTGTGCGGCCCGCAAGAGTACGCACTTCATCGGCCACCACGGCAAACCCGCGACCCTGCTCGCCGGCACGGGCTGCTTCAATAGCCGCATTTAGGGCTAACAAGTTGGTTTGCTGGGAAATACTATTGATAGTCGTCACCACGGCATCAATACTCGCCGCATCCTTAGACAATTGTTCCACCGATGAAAACGCCGCGCCAATCTTAGTCGAAAGTAAACCAATACTGTCCACAGTATGGCTAATTCGCCCTTGGCTGGCCGACATTTGGGTTGAGTTTTCTTTGGTCTGCAATGAAGTGTTACTGGCGTTGATAGAGACTTCTTCAATCGCCGAGGTCATTTGTGCCATCGCCACGGCAACCGAGTCGAGGAATTGATGTTGGAAACCTATCAACTCATCACTGGTGGCCGCCTGTTGATTAAACTCATCGGATGCAAGCGACAAGGTTTGTGCATTTTTACCAATCGCCGACACCATTTCACTCATATTATCGGCGCAGCGGTCAATTTCACGGGCGATTAGACTGAAGTCGTCGGTACCAAAGAAATTTAATCTGAAGCTCAAATCACCATCGGCGAGGCGCTTAATCGCCATATACATATCCCACAGGCCGCCACCGAGGGAGGTGGAGATCCAATAGCTCAGTTGAAACAATGGCAAAAGACCGACTAAGGCAAGCCAAAACATCAAATTAGCATCGCTACGCCCTTCGCTTTCCCACTGTTTAACATTCTGTGAAAGCTGTAACGCCTGCCCACTGACCACAGTTGCACTAGCGGTCACATTATCGCCTTTACGCTCGGCTTCTGCTTGGCGTGGCATTAATGTCAGCCCGTTATCACGGGCAAATTGTGCCAGAGTGTCACCCTCAAGCCGCTGGGAACTGGCCACTTGGGCGAAGGTATCGACGGTTGTCTGTACCCGTGCGAGGGAGGCTATTTCGAGGTTACGGTGGGCATGTTGGTAGTTAACAAGTGCCACGGCAGCGGTGATCAGCGCCACCATAGAGCAAACAACCCAAAACTTTCCGTTAAGGCTGAGTTTGATCAATATGGCATCAATGGTGCGAAACTGGATTTGTTTCATCTTGATAATTCCTAAGAGCAAAATGCTATTTGGCACTAAATCAGCAGTATAGCTCAGATTGCCACGACAACTATGTCAGTCATAAGCTCCAAGCAGATATATTGCTAATCCGCGCTGGCCACCTGGTTACGGGCGGCAGTCGACCACCTTTGTGTCAAGCTAACCAATTGCCCCGTTAATAGGCTCATACTAAAACCGAGTAAGCCACCTATAACCAAGGGTGGCACTATATTGGCAACATCCCCCGCCATGGCGAAGGTAATACAGCAACCAATAAACGCACCGGGGATAAAACTCAACTTTTGATAACTCGCCTGTAAACACATGGCCGAGGTGGCTATGCCGGTAAAAATATACCCAAATACGGGCGAAACAAAAAAGCTGCTGCCAAAGATAATGAGCCAAGCCCAAAATACCCCGGACAGATTCGTGCACCACGCCATCATCACGCCCTGAAAACCAGCCTTAGGTTGAGCAAAAAAAGTGCTACATCCTAAAAAGCCAATCCAAGTGACCAGATGAAATGCATCTGCGACGCCACACCAAATAGCCGCCAAAAGGCCGGCTGAGATAGCGACTTGCCAACGATTTTCCATGGATGACCCCTTTATATTTCTATTCACGGAAGTTTATCTGTTGGTTAAATTACCTCTATTCTGGTAACAAAAACCTGATCTATTACTAATTTTCGGCATTAATGCCCGTAAAATCGCTAACAAGCAATTTTTTTGTGGTAAAAAAACGAAAAAAGCGCTTGTTAGGCGCTTTTTTATTCAAATGACTTTCAGTTAACCCTATTGCAGAACTTACACCCGCAATAGTTTGTTGACGGGAAGATCGCGGATCCTCTGCCCCGTCGCTGCAAAAATCGCATTGGTCAAACTCGGGGCAACAGGGGGGACACCCGGCTCACCGACACCTGCGGGCGGTGCATCGGACTCAATAATGATGATCTCCATATCGGGGGTTTGGGGGAGTCGCAGTAAAGGATAATCGTGGAAATTCGATTGCTGCACTTTGCCCTCTTTGTATGTGATTTCTCCCATCAAGGCTAAGCTCAGACCAAATATAATCGCACCTTCTGTCTGGGCTTTTACCCTATCTGGGTTAACTATGGTGCCTGCATCGATAGCTGCGATGGCTTGCAGTACCTTAAGTTGTTTATCCTCACTCACCTCCACCAGCATAGCCACGGCAACAAAACTGACAAAACTGCGGTGCACGGCAAAACCCCAGCCCTGATTTTTACCCGCCTTGGGCGCCTTAGCTTGGGCCTTTTCAACCGCGTCGATAACCCCTAAATAGCGGCCCACGTCCACGGGGTGACGACTGAGTTCTTCACCATAGTTACCGTATTTAAAGCCTTGATCGCTAAAGGTCTCACGCCTTGCTTCACCTAACAGGCTACGCCACATCTCAAAGCATGAAACTTGGGATCTATGGGCCATTTCATCGACAAAACTGCCTACACTAAAACCGTGCTGAATGTTACACACAGAACGCATCCAACCAATACGGCTGTGCGCCTGCGCTTTTACCGCTTCGTATCTTAAGTGCGGCAACGCAAAGGGCACATCCACAAAGCCTAAATCCAACTCACCGCCGGAGGGATATTCCACCCCTTCGGCAAAGGTTGAACTGATCGATGGGAATCCCGTACGGGCTAAAAGTGCGGTCGGTTTATTATTGGCATCGAACAACGCCTGATAGGATTGGGCACTGATGGCATGGTAGTAACCGTTTTGAATTTCATCCTCGCGGCTCCAACTCACCTTAATTGGACGCTTGAATTGCTTCGATAACAGCGCCGCTTCAACACTAAAATCAGGTTTGGACTTACGCCCAAAACCGCCACCCAATAGGGTGACATTCACTTTAATCGCCTCTTCTTCCATGCCTAGTGCTGCGGCCACATTTTGCTGGGTACTTTGGGGCGTTTGGGTCGATGCCCAGATTTCACAGCCCTTTTCAGTCACATGGGCAGTGGCAACGGGTGGTTCAATAGAGGAATGGATTAGATAAGGCACGGTATAAACCGCTTTTAACGTATTCGCTTCGGGCCAGTTTTTGACCTCATCGCCGACTTGGCGCACGACTTTACCGCTTTGCTGTACGCGCTCGACCAGTGACTTCAAATAAAGGCTTGAATCATGCTGATTGTTGTCGGCCTGAGTCCAAGTGACTTTTAAGGCTTTGCGGCCTTCGAGGGCGCTCCAGCTATTTGTCGCTATCACGGCAACGCCGCCCAAAGCCTGAAATGCGGGGGCTCCCTTAGGGGTTGGCAAACGATACACATCCACTACCCCGGCGACCTTGCGCGCCGCGGTATCGTCCAAGCTTGCCACATCGCTGCCCAGTACGGGCGGGCGCATAATGCTGGCGTAAAGCATATTATCGACTTGAATATCATAGCCATAGACAGCTTTGCCGCTTAACATGGCATCCATATCAACGATCTGGCGTGATGCGCCAATCTGCTTAAAATCTTTAACCTCTTTAAAGGTTAAGGACTCAACGGCGGGGACGGGTTGCTCTGATGCGGCTAACGCTAACTCGCCAAATTTGGCCGAGCGGCCCGATTTTGCATGCAGCACTTTATGGCTGGCGGTATGCACCTCACTCACGGGGACTTGCCAACGTGCGGCAGCGGCCTGCTCTAGCATGGTTCTTGCCATCGCCCCCATCTGGCGCATGCGATCATAATTTTCGCGAATACTGCGGCTACCATCGGTATTCTGGCTGGCATAACGTTTATCGGCTAAGCCTTGAATGGGGACGATTTTATCCCAATCCGCTTCTAACTCTTCGGCTAAGACTTGCAGAATGCCGGTTCTGATCCCCTGTCCCATCTCGGAGCGATGGCAAGTAAGGTACACTTTGTCGTCTTCACCTATGGCAATAAACAGATTCAGCCGCGCCTCTTTATCCTGCGCCAGCGCCATGGGGCTCCATGTTAATCCACTCGCCCCTAATGCTAATCCGCCACCCACTGCGCCAAACAGTTTTAACACATCGCGGCGGCTTACATTTTCTACGGCAGTAAAAGTACTCATATTAGCCCTCCTGTTTGGCATAGTGTTGCAGTGCCGCTTTAATCCGTGGGTAGGTGCCGCAGCGGCAGATATTGCCCGACATGGCCGAGTTGATTTGTTCCTCTGTGGGCTTAGGATGCTGCGCCACTAACGCCGCAGCCGACATCAGTTGTCCCGCCTGACAATAGCCACACTGGGGCACATTATGTTCGGCCCAAGCATTTTTAAGCTTTTGATTATCAAGGCCTTCAATTGTTGTTAGTCGTTTTCCCTTTGCCTGCCCCAAACTGGTTAAACAGGCCCGCACGGGTTGGCCATCTAAATGCACAGTGCAAGCGCCACATAGCCCAGCTCCGCAGCCATATTTAGTGCCCGTAAGCCCTAAAATATCCCGTAGCGCCCACAGGATTGGCATTTTAGGATCGGCATCTAAGGTAAATGATTTACCGTTGATGGAAAGTGTTTGGGTGGAAGCGGCGGTACTCGCTTCCTTGACGACGGATTGGGGGGATAATACTTCTGCCATAACTCACTCCTTAAGTGCCAACCACGACGCAAGATCGGCTTGGGTATCAATATCAATTGCTGCGCGGGATAGCGTTATCGCGACTAACGCTCCCCGCTGTGCTTGTTGTTTTAAAATAGATTTCGCCCCGCGATCACCACTCAAATGAGTGAGTAGAGGCAATGTTGAAGCATTAAAAATAGCAGGTACGCCCACATCATCCAAATAATGGGCGGCAACCTCTTTACCGGTTTTATGCCACATCAGAATAAGCTGTCGATAATCCTCGGCGCTCAAGGCCACTTGATCAGCCAGTGTCAGCAGCATGGCATCAAAGCCCTGTTCCTTAGCATAACTTGCCGCCAAACTCACCGAGGATGCGAGGCCCGTTTGCCACTGCGGATTAACTAAAATATCAAAGGGTTGGCGGGAATGAACCTCGGCTAATAATGGTTGCAATATGTGCTGATGAGCACCGAGTATGACTAACAAAGGGACATTTTTGGGGGAATGCGTGCCTTGAGGCTCTATATCTTGGCAATGAAGCTGTTGTAAACGCTCAACATGGGCGCTAATGATGGCTTGTTCACTGATCCCAGTCGCGCTAAGCGATGGCAAAAGCTGCGCTAACTTTACCCCCGCAAAGCGCTGACTCTCACCCGCAGCCAATACCACAATCAGCAGCCGTTTGGATGAAAGTGGCGCTTGCTCTGCCAACGGTAGCACTGCCGACTTTGGCACTGGCGGCAATGTCATTAACGCATGATCTCATCAAGATGTTTTAAAGTCGCACCATGGAGCACGCCGTGGCACTGGGCCAAAATACTTAAGGCAATGGCACTCGGTAACTCGCCCCCAAGGGCAAGCCCAGCTGGGGCAGAAAATATCCCTGAAAAAGAGTCAACACTCAGCCCCGCCATCCCGAGGACTTTATCTCGCCTGTGGGCTGGCCCCAGCAAGGCGACATAGGCAAGCGGATGCGCTTGAATGGCCTTTAATGCCGCAGCATCTAGACCTAAGTTATGGTTCATCACCACGGCGCAATCCAATTGGGCGATATGATTGGCGGTTAATTCCCCCGCGCTAAGTTTCACTATATGGGCATGGGGGAAATCCGCCGCTCTGGCGTAGGCGGTGCGGCTATCGAAAACAGTGACTTGCCAGCCTAAGGTATGGGCCATGGCGGCAATCGGTTTAGCGTCGATACCACCGCCAAAAATCCCTAATTGGAACCTTGGCCTTAGCGGGACTATGAGCGACTGTCCCTCCCCTTGGGTAAAGACGCCCGTGCGCACAAAATCACTTGCGGGAAACGGCGCCACAGCTTCTGGATGGAAAGTAGCATGATATTGGCGTGCATCCGTCCCCGCTTTAACTAAAGGCAACTGATAAAACCCCGATTGACCGTGGCGAAATGCCTGCACGAGTTCAATCAAGCCAAGATCGTGATTCTCTTTTAGCAGAGGGATCAACATGATATCGACTATGCCACCACAACCGAGTCGATAGCTGGCATCGGACTCATCACTGGCGTCATAGGTGACGCACATGACTTGCTTAGTCTGCATGGCATGTTGAGCGTGGCGGCGTAGGTCGGATTCTAAGCAGCCACCACTTAATATTCCCGCCTCTTGACCGAATTCGTGGAACAACATCATGGCGCCGGGTTTACGGTAAGCAGAACCTTGAATAGCGGTGATCACCGCCAACACCCAAGCGTCATCCGCCAGCGGTAACCAATGCTCAAGTAAGTCTTCGATTTGGTGTTCCATCCACAGGGCTCCGATCGGTGATCAATATCTGACAAGGTATAAACCATCTTCAAATTAAACCTAACTCGTTGAGGCACAATCATTAGACAGTTGCGGTAACAAGTTAGCAAAGACGTTTGTATTTTGATAGGGGCAATAGTTTACAAAAAATGTCACGCTAAAAATTGTGGTATAGAATGGGCGAGAATTGATGGACCAAAGTTAATGAACGAGAGTTGATGGGCGAGAATTGACATCCATGTCACATAGAAGGCGGTTAGGATTTATCTTCTTTGTTAACACACTAGGGTAAAAGCAAATTAGAACTGATATTCCCCCGCCTTAGTGCGCAGCATTTGCGATTGATTGTCGAGGCTAATGGACGTCGATTCAATCTGTTCGATAATCTTCGATACCTCACGGGAGTTATCGCGGATCACCACTAGGCTGGTCGCAATATCTTTGGAGACGAGTGATTGCTCCTCGGTTGAGGTTGCCACTTGAGAATTGATCCCGTGGATAGCGGCCGTGCTATGGCGAATATCCTCAAATACCGTCACTATGCGTTGCAACTCTGTGCTGGCCTTTTGCATTAACGTCGCCGCTTGAGTCACCGATGTGCCCACTTGATTGGTCCGGTTTTGCAGGCTGGCGACGATATCATCGATTTCCTTAGTGGAATCTTGGGTACGCTGGGCTAACGAACGCACTTCATCGGCCACCACAGCAAAGCCCCGCCCTTGCTCCCCGGCTCTTGCGGCCTCAATCGCCGCATTCAGTGCTAACAAATTAGTTTGTTCGGCAATGGCCTTAATGACGCTAAGCACATTACTGACTTGCGTGCTTTGACTGACCAAATGCTGCATCGAGTCCTGGGTATTAGTGAACTCAGTTTCTAGCACCGCCATAGCACTCAGTGCCTCGGCAACCGTTTGCTGGCCAACGCCCACATGGGCTTCATTCTCTGCGGCGCGCATTTCAGCATTAGAGGTACTCTCGCTCACATGCACTAAGGTGGTGGTCATTTCCTCCATTGCACTGGCACTGGCATCCAGTTCTTTCACCACCCGATTTGAGCTTTCCCGTGAAACTTGAATTGATGTTTTTGTCTGATTTGCTAATTCGGCAACCTCCCTCGCAATGCCATCGGTCGTAGAGAGTGAACTGGCAAGCGAGGCGATAAACAAATTGATTTGGCTAACAATTTCGCCTATTTCACCTTGGGTTGTAACCGAGATCCGCCGAGCAAGATTTTTAGAATGCTGGATATCGAGTAGTTCCCGGCAGGTTTGCACTATCGGCGTGACTATTCGGCTTTTAACGATAATAAATCCACCAACCGCAACTAAAATCACAATGAACAATACCAACTGTGACCAATTCAATGCGGCATGGAGCGAGTCTAACCTGTTATTCACTTCGCCCTCGGTGCGTTTATCCAGCGCCGTAAAAAACTCATCTATGGGCTGCATGATCTTGGCCTTTTCTCTATGGTATTGATCGCTATGTAATAGTTCCCTCGCCATCGCGAGGTTAGGCTCTCCTTTTACACTGTAGGTTTGGGTATTCGGGTCCATAAAGATACCTTTTACGGCATTCATGGCCTTCACTTCTAGGGCGACTAACGCATCTGAATTTTGCTGGGCTTGTTCAAGGTAACGAAACTCTTCATCTGAGAAACCCAAGGATTGCATTTGGGTCTTTATCGCAACTCTGGCACCGTCTGGCTTTGGCTTATCTCCATAACTCAGCACTAAGTCCCAATAAATCTGGTGATATTTCTCGGGCCTCGGCTTTTCACCATTGCGAATGGCCAAAATATCCATATACATTTTTTCGTACTTATCATCACCGGTGACGGCATAGGTTCGCGCCAGCCGAGTGAGATCATCGGAGCTTTGCCTTAATTCATCGGCAATTTGATAGGACTGATAGCGAATACTGGCCGCCTCGTTAAAGAGATCGATCCTTGAGGTGACATTGAAACTCAATAATGCCGTTATCAGAGCACTGGCTACTATGGTTGCAAATACCATAGTCATCATCGTTTTTGTTTTCATTTTTTCCCCAATAAGAGACCTAAGAACAGTTTTAAGTCTAGAAGGAAAATATAAAAAACGAGGTAAAAAACAGGAATATTCTTTTAAATCTATGTGGTTGCGAGCAATTACTGCTCACAAAATCATGATGATTTAACAAACAAATTAAGCATATGCGTATCGAAATGCGATGGAATTGGCGCTAACAAGGGCAGCGCCTGCGGCAAAAACCACAGCCGCTGCCGATATGCCAAGAGACTCGATTAGAGCAGCAGTTGATCGGCCACAAAGGGATTATGCTCGCGCTCTTCACCAAAGGTAGACATAGGACCATGGCCCGGAATAAATTCGACATCGGCACCTAAGGGCCACAGTTTTTCGGTGATCGAGTGAATTAAATCCCGATGATTTGATTGGGGAAAATCGGTACGGCCAATTGAGCTTCTAAAGAGAATATCCCCCACCCAAGCCAGTTTCGAAGACGCCGAGTAAAAGGCAATATGCCCAGGCGTATGTCCAGGACAGTGGAGCACCGACAGAGTTTGCTCGCCTAGGGTCACAAGATCGCCATCCTCTAGGTATTGCTCCGGTTCAAATGCCTCGCAATGGGGAAAACCAAAATTTTGGCTCTGCTTAGGTAAACTATCAATCCAATATTTATCGGCAATATGGGGGCCGATAATGGGAATATTCGCCGCTTGGGCAAGGGATTTAGCACCGCCGACATGGTCAATATGTCCGTGGGTCAAGAGGATTTTTTTCAGCGTCAACCCCAGTTTAGCCGCCTCAGCTTGAATGCGATCTATGTTCCCTCCCGGATCAACAACCGCCGCGCATTTGGTTTTCTCACACCAGATCAAACTGCAATTTTGCTGGAAAGGTGTCACAGGAATAATTTGATACTTCATAGCTTCAATCTCGTGTTATCCATAGCCGATAGATTACGCTAAGAGGTTAATCATGGCTCAATTTTTTGAAATAAAAATTGATCTTCACCAAAGCCACATCAAAAAGTCCCAACTTGCAGGAACAGTGCTTTTGTATACAATCTGCCAATATACTCAAAGCCCTACCCTAGAGGTTGATTGATGAAACCCGATATTGTTCTTGCTGGTGTGCTTGCCAAAAAACATACCTTTACCCTGCCCCTCAATTATCAGCATCCGATTGCCACCCAAATTAAGGTTTTTGCCAGAGAGCTCTGCAGCACTGAAAATAAAGATAAAAAACTCCCCTACTTAGTGTTTTTTCAAGGCGGCCCTGGCTTTGCCGCCATGCGTCCTGCCAGTAATAGTGGTTGGATCCGCCGCGCGCTGAAAGAATATCGAGTATTACTGCTCGATCAGCGCGGCACAGGCTTATCGACACCGATTAATTACCAGAGCCTTAAACATTTAACGCCCATAGAACAGGCGCAATACCTTAGCCACTTTAGGGCCGACAATATCATTCGTGATGCCGAAGCCATCCGAGCCCAACTTTGCCCCGCCGATAAATGGGCGATTCTGGGTCAAAGTTTTGGGGGATTTTGCGTTTTGCATTATCTGAGCTCCGCCCCTAAAGGCGTGAGTGAAGCCTATATCACAGGGGGAATTCCATCCTTAACCCGTAGCAGTGATGAAGTGTATCAAGCGACCTATCAACGAGTGCTCGCAAAAAACCACGCTTTCTTCCAGCGCTTTCACGATGCTCAGCATATAGTCACACGGTTAGCGAAGCACTTAATTGACAATGAAGTGTATTTGGCCACGGGAGAACGTCTCACCGTTGAAATGTTGCAGTTGCTTGGCATCAACTTAGGCATGGAGCAAGGACCGGAGTCTGTCTATTATCTGCTAGAGCAAGCCCTGATCAACACGCCCTCCGGCATAGAGGTAAATCCATTATTCTTAAATCATTTTTGCCAACTACTCGACTATAACACCAACCCGATTTTTGCCCTGCTACACGAGGCCATCTATTGCCAGCAGAGCGCATCCCAGTGGGCGGCGCACAGGGTAAGACAAGCATTTCCCGCCTTTAACTACCAAGTCGGTAAGCCTTTCCTTTTCACTGGCGAAATGATTTACCCTTGGATGTTCGACCAATTTAGCCACCTCAGGCCACTCAAAGCCGCGGCAGAAATACTGGCCAGTAAATCCGATTGGCCAGTGCTTTACAATCTGGAACAACTTAGCCAAAACCGCGTCCCCGTTGCCGCGGCCATTTATAGCGAGGATATGTTTGTCGAAATGCAATACAGCCTTGAGTCAGCCCAGCAAATCGGCCAGCTAAAATATTGGCTCACATCGGAATATGAACATAATGGGATCCGTATGGATGGCGAGCGGATTTTAGATAAACTGATCAGTTTGAATCGGGGTGAACTCTTAAGATAGATGTTAATTTTAAGGGTTAATTAAGTAAAAGCTGTCATTGTAACTGCGCTCCTCATCCAACTGAGTGATTTTGGTTACAACGTTCAACGACCTATTTTCCGTAAGAGTAAACCGCCTTGGTTTACTCTTTTTTTTGTCTTAAATTCAGCGCAATATCAGCGCCATTGTTTAAGAATGCATCCCACGAGAAAGACGCGCGCGTTAACTAGCTGCTCTGAATTGTAAACCACCTTATAGGACCAGCAAGCCATCGCTAAGCAGCTCCTTTGCACTGAGGTGAATATCCCATAGCGATATGCTGTGATGGAATATAGTTGTTAGGGCCAATTAGTGAGTGGTCATCAAACCATTACAACCACATTAGGTGTAGGGCTCCTTGTCGCTGAACTTTGAACTAGCACCTGACTTTTTCACGCTGTTATTTTTAGCCGTGCTCCTAGTTCCTGCTGAACTGGTGCGTTTTACCGAGCCACTGGCTCCTTTAGCGTAAGGTGATTTGCGATAACCGGCTTTCTTAGCGGAAGGCTTTCGATAACCTTGGCCTTTTAAACCATTCAGCGCTGTTGGCAGTTGTGCGCCTGCATTCTGGATAAGTGTCGATAAGGTGCCCAGTAGTGGCTGCATAAAGGCTTGATAGGAGGTTTCTTTATGGCAAATGCCATTCAAGCTTGCCTCCCAAAGCGCCGTCATATCTGGCGTAGTGGCACTCGCGGGCAGGCTGTTAATCAAACCTTTGCCCACATCTGTCGAGACAATCGATTTACCTAAGCGTTGTAAAAAACCACGTTTGAACAGCAGTTCAATAATACCAGCTCGGGTTGCTTCAGTACCTAAGCCATCGGTTTCTTTAAGAATTTTTCGGACCTCAGGGTCGGTCACGTAACGGCTGATCCCCGTCATGGCACTGAGTAAGGTGGCATCGGTAAAGGCTTTTGGCGGCTGGGTATTTTTCTCAAGTAATTCGCCTCGAGTACAATGCAAAACCTGTCCCAATTTCAGAGGCGGTAGCTGGCCGATAAACTCATCATTCTCCTCGTCGTCCTTGCCTGTGCTTTCCTCCGTCGATTGGTTTCTACTCGCCTTGCTGCCATTAGGTTCTTGGCGAGCAAAGAGTTGTTTCCAACCTAGGGACTGATCTTGACGCGCCTTAGTATTAAATAAGCCGCCCTCAATTGTCACTTGCACAGTGGTTTCACTGTAACAATAAGGCGGATAAAACTGCGCTAAATACTGGCGGGCAATATGCAGATAAAGCTGTTTTTCCCGCAGGCTTAAGCTCGATAAATTAGCGGTTTTCTCGGTGGGGACTATGGCATGGTGGGCATCCACTTTTTTATCATCCCACGCCTTAGATTTAAGCTTAGGATCGGGCGCATTAGCCCCTTGCAATAACTCGCCAGCTCCCTGACTCACCGCCCTAAGCACCGCTGGTGCAAGGCTATGTTGCTCAACGGGTAAATAGCGGCTGTCGGAGCGAGGGTAGGTAATAAGTTTATGGCGTTCGTATAAGCTCTGGCAGGTATCGAGCACGTCCTTAGCACTCATGCCAAAACGTTTCGCCGCATCTATTTGTAATGCAGATAAACTGTAGGGCAAAGGCGGATATTGTTTCTTATCCTTAGAGGCTAATTGCGTCACTAAGGCGGGTTTGTCACTGATGCGATTCACCACATTTTGCGCTAAACCTCTGGCTAACACTCGCCCTTCTTCATCCATATAGGGTAAACAGGCTTCGCTGGGTTGCCATTTTGCACTGAAGGTTTCCTGCTTTTCGGTTGCCAAATGGGCCAGCACTTCATAGAAAGGCTTAGATTGAAAATGGGCAATTTCTTCATCGCGGCGCACCACCAACCCAAGCAAGGGCGTTTGTACGCGGCCGACGGACAACACGCCTTGATAACCGACCTTTTTACCTTGGATGGTATAGGCCCGCGTCATATTCATTCCATAGAGCCAGTCGGCTCGGCTGCGAGCTAAGGCCGAGGTGGACAGAGGAATAAACTCGCGGTTACTACGAAGTTGGGTTAATGCCCGTTTTACAGCCTGTGGGTTTAAGTCGCTTACCAACAACCGCTGGGTTTGATGTAACTTATCGCCAGTCACCCCAAGATAAGCTATGACTTCATCGACCAACAGTTGACCTTCGCGGTCGGGATCGCCCGCATTAACGAGTGTATTGGCTTGTTTTACCAGTTTTTTTAATACTGAGAGTTGGCTGCGGGTCGCAGCCTTTGGTTTAAGCTGCCATTTGTCCGGCACTATTGGTAAATGTTCAAATTTCCAAGACTTATATTCTGGATTATAGGCATCGGGCTGCGCCTGTTCGAGCAAATGCCCGACACACCAAGATACACAATCGCCATTAGCTGCTTGGATAAATCCATCGCCTTTTTTATGGGGTTTAGGCAATACATCGGCAATGGCCCGCCCTAGGCTAGGTTTTTCTGCGATATAGAGGATCATACAAACACCAAACACTGGATATAATTACAGTATAATTTAGCGCAAAGTGCTTAAGAGTGCAAATCGGTATCTGCCATCGACAACTGGTGCAGCTCAACCTCATCTTAAAGACTTGCTGGCCTCAGTTTTACCCTTCAAGACTCCTCTTGCAAAAAAAGAACATCAAACTATCAAATATTTAACAACTTTAGCTATGAAGCAACCCAAAAAATAGTTATGTTGAGTACCTTGGACGTTGGCAAAAGCGTTAAGTGTCAACGAATGCGACTTTTTCAAATAAATTTTAAACCCGTAAATCTAAAAACTCTGCAAAAACAACAAAATATTGGAGTTGCGCTATATGAATGAGATTGTGAATGCGATCAATAGTGTCGTTTGGAGCCCTGCGCTCGTGTTTCTTTGCCTAGGTGTTGGGCTTTATTTCTCCCTTCGCACCCGATTCCTCCAGTTACGTCATCTGCCCGAAATGATCCGTCTGATGTTTGATGGTAAAAGCACTGATGCTGGGGTGTCTTCCTTTCAAGCATTAGCGATGACATTAGCGGGTCGAGTCGGTACGGGGAACATTGCAGGGGTTGCTACGGCAATCACTTTTGGTGGTCCTGGTGCTCTATTCTGGATGTGGATGGTGGCATTTCTCGGCGCCAGCTCAGCCTTCGTCGAGTCCACCTTAGGCCAAGTCTACAAAGAAAAAATCAATGGTGAATACCGTGGTGGACCGGCTTTTTATATTGAAAAAGGCTTAGGCATGAAGTGGTATGCTTGGGTCTTTGCCATTGCGACCATTTTTGCCTGCGGGATCCTATTACCCGGCGTGCAAGCCAACTCCATTGGTTCGAGCTTAAAAACCGCTTTCGATATTGATCCTAATGTCACAGCGGCAATATTGGCTATGCTGCTCGGGTTTATCATTTTTGGTGGCGTGAAGCGTATTGCCCATTTTGCGAGTACCGTCGTGCCCTTTATGGCGCTGGGTTATATCATTGTCGCCTGCGTGATTATTGCACTGAACATTGGCCAGCTACCCGATATTATCTGGTTAATTATCAAGAGTGCTTTTGGCTTTGATGCAGGCTTTGGCGCTATTTTAGGGCTTGCCATCATGTGGGGGGTAAAGCGTGGTATTTATTCTAACGAAGCAGGCCAAGGTACGGGTCCTCATGCCTCCTCTGCAGCGGCGGTAAGTCACCCCGCAAAACAAGGATTAGTACAGGCATTCTCAGTGTACATTGACACGCTATTTGTGTGCTCTGCCACTGGTTTTATGCTGCTTATCACTGGGCTTTACAATGTGCAAGGCCCTGAAGGTGTCGCACTCTACACGGGTATTGCGGGTGTTGCTGCGGGCCCTGGTTATGTGCAAACGGCAATGGAAAGCATGATGCCAGGCTTTGGTAACATGTTTGTGGCCGTCGCCCTCTTCTTCTTCGCCTTTACCACTATTGTGGCTTACTACTACATTGCCGAGACCAACATTGCCTTTATCAATCGCAAGGTTAATCGTCCTTGGCTCACGGTTATACTTAAAGTCGTCTTAATGGGCTCAACTGTATATGGCACAGTAAAAACGGCGGATCTGGCTTGGGGATTAGGTGATATAGGTGTCGGCCTGATGGCATGGCTCAACATTGTCGCCATTATCCTCTTGCAAAAAACCGCTTTTACTTGCCTTAAGGATTATGAGTCACAACAGAATCAAGGGCTGGAACCATTATTTGACCCAGAAAAACTCGGTATTAAGAATGCAGATTACTGGGTAGAACGTAAAAATGCAGGGGAAGATCGACCAGCACAGACGGTGCAAACATCCCAAACTGCAGAGTCTAATAGCCACATTTCATAGCGATTGCGGTGTCATAGTGCCAAATAGAAAAGCCAGTGATTTCTCACTGGCTTTATTATTTATGACCCTAAATCATTATGGGTGGCAGACGTTGTGCAGTTCTAGGTTAGTGCCTATATCTTTGTTACGGTCTGCTTTGGCATCGTCGTTACGCAATTGGGTTAAATGATCCAAATACGCTTGATCTACGTCATTGGTGATGTAATGGCCATCGAACACTGAGGTTTCGAAACGTTTAATCTCTGGATTTTCCATTCTAACCGCTTCAATTAAATCAGTTAAATCTTGGAAAATAATGCCATCGGCACCAATTAACTTGGCGATTTCATCGGCATCACGGCCATGGGCGATAAGCTCGTTCGACGTTGGCATATCGATACCGTACACGTTCGGGAAACGAATTTCCGGCGCGGCAGAGGCAAAGTACACTTTCTTAGCACCCGCTTCACGGGCCATCTCGATGATTTGCTCAGAGGTCGTGCCGCGTACGATAGAGTCATCCACCAGCAACACATTTTTACCTTTAAATTCAGTGTTAATCGCATTCAACTTGCGACGCACTGACTTCTTACGTTCCTGCTGACCGGGCATGATAAAAGTACGGCCAATATAGCGATTTTTCACAAAACCTTGGCGGTACGGTAAGTCCATGCAACGGGCAATTTCCAGCGCGATATCGCAGGAGGTTTCAGGAATAGGGATAACCACATCGATATCGTGATCGTACCATTCCTTCTTAATCTTCTCGCCAAGCTTAGCGCCCATGTTGACGCGACTTGCATATACAGACACTTTGTCGATCGTCGAATCTGGACGGGCAAAATACACGAATTCGAAGATACAAGGTGCATAGCTAGGTTCTACCGCACATTGACGGGTATATAGCTGACCATCAATTGACACATAAATTGCTTCACCCGGCGCCACATCACGCATCACTTCAAAGCCAACGGCATCGAGGGCCACGCTTTCAGAAGCGACCATATATTCAGTGCCAGTAGCGGTTTCGTGCTTACCTAACACTAAGGGACGAATACCGAATGGGTCACGGAACGCGACTAAGCCTTGGCCGATGATCATCGCCACTACGGCGTAGGCGCCGCGCGCTTGTTGGTGTACGTTCGCGACCGCATCGAACACTTCTTCCGACGTCAGGGTCAAACTCGTGGTTTTTTGCAGTTCGTCAGCAAGCAGGTTTAACAACACTTCAGAATCCGAAGTGGTATTCACATGGCGACGTTTCTTAATCAAACCTTCAGCCAATTCGACTGTGTTGGTTAAGTTACCGTTATGGGCTAATGAGATCCCAAATGGCGAGTTAACATAGAAAGGCTGCGCCTCTGACGCGCTTGAACTGCCCGCAGTTGGATAACGTACATGGCCAATACCCGCATTGCCCTGTAGGCGTTGCATATGTTTGACTTCAAATACGTCTTTTACCAGACCGTTAGCTTTACGTAGTCTGAAAGCACCACGATCAACGGTCACAATACCCGCCGCATCCTGACCTCTGTGCTGAAGCACAGTCAGTGCATCATAAATGGTCTGATTAACCGATGATTGGCCAACTATTCCGACGATACCACACATGGGTAAGCTTCCTCATTGTAAGATGTTCTATCACTTAGGATTATTTAATTTTCTTTCTTATAGTTTGGGTACAAAGCTGGAGGTATTTTCCAAATAGTTAAAAAACCATTGAATAACAACGCCAAATTCGGGCACTAATACAGAATCCTTCCACCACTGAGCGTTGGGGGAACCCGTAAAAGCATCCATAAAAAACAACAGAGCACTGACAATGAGCGCCCCTCTAACCGCACCAAAGCACAGACCTAGGAGTCTATCTGTGCCAGATAATCCAGTTTTAACAACAAGTTGCCCTAGTATGTAATTTACCAAGGCACCGAGTATTAAGGTGGTAATGAAAAGAATGGCAATGGAAACCCCATTGCGCAACATCTCGTCGTTCATCTGCGTTAAGTGAACGGCAAGATCTTGATAAAATTGGCTGGCAACAAAGAAAGCCGCAAACCATACCACTAACGACATGGCTTCTTTGGCAAATCCGCGGATCAGACTGATGAGAGTCGATAATCCGATGACGAATATGATAGCGTAATCAATCCAAACCATTGAGATGGCTTTCCGACATAGGCTTTAAGACGGCGCGATTCTACCAGAGACTGAAATGATTCTCACCCCTAGAGAGGTAAATAAATTATTTCAGTCTCGGGTTTGTATCGCCATTAAGATTCCAACGGGTTAAAGGGGACAATCCTGCCCTTAAGGTGCGTAAGGCGTTCAATATCCTCCTGCATCTTCTTCAACTTGGCTTCTGATACATCGGGACCGACGAAGACTTTTGTCAGCACGCCATCCTTAGGGTTGTCTGGAATTGTGTACGCTTTAAAGCCATTTTTACGCAGCTGGGCCACTAAGGCTTTAACGTTCGCCGCATTACTAAAAGCGCCTAATTGCAGCGTCAGCCCCGGCTTTAACGACTCACGGCTAACGACTTTCACTTCATCTTTACTCGGCTTTGCAACGTCAGTCTTAGGCTTTGCGACGTCGGTCTTAGGCTTTTCCGTTTTTGCCACTGTGGTCGATTTCGCTGGCTCTTTCTTCGGCTCAGATTTGCTTTCAACCTTCGCCGTTTGTGATTTGCTCGCCTCTTTTATCGGCTCGGGTTTGACCGACTCAGATTTGACCGATTCGGCCTTAGGCGGAGTCGATTTTACCGCTTGTGCTAGGGCAGCCTCATCATTGGGCTGAGACTCGGCTAACTCGACCTGCTCACCGGTCAATTCCCCCACATCCTGCGCCGAGAGGACCTCAAGCATATCATCGGCATTTTTCTGCTGTTCGATCAGATTTGGACGTAATGGAATTTCCGCAAACTGCTCTTCTTGATGATCTTTTTTACCATCTAAAATATCCGGCAGAAAAATCACCCCAAGGGCAACCAGCACCACAGTGCCGACTAAACGATTATGAAACTGGCTAGACAAAACTGACATCCTGCTTAAAGAGAGACTTAAATCCTGCCACAGTGTAAAAGGAGCCAAACACAATTACCACATCATCGGGTTGAATTTGCGCTTTTAATGCCATCCATGCCGCATCTATCTGCTCAAATTCAGCGGCATTGGTCTCAGGGGCTAAGGTCTGGTGTAATTGGCTGGCGCTGGCACCGCGTTCTGTCTGTAGACTCACTAAATACCAAGCGTCCACCAGAGGATCTATGACGGGCAACACACCCGCAATATCTTTATCCTTTAGCATTCCGCACAGGGCAAAAACCCGCTTACCCGCAACAATCGGCTTGAGCTGCTGGGCTAAGAAACGGGCCGCATGGGGATTATGGGCCACATCGAGTAAGATCAAGGGCTGTTCATTTACCCGCTCTAATCGTCCCGTTAATCGAGCCGTGCTAATGCCCTTGGCAATAATCCCAGGCGCAATATCCGGCCAGCCCTGTTCAATGACCGCCAGCACTGTCGCCGCATTGGGTAATGGCAAAGTGGGTAAGGCTAAATCGCGCAGCTTAAGTACTTGGCCTTGAAAATCCCACAAATTGCCATGGACTTGATAACTGAATTCGTTGCCGACGCGATACAAGATTGCGCCTACGTCATTGGCGACATCATTGACTGTATGTGGCAAGTTAGGCTCACCGACAATAGCGGGACGACCTTGGCGGAAAATACCTGCTTTTTCACGGCCCACTAGCTCACGGGTGTTACCTAGATAGCTTTCATGGTCTAAATCCACAGAGGTCACCACGCTGATATCGGCATCGATCATATTGGTGGCATCTAAACGACCGCCTAAACCGACCTCTAAGATAACCACATCAAGCTTTGCAGCTTTAAAGAGTATCAAGCCTGCAAGCGTGGCGTATTCAAAGAAGGTTAAGGAAATATCGTCCCTTGCGGCTTCTATTTGCTCAAAGGCGGCGACCAAGGCGCTATCACTGGCATCATTGCCATTAATACGCACCCGTTCATTGTAATTGAGCATATGTGGCGAGCTATAAACGCCAACGGTCAAACCCGATAAACGCAGGATATTTTCTAGCATGGCGCAGGTTGTGCCTTTGCCATTAGTGCCGCCGACAGTCACCACAGTCGAAGGCCTTAAATCTAACAGCCCAAGCCTTTGTGCAACCTTAGAGACCCGCGTGAGCCCCATGTCAATTTCACTTGGATGAATAGACAGCAAATATTCCAACCACTGATCTAATGCTGCATTTGCCGTTGGTACTGTTAGCATAGGTTATTTCCTTCCTCGATAACGGGCGATAATCATCTTCAGACGTTGAGCGAATGACCCCAACGGCATTAATCCAACATAAATAATGGCCCAAGGGCCAACTTAGGCAGCTGATATTGTTCTGGATAGGTGACGTCAACCAGATAAAGCCCATGGGGTTTAGCCGTGGCCGCAGCTTGATTTCTATCCTTTAACGCCAATAACTCACCCATCCACGTTAAGGGCTGATTACCCAATCCAATCTCGAGTAATGACCCGACAATATTGCGCACCATATGGTGTAGGAAGGCATTGGCGGCAATATCAACAATGATATACATGCCTTGGCGCGTGACATTGACACTATGCACATTGCGAAACGGCGTTTTTGATTGACACTGCACGGCACGAAAACTAGTGAAGTCCTGCTCCCCTAAAAGCGCCTGCGCCGCTTGGTGCATCCTTTGGGCATCGATATCGCCGTGGTAATGGCTGACACCGTGGCGCAGAATGCCTGGACGGAAATTATGATTGTAGATCACGTAACGATAGCGTCTGGCCGTAGCCGAAAAGCGGGCATGAAAACTCTCATCGACCTCTTTTACCCAGCGCACCGCAATATTATCCGGAAGATTTGCATTCACCCCTAAGGTCCATGCGCCTTCATTTCGAATCGCGTTGGTTTCAAAATGCACCACCTGTCCTGTTGCATGCACGCCCGCATCGGTACGCCCAGCGCAAAATAAACTGATAGGTTCATTGGCGACCACAGATAACGCCCGCTCTAATTGCCCTTGTACTGAATCGACCTCAGCTTGACGTTGCCAACCAAAATAACCACTGCCGTCATATTCAATACCCAATGCAATCCGCATCTCACACCCTCTTTGTTAATTAAGCGGCGCATTTTATCACAGCAGACCATAAAAAAAACGGCGCTTAGAGCGCCGCTGGGGTTAATTCGAATAAATAGGATTAGCCTATCTCTTTGAGCAATCTGGCCGCTTCATCCTGTTGACGCGCATTACCATCCATTTGGACCTCTTTAAGCAAGGCTTTAGCACTGTCACTGTCATCGATTTCGATATAGGCGCGGGCCAGATCCAATTTTGCGTTGACCGAGTTTTCTTCATCATCGACATCGATCATCTCAGCGTCGCCAATCAAGGAGCCCACGTCGCTCATCTCCACATCGACGTCAGGATATAAATCAGTCTCTTGCCTATCCTGCTCGGCATCGTTGAGCAATTTGTCGATATCGATAAAACCATGTTCATTTTGGAAACTGGTCAGATCATGATCAGCTACAAATGGCTTAGCCTTGCGAGACTCCTTGGCGTCCAATGCGGCTAACGCCTCATCCACCGTCAGAGTGTGATCATCATCGAGGCTAAAACTATCCTCAGTCGCTAACACATCATCAATATCAAGGTCAGCATTGGCACTAAACGCCGCCAAGACACTGTCGTCACTCAAATCCACATCCGTGCTTAAATCGACATCCGCACTGAAATCGATATCTGTGCTTAAGTCGAGTTCAGTATCGGCGAGTACACTCGGCTTGGTTGCTACCGCATCGACGTTGGCCGGTGCAGGCTCATCAAGAGTGGGAGCAAGCTTAGCCTTTGGTACTGGAGCAGATGCAAAATCAAGCTCAGTATCCCAATCGAGCACATGGGGATCTTTGCTCTTATTGGCTTTTAAATCATTGAAGAAAGAGGATTCTTTCTCCTTAGCACTCGCAGCTGCCACTGTCGCCGCAGCGGCTGCCGCAGACACGGCTAAACCGTCGATATCAGCATCAGACTCTGCATCGGCATCAAAACCACTAAACACCGCATCATCTGACGCAGCACTCTCTGCATTGATCGTTTGTGCCAATTCAAAGGTATCGTCACTACCATCTAGGGCGTGGGTCGCTCCAATACCTTTGAGTAAATCATCTTCATCCGCGGGTTTTTCGCTATCCGTTAGCGCCGTTTCTAAGTCGAAATTAAAATCATCGGCATCCGCTTCGCCCTGCTCTGGCACATCAAACTCGGCTAAAAGCGCATCGAGATCATCCCCCGCAGTCGATAACTCTTCGGGCAGTGATGCTTCTCGTTCTGCCGCAAGCAGGTGGTCAAGCTCCTCATCCGCGTCGGGTAGCATAGGTTCAAGCTCAGCCTCGGCTTCTGGCACGATATTTCCTGCCGCTTCAACGTCCTCTGCCACATCTGTGGATTGCGCTGCCGAAGAATCAGAAGTCTCAAAAGATGCGAGTAAAGCATCGATATCATCGGTTTCAGTAATGCCAATATCATCGAGTTCAGGATCAAGCTCAGCGGCAATGGCATCCCCTAAATCCGGTTCTGGGGCGGCAGGCTTATCAAAATCCGCAAGCAAAGCATCAATATCATCGGTATCTTCGACACCTAAAGCCGTTAACTCATCGTCAAGCTCGGCGGCAATTTCATCCCCGAGATCGGGCTCAGCTTGTGCCTCTGGGGGCTTATCAAAGTCGGCAAGTAAAGCATCGATATCCAGATTATCTTCAACATTTAGCCCATCGAGCTCGGCATCGGCTTCAAGTTCGGCGGCAATCGCTGCGCTCAAATCATCATCGGAAGACGCTTGAGTGGCGTAGGTCTCAGAGGGCATCTCAACATCAGCAGCGACATCATCATCAACCCACTCTTCGGCCAAGTTATCCACCGAGGCGCGCATATCGTCTTGGGGCTGTTCAGCGTCATCATCCGAACCTAGACCAGCCAGCAAGGCGTCGAGATCTTCTTCCTCAAGAATATTACCCGATTTGATTTTTTCTTCGGCGAAGGGCTCTTCTTGATCGCCCATGGCCTCAGCCCACAAATCATCTAAAGATTGGCCTTCTTCCTCTTCAAACTGGGGCTCAGGTGCTACGCTTCCCCCTTGATCGATAAACATGTCCGCTGCCATATCCATTTGATCATGGATATCGACCATGTCCTGCTCGGGTTGAAGAGCCACGCTGCCTGAATCTAATAAGCTATCGATAGAATCCGCATGGTCCGTATCTAAATGCACGGCCATATCATCGAGATCGTCATCATCCATCGCCAGCACAGAGGCGCCCGTCGCCATACCTGCGGCCCCGACCGCCATAGCCGCTTGTTGGGTTTCTAATTCACGTCTTTCTTTATTGCGTTTGCGGCGCAGTGCCCAAAACACTAAAAATAAAACCAATAGAGCTGGGATCACGGCTGCAGCGACTAAGAGCAAAGGGCTCTCCATCAGACTACGCCATAAATCATCGGGTTCTTTGGGCGTTTCAGGCTCTGTGGTAACGGGTGATTGCGCCGCCTCGACCTCGGCCTTCAAGGCTTGATTCTGCTGTTTTGTGGCCTGAAGTGTTTCTTCCAACATCGCAATTTGTTGATTTAACTCTTCAACTTTTGCTTTTAGTACTTCGACATCCGTATTTCTAACCGATAACTGATCTTGGGTTCGAGCCAATTCATCCGTTAACGATAAATTTTTGCTCTCGGCGGCCTCAAGGCGCGCATTGACATCCGAACTCAACATCTTAGGTTCTGCCTTGGAGGCAATTGGGGTTGATGTTGGTTCAGTTTTCGCAACTGGCGTTTTTACTTCGGCCTGAGGTTTTGCCTCTGCGACAACCGGAGCAACGACCGCAGGCTTAGGTGCTTTAACTGCAGGTTTGGGGGTGGCTTTAGTGGTCGCTTTTACCCCACTACGCGCCTGTTTATCATCGCGCTCAGCCCTCGCTATCGCTAGGCTATTGGGGATTGCCAACATCACTTCTTTTGACGGAATGAGTAAAATCATTCCTCGCTCGAGGCTATTGTAATTGTCAGAGTTAAAGGCATGGGGGTTGGCCTCAAACACCGCGGCCATCACTTGGTAGACACTCACACTGGCATCGGGGCGCACTTTTTGCGCTATGCTCCAAAAAGTATCTTTTGAGGTGGTTGGGCCATATTGATGGTTTACTTGGCGGATCTGTCCATCTGGCCCCATGATTTTCAAGGGTTTAACTTTAGGTGTATCGGCTGCAACGGCGGGATCGATAAAATAAGTCGTGGAGGAAACGGCTAAAACGGTGGCCATCAGGCCCACAAGATACGAAGTGCGAAATTTCATCAATCCTTCCCTTTGAAGCGCTATAAAGTTATCTCGCTGATAACAGGCTTTAGGCAATTGTATTTATTGAGATTACTATAAACCAGAAATCTCTGCCCTGCTACTGTTCACAAGTGTAAAACAAAAAAAGCCTGCTGGCAGCAGGCTTTTTCAATGGGCAGAGAATGCACCTTAAGACTTAGTAGTAATCTCTCACTAAAATCTCGGCAATTTGCACACTGTTTAACGCTGCGCCCTTACGAATGTTGTCCGACACGACCCACAGATTAATTCCATGGGAATGGGAAATATCCTTACGCACTCGACCAACATAAACAGGATCGGTTCCTGCCGCGTGGGTCACTGCGGTTGGATAGTCTTCATCGGACTCAAACAATACCACTCCTTCGGCTTGACGCAGCAAAGCTTTAATATCTTCTGCATCGACGGGTTGGCGAGTTTCAATATGCACGGCTTCGGAATGCCCATAGAACACCGGCACACGCACAGCCGTCGCATTGACGAGAATATCATCATCACCGAAAATCTTCTGGGTTTCCCACACCATTTTCATTTCTTCTTTGGTGTAACCGTTATCCATAAATTTATCGATTTGCGGCAACACGTTAAAAGCGATTTGCTTAGGATATACTTCGGCTTCGGCCGGTAAACCTTGCAGCAGTTTAGTGCACTGATGCGCTAACTCTTCAATGGCTTTTTTACCCGTACCAGAGACAGACTGATAGGTCGCGACGTTAATACGGCTAATACCATAGGCGTCATAAATCGGCTTTAATGCCACCAGCATCTGGATGGTTGAGCAATTAGGGTTAGCAATGATATTACGGTTGCGAAAATCCGCGATGGCATGGGGATTCACTTCGGGTACAACCAAAGGAATATCAATGTCATATCTAAAATGTGAGGTGTTATCTATCACCACACAACCTGCTTCAGCGGCAATTGGGGCCCACTTAGCAGAAACATCACCACCGGCGGAGAAGAAACCAATCTGGGCTTGGGTCCAATCGAAGGTCTCTACGTCCAGAATGGTAATTTGTTTGCCATGGAAGCTGACCGTTTCACCGGCGCTGCGGCTACTGGCTAAAGGGTACAAATTGGCAACCGGGAAATTACGCTCTTCGAGGATCTCAATCATAGTTTGACCCACTGCGCCCGATGCACCTAAAACGACAACATTAAATTCCTGTGACATAGCTACTGACCGACTCCTGAAAAACCTAAATTGGACAACCAATCTACCTCAAGTTGGCTGTCATAAGCCAGCGCCAATGCACTAAATTCGCGTCTATGACGGTGATTTTTTCTCATAGTGTCAAAGCCATTGGCATTTAAAAAGCTATTGCGGAACACTCTATCATCGTCGCGTAAATCATAAACAAAGCGCGCAAGCTGTAATAACGCTTTTTCATTCGGTATAACAGCCAGTTCAACGCCCTTAATATTAAAAGCGGGCAATAATGCTGTGAGGCTTTTCGTGGCCGGAATTTGCAATTGTTGGCAAAGTGCTTGGTAAAGCATAAAAGTGCCGCGCGCCTTGCCTTCTAAGCTGTAACCTGCAATGTGCGGTGTGACAAATTCGGCCAATGATACTAGTTCAGGCATAGGATGTGGCTCACCCTCCCAGACATCGAGCACCAGTTTGAGATCATCACGCTGGCGTTTAACTTTGATAAGTGCTTTATTATCAATTACATCACCGCGGCAGCAATTGAGTAGCCAAGTATTAGGTTTGAGGGACGTTAACCGAGACTCATCGAATAGGTGCAGCGTCTTATATTCACCTGTGCGCGTGATTGGCACATGCAAACTGATAATATCTGCCTGGGCCATGATAGTGTCTAAACTCACAAAATTGCGTGGATCACCCTCTGCCGCTTTGATGGGATCGTTAAGTAACACTTTGACACCGTAGGCTTCGAGGCATTTGGCGGTGGCAGATCCGGTATTGCCCGCACCGACTATCCCAACGACTTTGCCCTTAAGTGGGGAATCAAAACGCTCAGCAAGCTCGAGCATGGCGATAAAGGCAAATTCCCCCACGGCAATGGCATTACAACCCGGCGCGTTGGAAAAGGGAATATGACGCTCGGCCAGATAGGCTAAATCCACATGATCCGTACCGATAGTGGCACTGCCAACAAACTTCAGTTGCTGATTAGTGGAAAGCAGCTCGGCATTCACTTGGGTGACCGAGCGCACTAACAGCACATCGGCATCACGCACTTGCTCCGCGCTTAACGTGCGACCATTAACAGGAATGATTTCCCCGAGATCGCCAAATAGCGGTTCGACATAGGGCATATTTTCATCGACTAGAATTTTCATGGGCACCCGATCTGATAAAAGTGGGAATGGAAGGCATCAAGATGCGCGCTATTCTAACAAGACTAATGGGATAAATCCTTGTCGATGCAACAGGTTCGTGAAAATCGTCCATAAAAAAGGGAAGCCTAAGCTTCCCTTCTATCGCGTTTGGTCGACAAACTTATTTGTACTTACGCATCACTAAGGTGGCGTTAGTGCCGCCAAAACCGAAGCTGTTGCTCATCACAGTGTTCAGCTCTGCATCGCGGTATTCACGCACGATTGGCATATCCTTCGCGGCTTCATCGAGATTATCGATATTGATGCTTGGGGCAATAAAGCTGTTTTCCATCATGATTAAGCTGTAAATCGCTTCATGGACGCCTGCGGCGCCTAATGCATGACCCGTCATAGACTTAGTCGATGCAATCGGTGGGCACTTGTCTTTAAAGACTTCACGCAGCGCTTCTAATTCACGCACGTCACCCACTGGCGTTGAAGTGCCGTGAGTGTTGATGTAATCAATTGGGGTATCGACATCGGCCATCGCCATTTGCATACAACGCACAGCGCCTTCACCCGATGGCGCCACCATGTCATAACCGTCTGAAGACGCGCCATAACCAATCACTTCAGCGTAAATTTTTGCGCCGCGAGCCAGAGCATGTTCTAACTCTTCAACCACTAAAATACCGCCGCCACCGGAGATCACAAAACCATCACGGTCCGCATCATAGGTACGAGAGGCCTTTTCTGGCGTGGCATTGTACTTAGTTGATAGCGCGCCCATAGCGTCGAAGCCCATGGTCAGCGTCCAATCCACTTCTTCAGCGCCACCGGCAAACACCATGTCTTGCTTACCCATTTGGATAAGTTCTACGGCGTGACCGATACAGTGGGCACTGGTCGCACAGGCTGAACTGATAGAATAGTTCATGCCTTTAATTTTAAATGGCGTGGCTAAACAAGCGCTGGCCGTGCTCGACATAATACGCGGCACAATATACGGACCTACACGTTTAACACCTTTTTCACGCAGCGTGTCGGCAGATTGCACTTGGTTAGACGATGATGCACCGCCAGTACCGACAATCAAACCTACGCGCGGATCGGAATACTGCTCTTCAGTCAAGTGAGCATCGTTAATGGCTTCCTGCATCGCAATGTAAGCATAGGCAGCTGCATCGCCCATAAAACGCAGAGCCTTACGATCGATATGCTCAGCTGGGTTTAACTTGATATTGCCCCACACGTGACTGCGAAGTTGCATTTCTTCAAATTGAGCGGAATGCGTAATACCACTGCGGCCCGCTTTAAGTGACTCGGTCACTTCTTGCTTGTTATTACCGATACTTGAAACAACACCCATTCCGGTGATCACGACTCTTTTCATTTTATTGCTATCCATTGTGTACATGTCAGTACCTACTTTTGCTGCGCCAATAGTATCTGTTTTGGCTCAATTAAGTGGTCAGCTTTCCATAAAGGCGAGTAAAATAATGCCCATTATGAGACCGAGAGTATATTTCTTTGACCGTGCAGCCCGATAAACCTAACCAAATTAAGCGCGATTACCAGCAATTAATCAACCTTTATCCCGCAGCAACCCCCGCCAATGAGCACTATCTAAGCAAGTTGAACCATCAACTGCAGGATTGGTGTGTCAGCCAATCCCAGCAAAAATTGCTCGTATTAGGACAAATTGGCCTTGGTAATGGACTCGAACTGCTTTCTGTCATCCATGGGTGGCGAGAAAAACATCACCGCCGCCTGCTTATCAAAGTGTTTGAACCTCATCCCATCAATGCGTACGAACTTAAATCACTTTGGGATCAATCGCAAAGCTTAATTACACGGCCGCATTTAATCCCTATTGCCGAAGCGATCATCCATGCCCAGCCCGCTCGCATTGTAGGCTGCCAGAGATTAATCTTTGATGACGCTCAAATAACCTTAGACCTGCATTTTGGCGATATAACAGACCAACTCAGTAACCTGCCCCATTGCTTATCACATCCTATTGAGCACTGGCTGGTCTTGCCCCATCTACAACAACAGTTAGCTAAGGCTCACCTTTGGCAAATGGCGCGCTTAAGCGCAGACAATGCCAACATTTTGAGTGTTGAGTTAAATGAGCAGACTCAACAGGCCATCACCGCCTGCGGTTTTGGGATACAAAACTTAACGCAAACGCCATCGGCTTGTGTGGTGGAGCCATTTATCCCGCCAGCCTCTAGGGATGAAATCCTACTACATGAACGTCGCGTTCTGCGCCAGAAGATGGATAACGCCTATGCTTTTAATCCCTTATCTAATCCCTTATCTAAGTCCTTACCTAAGTCTATTGCAAATCCAACGTCACCCATCGCCATTATTGGTGGTGGACTCGCATCGGCTCATTTAGCCCTCTCATTCGCCGAGCGAGGACAAACCTATGAGCTGTTTTGCAAGGACAGCGAGTTAGGGCAAGGCGCTTCGGGCAACCGTCAAGGGGCGATTTATCCGCTACTCACTCCAGAAAATGATGAGCTAAGCCGCTTCTTCCAACAGGCTTTTTTATTTAGTCGCCGTCGTGTGCAATCGCTCACAAACTCCCCCTGCGAAAATCAAACGCCTATTTCCCATGATTTTTGCGGTGTACTGCAGACAGGGCATGATGATCGCAGCCAACAAAGGCTCGATAAAATAATCCACAGCCAAGCATGGCCAAGGGAGATAGCCTATAGCGTAGATGCCGATGAAGCCAATCGCATCGCCAATATTGGCATTGATAAATCAGGTTTTTTCTATCCACTGGGCGGCTGGGTTTGCCCCTTCGAGTATGCCAAAGCCGCACTACAAAAAGCGCAGCAGCTTACCGAGGGCAAACTCCATTTGGAGACTGAGATCCTTGAAATTGAGCATCAAAGTGAGGGTTGGTATTTAATCGCCGCGAAACATCGGTTTGGCCCTTTTAGCCAACTTGTGCTCGCCAATGGCGCAGAGCTCACCCAGTTCGATGCCAGCCATAGATTACAGATCAGCCCCTTTCGCGGTCAAGTGAGCCATGTGCCCGCCCAGTTCCAACTGAGTCAATTGGCGACTGTGCTGTGCGCGAATGGTTATCTCACGCCGAGTCACCAAGGACTGCACTGCCTTGGCGCGAGTTACGTTAAAGAACCTAAGCATTTAGATTTTTGCCCGCTGGAACAGCAAGAAAACCTCGCCAAAATGCACGAGAGTTATCCTCAACAAGACTGGCTCGAGGATATCAATATCAGTGGCAACAGTGCCCGGGTTGGCGTGCGAATGGTGACGCGGGATCATTTCCCTATGCTAGGCTGCGCGCCAGATGTATCTAAAATCCTTAAGGATTATGAACAACATCAGCTCACAAAAGACAGCGGTCGCTATTGGCAAACCACGCCAGCGCCTGTGCTACCAGGGCTTTTTATACTCGGCGGATTAGGTTCACGGGGTTTAAGCTCTGGGCCGCTTGCCGCCGAATGCCTTGCCGCTCAGCTGTGCGGTGAACCAATCCCTTTGGATTGGCAAACCCTGTGCAAACTCAATCCAAATCGCATGTGGTTACGTAAGTTACTCAAAGGGAAGGCGCTTTAACTCGAGTGCGATTATTGTTATCGCGGCTTTGGCGTATTAGCGCATCCCCACTCTCACTGGGTAGCAGATCTGGCGCCCCGCGGTGGGATTTCGCCAATCTGTCGTATAACAACACATTGACTGAGGCGGCCAGATTCATACAGCCCACTGTGGGTACATACACTACCGCATCGGCTTTATCGATAATCTCTTGGCCAATAGTGCCATCCTCGGGACCAAACACATAAAAAGCTTTAGGAGGATGGACAAAATCCGGCAGCGGTGTGGCGCCAACCACTAAATCCACACAAATAAGCTGAGTGTCCGCTGGGATGGCGGCTAATAATGAAGCAACGCCCGTGAGTGGAATACGCTCACCGGCATTCTTAGTATCGGCGTTATATTGCAAGGGACCCGAACGGGCCGCTAATTCATAACGTCTGCCGGTATAAAACACCCCATCGACACCATAGCAACCCGAGGCGCGCATAATGCCGCCCACGTTAATAGGCGTTTTGGGGTTAACTAAGCCAATATACACAGCGCTGCTACTATGCGCCGTATCGCCCATCGCCTGCGGGGAAAGTGCTGAAGTTGGCATTGGCTTTAAGCTGTCGCCAACTGGCTGACAATATTCGCCTGCAACTGTGACCATGCCTGCTCAACCAAAGCGAAATCCGCATCGTTTAGCTCTTGGCGCGCGAGGGCTAAGCAATCGGTCATTTTTAGCATCAGCGCATCGAGTGAGGTTTCACCCAGCGCTTCGAGTTGTGATAACACTACCGCCACATGGCCCTGCAAATAGCCACAGGCAAATAAAGCGTCGTCATCACCGTGGCTGACAACCGTTGCAATCCACTGCTCTAATGCGTCTTCATAATGCTCTAACATGGGGTCAAACTCTCCACTAAAATACTCAATAGGTAAACCATTGCCACTCAATCAAGGGCACATGGGAATATCATTACGTGTCTATAGATCAGGGTTCGCCACCTGATACATCACATAATCATGGTAACCTGTGGTCACTTTGTAATAGCCGCACAACTCGCTATCCAATTTAGGGTCGCCACTATCCACAATTAACGGGCGTCCTTCAAGTGCTTTTAGCTTAGTTTTAGTGGCGAGGATAATAATATTGTCTTTTCCGATGCGCCGAATAAGCTCCGGTGACAGTTGTTGATTACCGCGCCCAAGGATATGACCCTGGCCGCCAATCAAGGTAATCACCAATTTGGCCTGCTTATCTTGGGTGAGTTCGAGTAACTGTTTTGCACTTAAGTCTGAGGCGACTAGATTTTTATCTTGAATAAGATCAACACCTAATAGCGTATTATCCAGCCCCAACTCTTCCATCACAAAGGCAACCGTACTGCCAGAGCCCATAATATAAAGCGCATCGTCCATTTGATTGATCACATCGGCGGCGATATCGGCCAGCACTAACTCATCGACTTCCCTGCCGCCCATCTTCACCGCTTGCACATAACGCGGCTCGGCGGGGACTAAGAGTTCGCCAAAGCGTTTAGCGCGCACTGTGCCTTGGCGAAAGGCCACTTCGTCGATATCCATCACATCGGCGGACATCAAACTCACCAATTCACCATCGAGTAACATTTTAACCACCATGCCAGAGGCATGGGGCGTAATACCATAAACGCCAGAATGGATTTTCACGCCCGCGGGCACACCGAGTACGGGGAGTTTATCGTCGATAGTGGCTTGTTCAAATACTGAATAAATATCCCGGGCCGTACCATCACCGCCGGCAAAGAGCAATAAATCCAGCGGCTCATCCAGCAGTGTGCGCACCACGGCTTGAGTATCCAACGCCTGGGTTTTATCGGGGGTTTGATACACCACGCGCGTAGTAAAACCGAGCGTTTTAGCGACATCCTCGCCCATCACACCCGAGGCGGTGATCACTTCAATCTCATCGGCATAATCTTTAATGACTTCAAGGGCCTGCCTCATGCGCAAAGGGGCTTTGGGTTCAGCGCCTAATGCGAGTGCTTGCTCTGCAACACCGTCGCTGCCCTTAAGACCGACACTGCCGCCTAAGCCAGCCAAAGGATTAATCACTAATCCTAAACGAAACCGAACCACCTTTACCTCTCTAAGCTCAATCGGATTGTTGTTATACACTGTTGTTTTACAAAGATAGTTATGCCAGCGAGGAATTAGGCAGTTTGAAGATTGGCATCTGGTTTATCCCTAGGAATAAAAAATACCGCCAGCATAGCCGCAAAAGCACACACGGCGGCGAACACCCAAGACCAAACTGCCCCGCTACCATCGCCCCAAATATAGCCGCAAATCCAAGTGCCGAGCGCGCCGCCAACCCCAAAACTTAAGCTGGCATACAGGGCTTGGCCTTGGCTTCGATGGCTCGCATCAAAATGCCGGTGCACAAATTGAATCGATGCCGCGTGGGTCAGACCAAAGGTAAAGGCATGTAATACCTGACTTAAACCCAGTAACAATAAGCTCTCGACGCCAAAGGCCACCAATAACCAACGCGCCGCCGTCATGGCAATACTGACAATGAGTAGAGTATTAACGCCATATCGTCCCAGCAAACGCGGTGCAAACATAAACATCACAATTTCGGCCATAGCACCAAGGGCAACAAATATCCCCGCCGAGGATTCCGAGTAACCCGCTTGCTTTAAATACAAGACGAAGAAGCCGTAGAAAGGCCCTGCGCTCATCTGAAGCAACATGGCGGAAATCATGAACCACACAATTGGCTTAGTCCATTTAAGGGGCAGTCGCTCCTGCCCTGCAGGACGCACCGCCCGATTGGCGGGCAGCGGCAAAGCGCTAAGCAGCATTCCGGTAAATAACACCAAGCCGATATAAGGTAAAACTTCGGTGCCCCACTGCCCAATCGCAAATCCCGCACCAACAACAAGGCAGATATAACCTATGCTGCCAAAACTGCGAATTTGACCATAACGACTGGCATTTTCGCCTAAGGTTTCTAAGGTGATCACCTCAAGCTGGGCGAGGATTGCGTTCCAAAAGAAAGTGTATAAGGCCAAGCTCAGGGCCATATACACAAAACCGCCATGGTAAAAGAAACTTAAATAGGCCAGTGCGGCAGCGAATGCCCCCATCTTAATCAATTCGGCGCGCATGCCAGTGCGATCAGCCACCTTGGCCCACACATTCGGTGCAACGATGCGGGTTGCCATCAGAATAGCGAGTAAAAAACCAATCTCTTGGGGATTAAAACCGCGATTCTCGAAAAAGACCCCAAGATAGGGGATCATAGTGCCGAGAATCGAAAAGAAGAAAAAATAACAGGCACAAAGCCAGCGCAATTGCCGGCTTGTGCTAGAGGGAGTTGACATTAACGCATTCCATTTATCTCATGCCACACATCGAATTCATGATTGTATGCCGCCTATCTCATACCACTTATCGCATACCAAGCACGGGCGTGTGGCTACAAACACCTTGATTTTGCGCTCTGTGTCTTAGTAAGTGATCCATCAGCACAATGGCCAGCATAGCTTCGGCAATCGGTACCGCGCGGATCCCAACGCAAGGATCGTGGCGCCCCTTAGTGACGACTTCGGCCATTTCACCCTGCGCCGTCATACTTTGGCCCGGCACGCTGATGCTTGATGTGGGTTTTAATGCAATATGGGCAATAATCGGCTGACCTGAGGAAATGCCACCGAGCACACCACCCGCATGGTTGGATTCAAACCCCAATGGCGACATTAAGTCACGGCCCTCGGAGCCCTTTTGCGTTACCACGCCAAAACCATCACCAATTTCAACGCCTTTAACGGCATTAATGCCCATTAGAGCGTGGGCGATATCGGCATCGAGTCTATCAAATACGGGTTCACCTAAACCGACGGGAACGCCAGTGGCCACAACGGAGATTTTAGCGCCAATGGAATCACCGGACTTTTTCAGCTCACGCATGTATTCATCCAAAGCCTCAAGCTTGCTGGCATCGGGGAAAAAGAACGCGTTTTGTTCTATCTGGCTAAGATCAATGCTGTCGGCGCAAATGGGGCCGAGCTGGGACATATACCCATAAATCTCAATCCCATGGACCTGCTTTAAATACTTTTTCGCCACCGCACCCGCCGCCACACGCATCGCGGTTTCACGGGCTGACGAGCGGCCACCACCACGGTAATCGCGCATACCGTACTTTTGTTGGTAGGTATAATCTGCGTGCCCAGGTCGAAATAAGTCTTTGATATTTGAGTAATCTTGACTGCGTTGATCGGTATTTTCGATCAAGAGTCCAATCGAGGTGCCCGTGGTCTTACCTTCGAAAACGCCGGATAAAATCCGCACTTCGTCGCTCTCACGGCGGGCCGTGGTATAGCGGGATGTCCCTGGCCGGCGGCGGTCTAAATCGTGCTGCATATCGGCTTCGGTCAATTCAAGCCCTGGCGGGCAACCATCAATAATGCAACCCAGTGCAACACCGTGACTCTCACCAAACGTCGTCACTACAAAATTTTGACCAATACTGTTTCCAGACATCCGCTTTATACACCTTAGGTTATTAGTTCATCGCTCCGTGTCCAGCGAGTGCTAGACAATTTATTTTCCCGCTGCAAGCCTAACTGGCAGCGGGAAAAGACTCAACCTAATTTGCTATCTTAGGCTATTGCGCGTCGCGATAAATAGCGAAGATCGACTGATGTTCGAGCAGTTGGTCACGGGTCAATACAAACACCCCATCACCCCCATTTTCGAAATTCACCCAAGTAAATGGCACTTCGGAGAATTGCTCGACCAAATGCACCATAGAGTTCCCCACCTCCACCACTAGAATGCCTGTCGGTGTTAAGTACTGCGCAGCATTGGCGAGAATACGTTTAGTCAAATCTAAGCCATCGGGCCCAGAGGCTAAGCCAATAGCGGGTTCATGGTGATATTCATCCGGCATGTCGCCAATATCTTCAGCATCCACATAGGGTGGGTTTGAGACAATCAAATCGTACTGTGGGCCTTCGGGAATGGCTGAGAATAGATCCGATTGCATCGGAAATACGCGGTCCATAACCCCTAAGGTTTCAATGTTGATCTGCGCCACATCTAAGGCATCTTCACTGATATCCAGTGCGTCCACTTCGGCCTCTTCAAATTCATAGGCGCAGGCAATAGCGATACAACCGCTGCCCGTGCATAAATCTAAAATTCGCGTCACGGGTTTGTTATATAACCAAGGGCTAAAACGATTGGCGATCATTTCGGCAATCGGCGAACGCGGTACTAATACGCGCTCATCGACATAAAACTCAAGCCCTGCGAAACGGGCTTTGTTGGTCAGGTAAGGCACGGGTAAGCGCTCCCTGACACGGCGAATAATCAGTTCAACGATTTTATGTTTTTCGCTACTGGTTAAATTGCTCAGGATCACCTGCTGGCCGATTTCTTCGGGTAAGTGTAAGGCATGGAAAACTAAAGCAATAGCTTCATCCCACGCATTGTCAGTCCCATGACCATAGTACAGATTAGCGTCGTTAAAACGGCTTACAGCCCAACGTAACATATCGCCAATAGTGCGTAATTCTGTCACAGCTTCATCTACAAAGATCTTATCCAAAACGTGCTCCCGCTAGTTTGTTCGGCAAACATTGTAACTGAACTCTATTCAGAAACCATAGGATTCAATAGAATACCCGCCCATGAATAAAGACGATGACCAAGAAGGCTTAGCGATGTTCTCAGCGCTTATCGATGGGATCAAACCTATCACTCAAGATAAGCGGCACTTTCGCACGCCCTTAAAAACCAAACAAGAAATAGCACTGAAAGAGCAGCAACTGCATGCTAACAGTTATTTCTCAGATACTTATCAACCGTTATTGCCAGTACAAGGCCCGATGCGTTGGTTAGATGATGGCGTGGATAGCCTAGAGTTAAAACGCCTAAGACGTGGGGATTACCAGCCAGATTTGCTGCTAGATTTGCATGGCTATCGCCAGTCGGAAGCCAAACTTGAGTTAGCGGCGCTGATCCAAGCCTGCGTTAAGCAACAGAGTCTGTGTTGTTGTGTTATGCACGGTTACGGCAGCGGTATTTTGAAGCAACAAGTCCCCATGTGGCTAGTGCAGCATCCTATGGTAAAAGCCTTCCATCAGGCCCCGAAAGAATGGGGGGGCGATGCCGCGCTTTTAGTCTTGATTGATATTGGCGAACAACCCCATAGACGCTAACTAATGCTATGGGGAGCATGCTGCCACACAATTGAAGCTTGCTCGGCATGCTTATCGATAAGGGTAATGCCCGAGGTGGCAAATAACGGCGGCTCCACGCCTGCGACTAACTCGCTCACTAAATAGCCGAGCAGTGGCATATGGGAAATAATCAGCACTGAATCTGCTTTATACAATTCAGCGTAGGCAACCACTAATGCGGCGACATTGGCGGGATCACCAGAGGGCACAAGATCATCCAACACTAACCACTTACGCGGTTCAGGAAAATGCTGACTCAATTCCTGCCATGTTTGCTGCGCACGTAAGTAAGGGCTCACCAAAACAAGGTCAAAATCACTGATGCTGCGAGCCAGCCAATTACTCATAAATACAGTATGGTGTCTTCCTAAATCGGTGAGAGTTCTGTCCCTATCGGACTGAGCATTAAATCCAGCGTCACCGTGTCGCATCAAAAATAGCTGCATACTTCTCTCGCTACTCACACTTGTTTTTGTTTTATCCCAATTGTAGCCCTAAAATTCATTTCAACAAACCATGTAAGACTTAATCTTTAGTCGATAAACACAAGAGATATTTGCTAAAAACCATTAAGACTATCAATATATAACAAGCTATCGTTATCGGAGTGTCTCATTGCAAGCCTCTCAGTCCATTTATAAAAGTCCAAACGATCACCGCCAGTACCGTTATCTTGTATTAGATAACGCACTAAGAGTGTTATTGGTTGAAGATCAAGATGCGAGTCAAGCGGCTGCATCTATGGCTGTCGGTGTGGGTCATTTCGATGATCCTGTGGATAGACCTGGAATGGCACATTTTTTAGAGCATATGCTCTTCCTTGGTACCGAGAAATTCCCCGATTCTGGCGAGTATCACGCTTTTATTAACCAACATGGCGGCAGCAATAACGCTTGGACGGGTACTGAACACACTAACTTCTTTTTTACGATCAATTCGGACGTGTTTGCCGATTCTTTAGACAGGTTTAGTCAATTTTTTATCGCGCCTAAGTTTGACCTAGAGTTAGTCGATAGGGAGCGACAAGCCATTGAATCGGAATTTAGTTTAAAGCTGAAGGATGATATACGTCGCACCTATCAAGTACTGAAAGAGACGGTTAATCCGCTGCACCCTTTCTCGAAATTTTCCGTGGGTAATTTAGAGACCTTAGGTGGAGAACAGGCACAGGTACGCAGCGAACTACTCGACTTCTACCAGAGCCATTACAGCGCCAACTTAATGACACTGTGTTTAGTCGCGCCGCTTTCCCTAGATGAATTACAGGACTTAGCAAGTCATTACTTTAGCGGGATCCGCAACTTAAATTTAGTGAAAAACTATCCTCAAGTGCCGCTTTTTTCAGAAAAAGAACTGCTAAAACAAGTTGATATAATTCCACTGAAAGAACAAAAGCGTTTAAACATCAGCTTTAATTTCCCGGGGATTGACCACTACTATAAACGTAAGCCGTTGACTTATATCAGCCATATTTTAGGCAATGAGAGTAAAGGCAGTTTACTTTCCTATCTTAAAGATCAGGGGCTAGTGAATAACTTGTCTGCGGGAGGCGGTGTTAACGGCTACAACTTCAAAGATTACAGTATTGGCTTGCAGTTAACCGATAAGGGACTGGCTAATCTCGATGACATTATTTGCAGTTGTTTCGAATATATTGAACTCATCAAAATCCAAGGTTTAGATGAGTGGCGTTATTTAGAGCGCGCGAACCTGCTCAAAATGGCATTTCGTTACCAAGAGCAAGTTAAATCCCTTGATTTAGCCAGCCATCTCAGCATCAATATGCATCACTATGAAGTCGAGGACTTAGTCTTCGGCGATTATCGTATGGATGGGTTAGATGTCCCTGAAACTATTGAGCTACTCGAATTGATGACGCCCCAAAACATGCGTCTGCAGCTTATTGCCCAATCGGTGACGACGGATCATATCGCCAGCTGGTATCACACTCCTTACAAAATCCGGCCGATTACACCAGAATCCCTCGAAGGATGGCAAGTTAAGCATATTCGCCCCGAGTTACAATTACCTACACCCAATCCTTTTATCGTCGCTGACTCGATTGCTCGCCCCGATAAAAGCGATGTTGACGTACCTGTAATAGTCGCAGAATCAGTTGGATACCGAATTTGGCATAAGAAAGATGATGAATTTAATGTGCCCAAAGGCCATATGTATTTATCACTGGATTCAGAACAGGCGAGTAAAACCCCAAGACATGCTGCCCTGACCCGCTTATATGTTGAAATGTTGCTCGACTATCTAACCGAACCCACTTATCAAGCCGAGGTTGCGGGGTTAAGCTACAATATTTACCCACACCAAGGCGGGATAACCCTGCATTTATCGGGCTTTACGGGTAATCAAGAAACCCTATTAGCCTTGCTTATCCAAAAAGCAAGGGAACGTAACTTTACCGAAGAGCGCTTTGCCTTAATAAAATCCCAATTACTTCGCAGTTGGCAGAACCTCGCGCAGGCTAAACCCATTTCACAATTATTCACCAGCCTAACAGTTACGCTGCAAAAGCGCAGTTATGAACCTGCGCGCATGGCACAAGAGTTAGAAAACATCACCCTAGAAGATTTGCATAACCACGTGCGTGCTTTCTACGAGAAGATCTATCTTGAAGGATTAGTCTATGGGGACTGGTTAGTCTCCGAAGCCCAAGCACTCGGCAAACGCCTAGAACATATTTTATCCCTAGTCTCGACACCGAGTGCCGAATCCACAAGGGAATTAGTCAATCTAACGGGTCAAGGCACCCTGCTTAGAGAACTTGCGATAGATCACCAAGACAGCGCAATTATAGTGTATTACCAATCGGCCACTGCAACGCCCGAAAAAATGGCACTGTTCAGCTTACTTAATCATACTATGTCCTCTACTTTCTTCCATGAGCTGCGTACAGAAAAGCAATTAGGCTACATGGTCGGCACAGGGTATTTGCCACTCAATCGTCATCCTGGGCTTATTTTCTATATTCAGTCACCCACAACTGGGCCACTACATTTATTAGAGGCCATCGACGAGTTTATTGCCGACTTTAACTACGCCGTAATGCAAATTACCAATGAGGAATGGGAAAGTACAAAACTCGGCCTGATAAACCAAGTAATGGAACACGATGCCAACTTAAAGACTCGTAGCCAACGATATTGGGTCAGCGTGGGTAATCGGGATTATCAATTTAACCAAAGAGAATTAGTCGTAGCAGAAATCACTAAGCTCACTCGCCCAGATTTAATCAAATTTATGATGCGTAAAATGCGCACAAAACACAGTGACCGCTTAGTGCTATTTAGCACGGGTGAACAACATAGGACACAGGCAGCACTAGCCTCAGATAAAATGATCACCGATCTCAAATCGTTCAAACAAAATGCCGACAAGTTTAATTTTTAAGCGTTGAATATAAATAAATGTGCTAGAACACAATTTACAGTGAACAACCAAAATCCCTATCCCAGAGTGATTATACAGCAGTATCTTTCACTCTGAGTCGTAAACGCGATGCAAAACACGCTTAGATGCTCTATTCTTACATTGGAACAGCACAACTTTGCACCATCTACATGCTATTAAAAGGATTTTTTACAATCTCAGTTTTGACAAATCCGTCACTTTCTGGAAAAGTGGTGTAACACAATTGTTTCATGGCATCACCGGATAAAAAGAACAAACACTATGCCTAAAGCACTCTTGAAAATCGTCTTACTCGTCGTTTTATGCATTAGTGCATTCGAAAATGTAAGCGCGTTCCCCTTTTCAGATAAATCTCCAATTATCCTACAATCACAATCTTTTGGTGTTCCGCAAGGACTCTCGCAGAGCACTGTGACATCTATAGTTCAAGATCACGATGGCTATATTTGGATAGGGACATTCAACGGGCTAAACCGATTTGATGGAAAAAGTTTTAAGCATTTTTATGCTAATGATACCAAAAATAGTCTACCTAGTTCTTTTATTAGAAGTTTATTAATTGATGACCAAGGTGTTTTATATATAGGAACTGATAATGGTTTAGTCATATATAATAAACTCCAAGAAACATTTACTCCTTATGGTGTTTCGGTACAAAAATCACCTATATGGAGCCTCAACTCTAATAAAAACAGTGTAGTAGTAGGAACAAACAAAGCGATCATAGATATAAATAGCAAAGAACAGGTCTACGAACTTTCACAAAAAGGGTTAAGTGAAATAAAAAAGGCAATCAAAGTAAACGATAACTACTACATAAAAGACTACGCTGGTACATTATTTAAACTCACCAACGGTGAGCTAAAAGAAATAACACGCAAAACAATTGATTTTGAGGAAAGTAATGATAATTCCCTACTTATATCATTAAGTGATGGGCTATATGAATATAACAACGATAAAATTAAAAAAATTGACCATCGCGTTTTCTCTCAACTTTTAAAATATAAAAACAATATTTATGGTTTTACTGGTGAAAGTATAATCGATATCTCCAGCAATATTATTATCGGGAATATCCCCCTTGCTCACACCGACAATATATCTACATTTATGGCAACAGAAGATATTTTTATATTAGGTAGCATTGACAATGGTTTTAGCGTTATAAAAAAAGTAAACAATCTAGTCCAACAAACTAATTTAGCAACAGAGAACACTTGGCACCTGACCAAAAACACCAGAGGCTTTTTAGTTTCATCAGAATCTGAAAAAATAAACCTTTTTGACAACAGCTTTAATTTAATTGAAAGTTTCGACACTAAAGCAAAAGGATATAAATACTCAGTACTAAATGATGACGGACTCTATTTTGGAACAAGTGATGGGTTATACTTAAAATCAAGCGATTCCGTAAAACTAATTAGCAAAAAAACTATATCATCATTATCTATAGATCCTCAAGGCCTTACAATAGCTGCAGGAACACCAAATGGAAAAATCTTAATCATTAACAATGGAGAAGTTACCAACCTTATTGACACTAAAAATAACGACCCTATTTTTGATATAGAATTAGAATCAAGTGAATTATTATATATAGCAGGCCAAGGTGGATTAGCAAAGTATGAAAGTGGACATCTAAAAAATTTAAGCAACGAAATAACCTATAGCATCGAAAAGAACGACAACGGAATATATTTCGGAACATCGACATCATTAATGTCGTATAATAAACAAGACAATAGTATTTCAGAGATACTATCCAATAACAAGGAGATCTATTCCATTGTTAACAGTGACAATTACATAACGGCATCTTCATTAAGCGAAGTCATTATTTTTGAGAAGAAAACTAAAGCTTCTTACACATTAAGAACAGCAAATGGCAGCCAATACGAGTATAACTCACCAAATGGACTTGATGTAAATGGACATATACTACTCGCAGGACTTAATGGGATTAGTTTGGTACTTCCTGAGGAAGTAATTAATTATATAAAAAGAAACAATAAAAATAAAACTGAAATATCTGACTTTCTAGTATTCAATATAGTTCAGAATCAAGATAGCAAATATTTAAAACAATCAATTTCAGCCTCAACTGAAATATCACTAAAATATTCTGACTATCCATTTTCTTTTAACTTTATATCACCTATGTCAGATGATGCTTCAACCAATTACTACTATAGAATGTTCGGCCTTTCAGACACATGGATATCTGCGAATGGAACAAACTCGGCTACATATACAAACCTATCACCAGGGAAGTACACTTTTCAAGTATATGCAGTTAATTCCCTTTCCGGTGAGAAAGCAGTAACAAAAGAATTAGATATAATTATAACACCTCCCTGGTGGTCATCATATCAAGCAAAAATCATATATATAGTAATTTCAATATTTATTTTATTCATCATTGCAAAAGCAATTTTACGCCGTAGAGAAACCCAAAGACAAATAGCTCTGAGTGAAGAGCGATTAAAACTTTCCCTATGGGGAAGCGGCGATGAGATGTGGGACTGGGATATAGAAACAGGCAATATTTTTCGCTCCAATATCTGGGGAGCATTAGAATTCCCACGCGATGGCCACCGTTCGGGTAAATCGGATGAAGAGAGTAATATCCATCCTATGGATCAAGAGCGTGTTAGAGAGGCTCTCAATAAACATTTTTACGGTGAAACAGACCATTTTGAAGCGGCATATAGGGTAAAGGGTAAAGATGATAATTGGGTTTGGATTTTAGACCGCGCTAAGATTGTGGAGCGTGATGACAAAGATAACGCCCTGCGAATGACAGGAACCATTAAAAATATTAGCCAGTTTAAGCAAAAAGAAGAACAGCTAAAATTATTCGAAAAAGCAATTGAAAACATTTCAGAAGGCATGTTTATTCTCGACAGTGAATATCGTTTTGTCGAAGTCAATGAAGCCTGTTGTAAAATCTCGTTACGAAACCGCTCAGAATTTATTGGCAATTTATTAACTTTTGATTTGTATCCAGAGTCATTTTCGATTCAAATTCGAACTATGCTTAAACAGCAAGGCCGCTGGGCTAACGAAGTAGAAGCTGCCAGAGGAGATAAGAGCCATTTTCATATGGAACTCACCATAGATGCTATTTATGATGAGCTTGGTGAACTTTCACACTACGTAGGTGTTTTTTCTGATATATCTCGACGTAAGCAGCAGGAAGAAGAACTCAGAAAATTAACCAACAATGACCTTCTTACGGGGCTACCTAATCGCTCAAACTTACAAGTCACCCTAAGTAACTTGGTGAATAAAGAAATATCCCACACCCTAATGGTATTAGATTTAGACAATTTCAAACGTATTAATGACTCCTTAGGACATCAAATTGGAGATCAATTACTCAAATTAGTGTCGGTAAGAATCAAATCATCACTCCCAAGAAACACCAGTATTTACCGCCTTGGAGGAGATGAATTTGCCATAGTACTAGATAAGGATTCGGATATTAGCGCCAGTGCGGTAATGGCAGGAAGAGTCATAGAAGCTTTTAAGACCGCTTTTGATATTAATCATGAACAATTAGTCTTAGGACTCAGCATAGGTATCGTACTTTACCCTGAGGATGAGCAAAATGAGCAAGCATTGCTCAGAAAAGCGGATATTGCCATGTACCATGCAAAATCAGCTGGCGGCAATTGCTATCAATTTTATTCTGAGTCATTAAATCAGCATGCGATTCGACAACTAGAAATTGAAAATCTGATACGAGAAGGATTAAAAGAAGACCTATTTGAAGTTTACTATCAACCTAAGGTTGATCTGAAGCGCGGCCGTGTTGCTGGCATGGAAGCGCTTGTAAGATTAAATCATCCAACGCACGGCTTAATTCCGCCTAATGATTTTATTCCTCTCGCGGAAGAAAATGGATTAATTGTAGAAATTGGCGAGATTGTGTTACGCAAAGCTTGTTTCGCCGCCCAGAAATGGCGGGAGCAAGGTCTGTTCAATGGTAGAGTCGCCGTCAATTTATCGTCACGTCAGTTTGCCCTACCCGATATTCAGCAACGAATAGAGTCAATTTTAAGACTAACTCAGTTACCTGCATGCCACCTTGAATTAGAAATAACCGAAGGTACTGTTATTAAACAACCAGAAAAAGCCATTATCGTTATGCAACAACTTGCCAAAATGGGAGTGAGCCTCGCTTTAGATGATTTTGGAACGGGTTACTCATCACTATCCTATTTAAAACGCTTTCCTATTCATACCCTCAAAATAGATAAAGCCTTTGTTGATGATATAGATAAGTCGGACCGCGATTTAAAGATGGTCGACTCTATCATTACCATTGCCCACAATATGGGACTTTCTGTGGTGGGAGAAGGCGTAGAACAAACCGCACAGTTAAATATTTTACGTGCACTCAACTGTGAAGAAATTCAAGGTTACATTTTCAGCAAAGCGATAAAAGAGACTGAGTTTACCCTGTTACTTCAACAGGACATGGCAAAATCAAACACTAAAATCAACATAACTTAATCATATTCATCTCAATTGGGTTGCGATTTCAAAACATTGGCACAACAGATGCATTAGTTATCTCAGTGTCAATAATAAATCAATATCAACTACCTGAGAGAGAATGGACATGATTAAAGGAATATTAACCGCTGCTGCATTACTGTCTTCTATTGGTTTTGTAGCGAATAGCTTAGCACTTGAACATAATACAAATTTAGAATTAAAGACTCTGGCTGTTAATGCAAAACCAGCTACGGAGTTAACTCCTCTTGAACTTGCTGGCCATCCTTACGTTAAATTCAGACCCTTCGAAATTGCTGGGCATCCATACGTTAAATTCAAGCCCTTTGAAATTGCTGGGCATCCATACGTCAAGTTCAAGCCCTTTGAAATTGCTGGACATCCATACGTCAAGTTCAAGCCCTTTGAAATTGCTGGGCATCCATACGTCAAATTCAAGCCCTTTGAAATTGCTGGACATCCATACGTCAAGTTCAAGCCCTTTGAAATTGCTGGACATCCATACGTCAAGTTCAAGCCCTTTGAAATTGCTGGACATCCATACGTCAAGTTCAAACCTATTGAAATTGCAGGACATCCTTACGTTAAATTCATTAACTCTGAAGTTGCATAACATTAATCAGGCTAAGGAGAATGACTATGCTAAATTCAATCAAAAAAGCACTCGGTTTATCTAAGCCAGCGCGTAAAAAAGTTAAATTACCTGAAGGTCTAAATCACCTCGAAGTGATTTCTGCAAAGGGTTGGTGGAACTAAATTCCCCCACCTGTGATAATCAGTTAGCTGATACTGCTGACTGAAATTAAGCTAGCGCAGCTTAGAAAACAATAAAGGGAGCATAGCTCCCTTTAGTTTTTAAATACCGAGATCAAGTTATAAAAATCTATAAATACTTATAAATCAAAACGCTAACATCCACTCTTTCTGACAACGTATCTTCCTCAGTGCCAAGTGACTATGGGCAGTAAAGAGCGGAAAAGCCAAAGGGCCTAATATAAACCCCACTATCGCCCAATACTTAACTGAAAGACCTGCGGTAAATGCTGCCAAGCCAAAATACCAAGCCGAGATAAATGCAAGTAAAACGATCAGCAAAACCACAAATAACCCCTTTAGAAACAAATAGAATCATATCGTTAGGAAATATCATCCCTTATCAAAAAGAGCTCACGCACTCACTGTCCATAGCCCTTTTTTGTAATCCCACTCAAATGGCGAAATCAGTTATGTGCACAGCACTCAGTAAAGTCCCTCACTAAGAGCAAAACAGTTAGCGTTAGCAGTTTCCATTCGAGGGCACGGATGATACAAGATATCCGCCCCTGTTGTGAACACTTTTTAGGCAAAAACATGCCTTGTGGCAATAAAAAAACGGCAATCAACTGCCGTTTTTTTGTTCAATTCAATGAGAGCGGACTGAAAACAAATAGCTTAGAAAAAACGCTTATTCTCTTGCGCCATCACTTTTAAGCGCTCACAGGGCTCAAATCTGTCACCGAATTGACTTTGATAACCTTCAAGAATTCGCACTAAATTCGCGGCGCCCAAAGTGTCAATATAGTGAAATGGTCCACCGAGGAATGGCGGGAAGCCAATACCGAAAATAGCGCCAATATCACCGTCTCTTGGCGATGCGATAATGCCTTGATCTAAACAACGCACCGCTTCATTGAGCATTTGTACAACACAACGCTCGGCAAGTGCTTTTACGTCTTTATTGGTGCTAGGCTTAATGCCTAACACGCCATAAACGCTCTCATCGACGACTTTCGCTTTCTTGCTAGAGTCTTTTTGGCCGTATTGATAAAAGCCTTTGCCATTTTTGCGGCCTTTACGATCGTCTGCCAAAAGCTTGTCGAATGCGGCTGGCGCTTTAAAACGTTCACCCAATTCTTTCTCAAGGATCGGTGAAATTTTTGCGCCCACGTCGATTCCTACTTCGTCAAGCAAAGTAATGGGGCCCACAGGGAAGCCAAATTTCACTAAAGCTTTATCCAAATGCTCAACACTTTGGCCTTCGAGTAGTAATTGCGCGGCCTCATTCATATACAGAGCCAGAATACGGTTCACGTAGAAACCCGCACCATCCTGCACCACTATCGGTGTTTTACCTTGTTTACGGGCAAATGCGACAGTAGTCGCAATGGTTTCTGGCGACGTTTTAGCATGGGCAATCACTTCCACTAGCGGCATTTTTTCCACTGGCGAGAAATAATGCAGACCAATCACATTTTCAGGACGTGTCGCCGCCTCGGCGATTTGGCTAATCGGCAAAGATGAGGTGTTTGACGCAAAAATAGTGTGCTCACCACACTCACGCTCAATGTCTTTCACCATTTGATGCTTAAGCGCTAAGTCTTCAAATACCGCTTCCACAACGATGTCGGCATCTTTAACGCCTTTATACTCAGTGGTTGTGGTCATCAGCGCCATTAAATTGTCACGGGCGGCGGGCGTCATATGGCGGCGCTTTACCCCTTTATCTAACAACTTATAGGCATAAGATAAAGCATTGCTTAAGCCCTTTTCGCTGATGTCTTTTACGCGAACGGGAATTTTAGCCTTGGTCGTCGTGACAGAGGCGATACCGCCACCCATTAAACCACCACCTAAGATCACCGCTTTCTTCACTTTACGCGGCGTAGCACCCTCAGCGCCGGTTTCTTTCTTCATTTCTGTGGTGGCGAAGAAAATGCTGCGCAGCGCTTCAGACTCTTTCGATACCACTAATTCAGCAAAGTGACTCGCTTCGACTTCTAGCCCTTTTTGCATCCCCTTCGCAATCCCTTGACGCACGCAGTCAATAATCTTGGCTGGTGCTGGATAATTACCTTGGGTTTTCTTTTCGACTTGTTTAGTCGCTTGATCGAAAATAATGTTACGGCCAAAGCTCGTGCCTTCAAGCACTCGATTAACCAGTGACTTTTTAACAGGTTTCGGTGCACGTTTACCTGCAAGCGCCATCTCAACTGCGGTTTGCAGTAAAATGGTCTGCGGCACAACATCATTCACTAAGCCCATTTTCAAGGCTTGTTTAGGACGGATTTGTTTACCGGTGAGCATCATATCTAAGGCGGTGGTAATGCCGACTAAACGAGGCAGACGTTGAGTGCCGCCACCACCGGGCAATAAACCAAGTTGAACTTCCGGTACGCCGAGCATAGTCTTGCCATCGTCGCTACATACCCTTTGATGGCAGGCTAAGGCTAACTCTAAACCACCACCTAAACAGGCACCGTGGATTGCCGCAACCACAGGAATTTTTAAGGCTTCTAACTCATTAAAAACCACATGGCCTTGCTGGGATAAGGCTTTGGCATCGCCCGCCGTTTTACAGGCATCGAGCATAGAAATATCTGCGCCCGCGACAAAAGAATCTTTTTTGCCCGAGATCAGCACTAAACCGCGAATGCTCGAATCACTTTTGATCTCGGCCAGAATTTCACTGATTTCAGGGCCAAACTGCGCTTTTAGGGTGTTCATGGTTTCGCCAGGAACATCCATAGTCAAGATGGCAATGCCGTCGTCGCGGCGGGTTAAATTAAAGGTCTTTTCCATGCCGATTACTCCACTTCCACTATCATAGCCACGCCCAAACCACCGGCCGCACAGGCCGTCGTTAAGCCAGTTCCACCACCACGGCGCTTAAGCTCACGACACACTTGGGTGATTAAACGGGTTCCCGTTGCCGCAAAAGGATGACCATAGGCGAGCGAGCCGCCAAGCACGTTAAACTTACTCATATCGATTTCGCCAATCGCGCGGTTGCGGCCGAGTTTTTCTTCGGCAAATTTTTTCGACGCAAACATCTGCATATTCGCTAATGTCTGCGCCGCAAAGGCTTCATGCATTTCAATCAGGGTAAGATCTTCTAGCTCCATTCCAGCACGCTTCAGCGCCAATGGCGTCGCGTAGGATGGCCCCATCAGCATATCTTGCCACACATCAATGGCGCTAAAAGCGTAGCTCTTAATGTAGCCAATTGGTTGATAACCTAAGGCTTTGGCCCGACCTTCACTCATCAGGATAATTGCCGACGCACCGTCCGTCAGTGGCGTACTGTTGGCCGCCGTCACAGTACCATGTTGTTTGTCGAATGCTGGGCGCAACTTAGCGTATGACTCCAGTACAGAGTTTTCGCGGATATTGTTATCGCGATCGATAAACTGCTTATAGGGCGGCACATGGGCAACCATCACTTCGTCACGCAAATGGCCAGAAGCCCAAGTTTCACTCGCTAAGGTGTGCGAGCGGTGCGCTAAAGCATCTTGATCGGCGCGGCTAATATTGTAGGTTTTTGCCATCTGCTCGGCGGTTTGTCCCATAGACAAGCCCGTTGAGTACTCGGCGACCGCAGGCGGTACAGGCAATAAATCTTTAATGCCTAAACGGCGGAAAATTTGTAATTTTTGGCCAAACGTGCGGGCTTTATTCAAATCGACTAACGCATGGGCTAATTTTTTCGACACTCCGATTGGCAATACAGAGGAAGAGTCGGCGCCGCCCGCAATACCGATGTCGATATTGCCTGTCATGATAGATTCGGCCACGTTGACGGCAGATTGGAAGCTAGTCGCACAGGCGCGAGTGACACTATAGGCATCGGTCGACACATTCATGCCAGTACCGAGTACGATTTCACGGGCGATGTTTGGCGCCGCAGGCATTTGCACCACTTGTCCATACACTAATTGCTCAATCAGCTTAGGATCGAGTTCAGAGCGCGCCAATAATTCATTGACCACCATTTTACCCATATCGAGCGCCGATACGCCGTGGAATGCCGTGGCTTGTTTCGCAAATGGCGTTCTTAAACCCGCAACTATCGCGATACGCTCGCCCTTGGCATTGGTTACCTGTTGTCTATCACTCATTTGTCACCCTCTTTATGTGCGCTATCGCTGAGAGATTTCAGGCGGCGCTATCGATTTCCATGTTTGACCCATTGTTTTTTATGTCTAAAAAAGTTCAATGACAGGTCTGACCATTAAAGTGTGATCTGATTCTAACTTCTTGTCAGCAAGTTTTAAACACCTGTTTGTTTTTTTAACACTAGCCAAACCCCAAGGGAATTCTTTACCATAGCGGTTGTCTATACCCCACACACGAATTTTCAACAGAAGAAAACGAGTAGCATCATGCCTTTGAGTCGCTTCCACGCACTACGCACTTACCTAAATAAGGTTGTTTTAGGGCAGCCAGTATTGACCGAAAATCTGCTCATTGCCTTAATTGCCAATGGCCACTTATTAGTTGAAGGCCCACCGGGACTGGCCAAGACACGTGCAGTAAAAGCCTTATGTGACGGAGTTGAGGGGGATTTTCACCGTATTCAATTTACCCCGGATCTGCTGCCCGCCGACTTAACTGGCACAGATATCTATCGCTCGCAGACTGGCACCTTCGAATTTGAAGCGGGGCCGATTTTCCACAATTTAATCTTGGCGGACGAAATTAACCGCGCCCCCGCCAAGGTACAATCTGCGCTGCTAGAAGCCATGGCCGAAGGTCAAGTCACCGTTGGTAAGCACAGCTATAAGCTTCCACCGCTGTTTTTAGTGATGGCAACCCAAAATCCATTAGAGAACGAAGGCACGTATCCGCTGCCCGAAGCACAGCTTGACCGTTTTCTGATGCACTTAAACCTTGATTACCCAAGCGGTGAGACTGAAATCGAAATTCTGCGTCAATCCCGCAAAGAAGCACTGACCCACGAATTGCCAACCACTGAGCCGATTGCTCAGGCGGATGTGTTTGCCGCCCGTGACGAAGCCATGGAAATCTATCTTGCCGAGCCGCTCGAAAAGTACATAGTCGAAATCGTGATGGCGACCCGTGAGCCTTTACGTTACAGCGAAGACTTAGCTAAGTGGCTTGAGTACGGCGTCAGCCCGCGCGCAACCATTTCATTAGAACGCTGCGCCCGCGCCCGTGCTTGGCTGCACGAGCGAGACTTTGTTTCACCGGAAGACATTCAAGCCGTCGCGCCAAATGTATTACGCCATAGACTCCTACTCAGCTACCAAGCACAGGCCGAAGGTGTCAGCCGCGATCACGTGATCAACCACATCTTAAGTCAAGTTGCAGTACCTTAACGGTGAAGATAAAGGTGAAATAAGATGAGTGACACAGCGCGACTCTCAGCCTCGGTCGATGGCTTGCCGCTTTTTGCCGATGGCTTGCATTTAACCGAGCAAGAGCTGCTGGCGTGCCAAAATATCGCCCGAGCTATGCCTGAGCGTTATAGCCGTGCCCGCGCTAATTTAGCGGGCCATCGCAGCAGCTTAATCAAAGGCCGCGGTATGGAGTTTGCCGAGGTGCGCCACTACCAACAGGGCGACGATGTGCGCACCATTGATTGGCGCGTTACCGCTCGTACGGGCACAACTCACACTAAGTTATTTGTCGAAGAACGTGAGCGCCCTATTTTATTGTTAATCGACTTGAGCCAAAGCCTCTATTTTGGTTCGAGTTTATTGCTGCAATCGGTGCAAGCAGGACACCTTGCGACCACCTTAGGTTGGAATGCGATTAACCATGGCGATCGGCTCGGCGCCTTGATCGCCTGCGAATCTGAGCATTTAGAGCTCAAACCCCGCAGCCGTCGTCAGGGCATATTGCAATTGATCTCAGGCCTGCGCCGTGTGCACGAAAATCAGCTCAATCATGTTGGCACTGGCCAGCGCGATCCTGACCATATCCTGCGTGCCTGTCAGCGATTACAACGTATCGCCAAACCCGGCTCCTTAGTTTGGATAGTGACAGATGGCAGCCATTTTAGTCCCCAATGTATCGCGCCTCTCACCGAGCTTAAGCGTCATTGCGATGTGGGTGCCTATCTTATTACCGATCCTCTGCGTCAAGGTACACTGCCGTTACCGCACAACTTTAATTTGCCGGTACAGGATGGGGATGAGGACTTAGTGCTTACCCGCCACAGTTATCAGGCTTGGCTCGACATTCAGTTGCGTCAGCAAAAGGACTTTATCGCCATGATGCAGCAACTGCGCGTACGCACCCAGCTCATAGATGCGGGTGCTCCCCTAGCCCACCAATTGGAATTATTGCGTTAACTATGGATCCAGCAACAGTGAATTCAGAAATAGCAAATCCACAGGCAGCAGTACCTATGCCTTCTACGGCGTCAAACCCAGCCCTTGCACAACTGCAGGATATTATTCATCCCGATCCGATCGGCGCTTGGCCTTGGGCAATCGGTTATTGGCTGGTTTTAGCACTTGTGATTGCCCTCATCACACTCTTAGTTATCTGGCTAAGAAAACGCGCCCGTGACTTTGCGCCGAAAAAAGCCGCTAAACAGTTACTCAATCAGCTCGATAGACAAGCGACGTCCTATGCCTCTGACGTCAACAGCCTATTAAAGCGCACCGCCATGAGTTACCTCAGCAGAGAAGCAATAGCCTCCTTAGATGGCGAAGCTTGGGCGGCTTGGTTAGACAGCTATTTACCCGAGCATAAACGCCAACATATCGGCCCCTTATTAGCCAAACGCCATCAGGCAACGCCATTGACCTTAGCTGAAGCCAATGAATTGCATCAACTCACACAGGCTTGGTTGGCATCGAAAGCAAAACTGAGTGCGCCTGAACCGACTCATGCTCAAACGCCTAAAACTCATGGGCCAATCCAGCCAACGGATACCCAACAAGCGGAGGCACAATGTTAACCATTGCCTGGCCTTGGCTATTGATATTATTGCCTTTACCTTTGATTTTTTGGCGCCAACAAACCGTACAAGTCGATGGCGGCCGGCTGCAATTACCCGGAATAAGCCAAACGGGCAAGCAAAGCTTCGCGGCCAACACGCGCCAGAGTCGCAAACGCTACTGGTTGATGTGGAGCCTGTTAGTGCTCGCTATCGCCCGTCCACAATGGCTTGGGGAGCCTATCGAACTGCCAAGCCAAGGGCGCGATTTGATGATGGCGGTAGATTTATCCGGCAGTATGCAGATTGAAGACATGGTGGTGAATGGCAAAACCGTCGACCGTTTCACCTTGATTCAGCACGTCGTCAGTGACTTTATCGAGCGCCGCAAGGGTGATCGTATCGGTTTAATTCTCTTTGCAGATCACGCCTATTTACAGGCGCCGCTCACCCAAGATAGACGTTCGGTGGCGCAATTTTTAAAGGAAGCGCAAATTGGTTTAGTCGGTAAGCAAACCGCCATAGGTGAAGCCATAGCACTGGCGGTAAAACGCTTCGATAAAATGGAAGAAAGTAATAGAGTGTTGATTTTATTGACCGATGGTTCCAACAACGCAGGCAATATCGAACCCGAGCAGGCGGCCGAGATTGCCGCTAATCGTAAAGTCACCATTTATACCGTCGGTGTAGGCGCCGATGTGATGGAGCGCCGCACCCTCTTTGGCCGCGAGCGGGTTAATCCTTCAATGGATCTGGATGAAAAACAGCTAACACATATCGCCGATGTCACCCATGGCCGCTATTTTCGCGCCCGCAATAGCCAAGAGCTAGACCAGATTTACCAAGAAATCGATAAACTCGAACCTGTGAGTCGCGACCAGTTAAGCTATCGTCCACAGGTGGATTTGTTCTATTGGCCACTCGCGCTCGCATTATTAACTAGCCTTTGGATTGCACTTGGCCAATTACCCCTCTTTGCAACCTGGGGTAAACGACCTAATTTAACGAGATCACGGAGGGAGAATTAATGCATTTTATCCGTCCAGAATGGCTATTAGCCTTAGTGCCACTTGCTTTAGTCCTGTGGCTACTGGCTCGTCAACACCAAAGCCATAGCGCGTGGAATCGTTATATTGCACCGCACTTAGCCAAGATGTTAGTGACCCAAGGCGCTAAAAAATCCCGCCGTCCTTTGCATTTATTGGCATTTAGCTGGCTGATTGCCACTTTAGCCCTAGCGGGCCCTGCGCTGAATAAGCAATCTTTGCCCGTCTTTGCCGCCGAGCAAGGCCGCGTACTGGTGATGGACATGTCCGTATCTATGTTCGCCACCGATCTTGCGCCGAATCGGTTAACCCAAGCCAAATTTAGGGCAACGGATCTGCTGCGAGCGCTCAAAGAAGGTGAAACCGGCCTTATCGCCTTTGCGGGGGATGCTTTTACTATCAGCCCATTAACCCGCGATACTGGCACATTGCTCAATTTATTGCCGACCTTAAGCCCAGAGATTATGCCCGTATTAGGCTCAAATCTCGCCGCGGCGCTCACCCAAGCAAAAAGTCTGCTTGCCCAAGGCGGCCATATTCGCGGTGATATTATCCTAATGACAGATGGGATCTCGCCGGCACAATTTGACGCCGCCAACTCAGTGCTCAATGGGACAGAATATCGCCTCGCCATTATTGGCTTTGGCACCCGCGAGGGCGCGCCTATTCGGTTACCCGACGGTCAATTGCAACGGGATAGCAGTAACGAGGTTGTGGTGGCTAAAACGGACTTCGGTCTTTTGAATAAGCTGGCTGAAAACAATAAAGGTGTATTAATTCAATATAGTACCTATGGAGAGGATCTCCGCCAACTCCAGCAGTGGCTTAGTGATACATCTGATGCCAAAGCCACAGATCTTGACGGTGAAACCTGGCAGGACCTCGGCCCTTACCTCGCACTATTATTACTGCTCCCCGCCCTCTTCAGCTTTAGGCAAGGCATTGTGGCCAGTGTTGGATTTGCCACTCTTGCAGGCGGCTTACTGCTCACGGCAGCACCTCAACCCGCCCAAGCCAGTGTGTGGGAGGATTTGTGGAATACCGCAGACCAACAAGCGATGCAGGCCTATCAATCCCAAGATTATACCAGCGCCGCTAAGCAGTTTGAGTCGCTCCAGTGGCGTGGCAGCGCCCAATACAAAGCCGGAGATTTTGCGCAAGCGCTAAAAACCTTCGAGCAAGATAGCTCAGCCCAAGGCCTCTACAATCAAGGCAATGCCTTGATGCAACTCGGTAAACCCGCTGAGGCCAAGGAGCGCTATCAAGCCTCGCTTGAGAAACAAGCTGATTTCCCTGCGGCCAAGGCTAACCTTGAACTCGCCGAAAAACTATTACAACAGCAAAAAGAGCAGCAAAAAGAACAGCAAAATCAACAGGGCGATAAAAATCAGCAGGATAAAAACCAAGGCGAACAAGGGGATCAGCAATCCGTTGATCCCGATTCAGGCAACCAACAGTCTGACGACCAACAATCAGGTGACCAAAAATCGCAGGATAAACAGCAATCTGACCAAGATAGCGCTCAGCAAAATAAGCAAGATCAAGCCGAGCAAGAGTCTCAAGCTGAACCTAAGGATCAGCAGGATAATGCCAGTCCTGAGCAAAAAGTGGATGAGCAACAGTCTGATCAAGATAAGCAAAATGGTAATGCCCAAAATCAGCAGGATGCGAAGGAAAATGAGTCCCTAGACGATTCAGCTGTAGATAATGACGCTAAAATGCAAGCGCAGGCTAAAGCCGATGCAAAGGAGCAAAAGTCAGCAGAAGAGGAAAAGCAAAGCGCTGGCGCCAAGGAAGCACAAGAGCAAAATGCGCAAGATAAACAAGAGGCGGCTATGAGTGAATCCATCGAAGCGCCACCGCCCGAAAGCTCACCGCTTCCCGCACAAATGCAGCGGGCGCTTCGGGGCGTAAGTGAGGATCCCCAAGTGTTACTGCGCAATAAAATGCAACTCGAATATCAAAAACGCCGTCAAAATGGCCAAATATCAAGGGATAACGAACAGTGGTAAAAAAATATTTTTTTATCCTCCTACTCCTCGTAATCGGAGCTTTGAGTCCTGCCTATGCCATCACAAAATTAGAGGCATCGGTCGATCGCAACCCTGTGATGGAAGGGGAATACTTTGTGCTGAATATCAGCGCAGACGATGAACTGGATACGGGAAAACTGGATACCTCGATTCTACTCAAAGATTTCATCGTTGGACGCACCAGTGTCAGTCGCAGCACCCAGATCATGAACTTCGATGCGGTTAAAGAAACCCGCTGGCAAGTGTTGCTCGCCCCAAAACAAAAGGGACAATTGACAATTCCCTCCTTTAGTATCGATGGGATCAGTTCCGCTGAAATTCCGCTAAAAGTGGTTGAGAGTGGCAGCCAGCCGATGCAAGCCAATAACTTGTTTATCGATGCTAAAGTCTCAACCGATGAGGCCTATGTCGGACAGCTTATCACCTACAAGGTAAAGCTCTATTTAGCGGTAGAGTTACAACGGGGCGTGTTAAATGCGCCCGTGGTTGAAGGTGCACAAATTAAGCAAATTGGCGAGGATAAAGATGGTTCCGAGATTGTCGATGGTCGCCGCTACCGCGTGATTGAACGCACCTACGGCATCATTCCCGACTTACCCGGCCAAGTGAATATTAAAGGCGCCACCTTCTCCGGTGATGTTCTGGTCGAATCCCAACGCCGCGGCGGTATGTTTGGTTTTAACGAGAGTCGCCCTATGCAAGCGGGTGCCCCCTCCTTGACAGTGCAGATCAATCCACCACCGGAGAGCTTCCAAGGCCAGTGGCTAGTCGCAGATTTGGTCGCCCTAAAGGAGAGTTTTCCTGAAGATATTAACGAGTTTACCGTCGGTAGCCCTATCACTCGCACTATTACGCTCTTGGCCTCCAATGCCGATGAAAACAGTCTGCCAGATATAGTGCAAACTCTGCCCAATGAGCTTAAGTCCTACCCCGAAAAACCCCAACGGCAAACCTTTGTACGCGATGCCCAAGTGATCTCCCAGTACAGTATCACTTCGGCGATAGTGGCGAGCAAGGCAGGTACTTTTACCCTGCCCGAAGTCAAAGTGCCTTGGTGGAATCCGCGCCTCAAGCGCCAAGAAACGGCAACCTTGCCTGCTCGCACTATCATAGTCAAAGGTGGTGTAAGCCCAGTGGCGCCAACAGCACCAGCATGGCAAGCGAACTCAGGGGCCGAGTTCGGTGGAACTTGGTTAACCAAGGTTTTTGCGGCCCTGTGGCTGGTGACGTTGATCCTTTGGGTGATCACATTGATTGCCTGGCGCCGCGCCCGCAACCCTCAAGCGCTTATTCACCATGACCAACCGGAGGTTGCCACCGTCTCAGGGTTAAGGGGATTGGAGCAGGCCTGCGCCCAAGGTCAAGCCAGCGATATTTTGCAGCAGTTACAGCAATACTTTAGCCAAATGCACGGTAGCGCCATGACCTTAAATAAAATTGCATCGCTTTCACCGGCACTATCACAGGCCATTAGCCAGTTGCAGCAATCCGCCTATGGTGCTCAGGCCGAAGCAAACCAATCGACAGATTTAAAAGTGGCTATCAGTGCTTTACTTGCCGCTGTCAAAACCTATGACAAGCGGCCATCAAGCAATACACATTTGTCCTTAAGCCCACTCAATCCGAGATAATTAGCCGAATTAACTAAGAATAAGCGAGCTAAAAGATGTTGAATATCAAGCTAAAATGCCAAAAGTATAAAAATGTTTGCTCACTGGCGTAATAAATCCGTCGAGCCTGCGGTCTCTTCTGACATGCTGAGCAAACAACGACGATACAACAGCCTAGTTAAGGCGCTGCATGCCGATATCTTCCGCTACGCCTATTGGTTATGCGGCGATAAACACGTGGCTGAAGACATTACCCAAGAAACCTTCTTGCGGGCGTGGCGCTCTTTGGATTCCCTCAAGGATGATAAAGCGGCGAAGGCATGGCTTATCACCATTCTTAGGCGTGAAAATGCCCGGCGGTTCGAACGTAAACAGTTCGATTATGCCGACGTTGAGCAAGATACCCTGGAAGACAATATCTCCAATAGCAGTGAAGAGCAGACCGAGCAATATCTGATCCGCAGGCAAATCGCCAAGCTCGATATTGAATACCGCGAGCCGCTCTTGCTCCAGCTGATTGGTGGCTTTAGTGGCGATGAAATAGCAGAACTGATGGAACTCAATCGCAATACCGTTATGACGCGTTTATTTCGGGCGAGGAGCCAATTGAAAGAATTACTTGAAAAAAATGAGGTGAGAGGTCAATCCAATGGATGAGCTTAAATTTAGACGCCAAGCCTATGAAGATCCTCATAATCAAGATCTCGAGTTTCTCCAACAAATGCAGGAGAAGGGTGAATATCAGGTATTAGTGAATGAACTCAAAAATTTAGATGCTAAGCTGACGAGCGCACTGAAAGTCGATGTACCAGAGGACCTCGCCGATAAGCTGATTTTGCGCCAACAGTTACAACAGCACCATAAACAGCGCCGCCAAACGGGCTTTTTGGTTGCAATGGCGGCCTCCATTGCCTTTGTGATCGGCGTGAGTTTTAGCCTACTGCGTTTAGGCCCAGTCGATTTAGCCGAGCATGCGCTGGCCCATGTCTACCATGAAGATATGGCCTTACATCTTGACCAAAACGTCAGTTTTAGTCAGGTCAATGCCCAGCTCACCTCTCTGAAAAATCTCGGCCATGCCAAGTTTATTGAGCAGCCGGGCAAAGTGTATTTCACCTCTTACTGTGATTTTCAAGGGGTTAAAAGCCTGCATTTAGTGCTGCAAGGCGAGCAAGGCAAAGTGACGCTTTTTATTGTGCCTCTCGAGAAACGTATGGTGCTAAACCAAACCTTTGCCGACACTAAATATCAAGGCATGGGGTTTGAAACCGCAGATGCCTTTATTTTACTGGTAGCAGAGGATCAAGCCGATCTTCGCTTTGTAAAAGAAGAAATCCAGAATACCTTTATTTAACCTTATATTATCTAAATGATTTTTAAATCGGCCTTCGATATTTACACACTATCGCAGGTCAGATTTTGATCACATTTTTATCCGCTAATGGGCTCTTGCTCAAACATCTGGTAGCATGCTTGCCACTTTTAGTAATAAAAAGATGGGAAAAGGCAAGATGACGATTGAAACCCCGATTTTAATCACATTTGTTGGTTATTTAGTTCTGATGATGGCCATAGGTTTTTGGGCTTACCGCGCCACAGATACTGTAGATGACTATATTTTAGGTGGCCGTAAAATGGGCCCCGCCGTTACCGCACTGAGCGTGGGTGCATCCGATATGTCCGGCTGGTTATTACTGGGTTTACCCGGCGCCGTCTATTTAGGCGGTTTAGGGGAAGCTTGGATCGGCATAGGGCTAATTTTTGGTGCTTGGCTTAACTGGCTATTTGTTGCCAAACGCCTGCGTATTTATACCCAATTAGCAGACAACGCCCTTACCCTACCCGATTTTTTCGAGAAACGGTTCCACGATAACCAAGGTTATTTGAAGCTGGTTTCCGCCGTGACTATTTTAGTTTTCTTCACTTTCTATGCATCCTCCGGCATGGTGGGCGGCGCAATATTATTTGAGAAAGTCTTTGGGCTCGATTACACCTCTGCCCTAGTGATTGGCTCGGCCATCATTGTTGGTTATACCTTTATCGGTGGTTTTTTTGCGGTAAGTTGGACCGATTTCTTTCAAGGCTGTTTAATGTTAATCGCCTTGCTGATTATTCCCTTCGCCATTTTCTCCAACCCAGAGAGCCATGCGGGCATCGAATCTCTCGATCCCGCCATGTTGACACTCATCAATGACAAAACCACCGTCATTGGCATGCTGTCCTTACTCGCTTGGGGGCTGGGATATTTTGGTCAGCCACATATTTTGTCGCGTTTTATGGCCATTGGCAGCGCCGATGCCCTGCCCTTATCACGCCGTATCGCTATGAGCTGGATGATACTGTCATTACTCGGCGCTCTTGCTACGGGACTGGCTGGCTCACTGTATTTTGCCAATGAACCGCTATCTAACCCTGAAACTGTGTTTATCCATTTAGCCCAAGCCGCATTCAACCCTTGGATAGGCGGACTACTCATCGCCGCCATTTTATCGGCGATTATGAGTACCATCGATTCACAACTATTAGTTTGCTCAAGCGTGATTACTGAAGATTTTTACCGCAAGTGGTTACGCCCAAAGGCGGACGATCGTGAATTAATGATGGTGGGCCGTTTGGGCGTACTGGCCATTGCGGTCATTGCAGGCGTGATCGCCCTTAATCCCGAAAGCAGCGTGCTCAGCCTAGTGAGCTATGCTTGGGCAGGTTTTGGCGCCGCCTTTGGCCCAGTGGTTCTGCTATCCCTGTTTTGGAAACAATACAGTCGCAATGGCGCTATCGCCACTATCATTGTCGGCGCATTAACTGTGGTGATTTGGAAGCAATTAACCGGGGGGATTTTCGACTTATACGAAATACTTCCAGGCTTTGTGTTTGCGATCCTCGCAGGGGTGATCGTCAGTAAATTCTCTGCCCCCGATGCCAAAATCACCGCAGAATTTGAGCAATTCAAATCCACGTTATAAGCCACTCCTTTTAATTAAGACCGTAAAAAGCGTACAGCTGTACGCTTTTTACATTTTGTATCTTTTTATCCGCAAGTCAGCAGTCACAAACTGTTAACTAAAATTAAAACTCCTCCGACCATTAAAAACCTTTAGTACCGGGCATCTGGCCAGACCATTCAATCACACTAATGTATGACACCTGTTTAACTCGACTTTAATTAACTGAAATTTAACATTATTTACATCTGGTCGGACTTGTTGAGGTTACAGCCAATCCCTAAGATTGCCGAGACTATAAAAGGGTTTCAGCATTTCTGGGCACTAGGGCCAGACAAAATCCGATACTTATAAATAGAGAGAATAATAATGAAAACATTCAACAAGACACTTATTGCCGTTTCCGTGGCACTGGCGAGTACACAAACATTCGCTTCAGGCTTCCAATTAAACAGCCAATCAGCCACAGGCATGGGCCGTGCTTTTGCCGGTGATGCAGTTATTGCAGATAACGCTTCTGTGTTATCCCGTAACCCAGCAGCAATGGCATTATTCGATAAAGATGCGATCTCCTTCGGTTTAACTTATGCCGATATTACCGTTGATGTAAAAGATGTGAACTTTGCCGGCGGCGCGGTTGATTTAGGCAGCATAGACGATGCAGGTTCGTCTAAAATTATCCCTAATATTTTCTACATCCACCCAATCGACGATAAATTCGCCGTGGGTTTTGCGGCATTCTCTAACTTTGGTACGGGAACAGACGCAAGCTCACTTTCTAAGAATTTACCCGCAGGTTCACCAGCTCCCTATGATCTGCTTGGCGAAACCGAAGTGACCACTGTCAACTTTAACGCCAGCGTGTCATACCGCATTAACGATATGTTCAGTATCGGTGCGGGTGTTGATGCCATCTACGGTGAAGGCCGTTTAACCCGTAATATGGGCACTGTTCCACTTGTTGATGTGGATGCCGATGGCTGGGCATTTGGCGGTATCGTGGGCGCCACTGTTGAGCTAGATAAAGATAACCGTTTCGGTATCAGCTACCGTTTCAGCCCAACAGTCAATGTTGAAGGTGATATTAATACTGTCTCGATGACAACCATACCTGGTGTGGGTACTGTTCCGGTTGAGACTCGTTTTGATAGTTTAGATGTACCGCTAGCCGATATTTTCCAAGTTGCTGGCTTCCATCAGCTCACCCCTAAGTTTGCTCTGCATTACACTGCGCAGTACACCCAGTGGGGCAACTTCGACCAAATCACAGCTAAAGATGGTACAGCCACAATTGCAGCTGTCGGAGTAACTCAAGCCGTAGGTGATATTGCACTGAAAGAATACCAATGGAAAGATTCATGGTTATTCAGCTTGGGTGGTACTTATACTATCAACGAGCAATTCACTGTCCGTGCCGGTTATATGCATGACCAAGGCGTTGTCGACGAAATCAGCTCTATTTCATTCCCAGACTCTGACCGTAACTGGTACACTGCAGGTATGAGCTATCATATCAACCCACAAAACACGGTTGACTTTGGTATTGCATATATTAAAGGTGAAGAAGTTCACTTGATCGAAAACAGCGCTATCACAGGCCCTGTCAATGCGATAACCGAATCAAGCGGCATGTACTATTCAATGCAATACAGCTACCAGTTCTAAGCCGTTCATCCACCAAAAAAGCCGCATTATTGCGGCTTTTTTGTATCTTAAGCATTTATTGCCTAAAGTTAATCCATGCTCCCCTTAATGCGGCAACGGCTATGGCTAAAGTCATTGGACTCGGTGGAATTTTTTTTAAAAGTGTAGATCCCATTGCCTTGGCAACTTGGTATAAAACCCACCTTCAAGTACCGATAGAGGATTGGGGCGGCGCGGCATTTTACCACAATGACAAATCGACCCCCGGCTACCATGTTTGGACTCCCTTCGCCCACAGCACCGACTATTTTTCACCGACCGATAAGAGCTTTATGTTCAACTTCGTTGTTGATGATCTAGCACAAGCACTCGCCCAAGTTAGCCAAGGCGGGGGCCAGCTTATCGGCACCATCGAAGACTCTGAATTTGGCCGCTTTGGCTGGTTTATCGACCCCGATGGCAATAAAGTCGAACTATGGCAACCCTGCGCCATCCCACCGGAAAACTAAGCTCACCTTTACAGAGTGTTTTCAGCTTAAGTGGCACAGCTATAAAACCCAGTGCATCTCCCACGCTTATTAGGTATGGTTAGCTCAGTTATCTAACCAAGAGATTGTATTATGGAAAAAAATAACTTGTTTCCCGCCCTGTTGTTGGGCGGTTTTTTATGCGCTGGACTCGTTTATCTAGGGCAAAGTACCAGCTCTGCCCTACTGCAAATGAAAGCCATGGAACGCACAGTGACAGTCAAGGGCTTAGCCGAGAAAGAGGTGAAAGCCAATGTGGCCATTTGGCCGATTAACTTTACTGAGGTGGATAATAATCTGCCAAAGCTCTATGAAACTGTGCAGCAAAAAACCGATCGCGTCGTGGCGTTTTTAAAGGAACAAGGCTTTAGCGACAGTGAAATTACCGTTTCCCTTCCCTCGATTGAGGACCGCCAGGCCCAGGGTTATGTCGACCCGAATGTCAGATACCGCTATTCGGCCAAAGTGAATTTATCCGTCTATACCAACCAAATAGATCTGATGCTCGTTTCACGTAAACAAATGATTAATCTTGTGAAAGAAGGTATCGCCATCGCCAGCCAAGACTACGATAATCGCACCGAGTTTTTGTTCACAGACCTTAACAGTGTAAAACCTGTGATGGTACAAGAAGCCACCCAGAATGCCCGCGAGGTTGCTGAAAAATTTGCCAAGGATTCAGACTCACGCCTAGGTAAGATCAAAAGCGCCAGCCAAGGTCAATTTACGATTTCCGACCGTGATAGCAGCACGCCCTACATCAAACAAATTCGCATTGTTTCCACGCTCACCTATTATTTAAATGACTAAAGGCTTAATCGGAAACCACTGAAACGATAGGAATAAGGTATTGGTCTGCCCTATTCCTATATTAGTGAAATCGATTACATTAATTTTTTCTAATAAATATTAATTGCCTATTGAAAACAACTCCATTAGAATTTACTCATAAATTGTATTTGGGATGGTTTAGTATGGCTACAATACCTCGTGTTCTTTTGGTTTTACTCGCGTTTTCTGGTGTGCAAGTACAAGCAACTTCACTAGAAACGATTGAAGTAATGAGCAAACCCTATGCAAACTGGGTGACGTTAGATGCCACTATTGAGGCGGTAAAAGCGGCGACTGTATCGGCGCAAACCTCTGGTCGCATTGTCAAACTCAACTACGATGTTAACGATATCGTCCCCGAGGGCGCCGCGCTACTGGAGATCACCAGCAAAGAGCAAGGCGCCGAGTTAGCAAGTTTTGAGGCCGATCTGGCCAAAGCCAGAGCCCTGAATGTCGAATCTCAAGCCCAGTACAAGCGCTATAAAGAGCTTTTCCCCCAAGGCGCGATTTCTAAGGGCGCTATGGATGAAGCGACCGCTAATGCCAAGGCGACTGAGCAAGCCGTCAGCGCAGCACAGGCCCGGGTTATCAAGGCAACGGAATCCTTAAAATACACTGTTGTATCCGCCCCCTTTAGCGGCATAGTCACAGAGCGATTTGTAGAGTTAGGTGAAACCGTCAGCCCAGGACAACCTTTGCTCTCGGGATTTTCGGCGAATCAAATGCGCGCAATCACCCAAGTGCCCCAACGCTATATCAATCAACTCAAGAACGCCCCTGAATTTATTGTCCGTTTAAATGACGGCCGTGAGCTAACCTCAAGGGATCTCACCATTTTTAGCTTCGCCGATCCCGTCAGCCACAGCTATCAAGTGCGGATTAATCTGCCAGAGAATGAAGCCAACCTGCAACCCGGCACATGGGCGAAGGCCCTGTTTAAAAATGGCGAGCGGGAAAAAATTCAACTTCCCGTGTCGGCGTTGATCACTATGAATGAACTCAGCAGTGTTTACCTAAAACAGGGTGAAGCCTTTGTGCTTACTCAAGTGCGCGTCGGTGAACCCTTAAATGGGGAAGTAGAAGTGCTTGCGGGACTGAAGTCCGGTGACACTGTAGCCATGGATGCTTATCAAGTGTTGCTCAATAAAAAGCAATAAATTCCTAAGCGACGCAAGCTTTGTCGAGGTTGTTTTATGAAACATGATCCTGTACCACAGAACACACTTGGGATTTCGGGCCGAATTGCCGCGGCCTTCCAAAACAGTGCTATCACCCCGCTGCTCGCCCTACTCGGGTTGCTACTGGGGCTATTTGCCATTCTTGTGACGCCAAAGGAAGAAGAACCGCAGATTGACGTCACCTTCGCCGACGTGTTTATTCCATTTCCCGGCGCGAGCCCCGCGGAGGTGGAAAATTTAGTGACTCTACCTGCGGAGCAAGTGATCTCCGAAATCAAAGGGATAGATACACTCTATTCGTTTTCCCAACCCGATGGCGCGCTGATTATCGTCATCTTCGAGGTGGGTGTCGCTCGAAATGATGCCATTGTCAGCTTGTATAATCAGATTTATTCCAATATGGATAAACTGCCCCTAGGCGCGGGGGTTGGCGAACCCTTGATTAAGCCGCGCGGCATAGATGATGTCCCGATTGTCAGCTTAACCTTATGGTCAAAGGACCAGAAGGTTTCGGCCGAGCAGCTTACCCACGTTGCACTGGGTTTAGAGACCGAACTGAAACGTATTCCCGGCTCGCGCGAGATCTACACCCTTGGCCAACATGAGATGGTGGCGAATGTGCGGATCGATCCCGCCAAAATGAACAGCTTCAATCTCACCTATGACAAGCTAAGACAAAGCCTTAACGACAATAACCACATTTCAATGCCCGCATCTCTGGTGCAGGGTAATCAGGAAATTAAAGTCCAAGCCGGGCAATTTCTGCAGTCTATCGATGATATCAAGCAACTGGTTGTCAGTATTTCACAGGATAAAAGCGGTAACACGATTCCGGTTTATTTAGCGGATATTGCCGATATCAGTTTAAAGAGTGATATTCCGAAGAAGAGCGTCTGGCACGCCGATAAAACCGATATTTACCCCGCTGTCACTATCGCTATCGGTAAACAGCCGGGGCAAAACGCCGTCGATATTGCCGATGCCGTGCGCGAGCGTATGGCACAGGTCGACAATGTGCTCATTCCTGACAATGTGGAAGTCACTGTATCGCGCAATTACGGCGAAACTGCGGCAGATAAATCCAATACATTGATGTTAAAGTTAATTTTTGCCACGACTGCCGTAGTAGTGCTGGTCTTCTTCACCATGGGAGCCCGCGAATCCTTAGTCGTTGGCGTGGCGATTATCATCACGCTGGCCATCACCCTCTTTGCCTCTTGGGCCTGGGGATTCACCTTAAACCGCGTGTCACTTTTCGCTCTGATTTTCTCCATCGGTATCTTGGTCGACGATGCCATAGTCGTGGTAGAAAACATCCACAGACACATGGCCCTTGGCAAAGAATCCTTCAGCGAGCTTATCCCCGTGGCCGTCGATGAAGTGGGTGGCCCCACCATTTTAGCCACCTTTACCGTTATCGCGGCTTTACTACCTATGGCTTTCGTATCCGGCTTAATGGGCCCCTATATGAGCCCAATTCCCATTAATGCCAGTATGGGTATGCTCATTTCCCTCGCCGTCGCCTTTATCGTTACGCCATGGCTGAGTCGCAAACTGTTGAAACATGAGTCCCATAATGACACTCATACGGTGCAAACCGATGAGGCAGAAAGCAAGATGGTGCGCCTCTTTAACCATTTAATCGGCCCCTTCCTACTGGGTAAGAATGCCCGTAAGGCCAGAGTCGGTTTGGCCGCAGGGGTATTTGTGTTAATAGGTATCGCCGTTGCCCTGCCCGTAGGCCAGCTTGTGGTGCTTAAAATGCTGCCCTTCGATAACAAGTCGGAATTCCAAGTGATGGTGGATATGCCTGAGGGTACCCCCGTCGAACAGACACAAAGAGTGCTACAGGATTTAAGCCGTTATCTGGCGACAGTGCCCGAGGTCGAGCATCTGCAACTCTATGCGGGCACCAATGCGCCGATGAACTTTAACGGCTTAGTGCGCCATTACTTCCTGCGTAACAGTCAGGAACTGGGTGATATTCAGGTCAATCTAGTGGATAAAAAGCATAGGAACCGTGATAGCCACAGCATTGCCCTGTCGGTTAGGGAAGATCTACAACATATTGGCGCCCAATATCGAGCCAATATTAAAGTGGTTGAAGTGCCCCCAGGCCCACCCGTTTGGTCCCCCATAGTCGCCGAAGTCTATGGTCCAAGCCCGGCTATCCGTGAGCAAGCGGCCTATGAAATGCAAGCGCTATTTCACGAGACCAAAGATGTGGTCGATATCGATATCTTCTTGCCCGCAGCACAACAAAAATGGCAAGTGATGATAGATCGCAGTAAAGCCAGCCTGATGGCCGTACCCTACAGCAATATTGTCGATTTGATCGCGACCTCGGTTGGTGGCAAAGATGTGAGCTATTTACATCAAGTCCAACAGAAGCAACCCGTACCCATTCGCTTACAACTTAAGGAAGGTGCTAAGGTCGATTTAGAACAAGTACTAAACCTAAAACTGCAAAGCCAAACCGGGCAATCTGTGCCAGTCTCTGAGCTAGTGACTATTAAGCGCGGCAAGATAGATGCCCCTATTATCCATAAAAATATGATCCCTATGGTCATGGTCGTCGCCGACATGTCAGGGCCTCTGGATAGCCCACTCTACGGCATGTTCGATATGGCGGGAAAAATCGATGGCGCCGATGGTTTAGGATTTGATCAGCATTATATCCATCAACCCACAGGGCTAGACTCAGTCGCCGTGCTCTGGGATGGCGAATGGAAGATCACCTACGAAACCTTTAGGGATATGGGTATCGCCTATGCCGTTGGCATGATTGCGATTTATTTATTGGTCGTAGCACAGTTTAGATCCTATCTGGTGCCGCTTATTATCATGGCCCCCATTCCACTGACTGTGATTGGTGTCATGCCAGGGCATGCCCTACTCGGAGCCCAGTTCACTGCGACGTCTATGATAGGCATGATAGCGTTAGCGGGGATCATTGTGCGTAACTCAATATTATTAGTGGACTTTATCAATCAAGAAACCGCATCCGGCGTGCCCTTTGAACGGGCGGTAATCCACTCGGGTGCCGTGCGGGCAAAACCCATTATGCTCACCGCTTTAGCGGCCATGATAGGTGCCCTGTTTATTCTCGATGATCCGATTTTCAATGGGCTTGCGATCAGCCTAATTTTCGGGATTTTTATCTCGACGCTGCTGACCTTAGTCGTGATCCCAGTGCTGTATTACGCGGCCATGAAAAACCGCATAAGCTTAACTCAACCGTCCAATTAATCACTACATTGGCAGCCATAGCGCTGCCTCAAGGAGCAAGGTATGTCTTTAGAACGCAGTATTATGGCTTTTGCAGGATTTATGGTGTTACTGTCTTTGGTGTTAACCGCCTTAGTACATCATAACTTTGTCTGGTTAACGGCCTTTGTTGGCGCTAACCTATTCCAGAGCGCATTCACTGGCTTCTGTCCCGCCGCCATGGTTTTACGTAAATTGGGAATAAAATCAGAAGCTGAGATTGCAAAACAAAGTTAATCCTTCAAGGAGAGATAAAGTGATCCACAATGTACTGTCACGCGGTCAAAGAGTGCTGCACCTTGCCCTGTTTTGCCTGCTATCACTGGTACTCGTGCCAACGATGGCAAATGCCGCCGAGCAAGATGCTGCAATCGCCTGGGATAAAATTGCCGCCGGTGCTATGGTCGTCGATGTCAGAACGCCCGAAGAATTCGCCGAAGGTCATTTAACCAATGCGGTGAATATTCCCTTCGAGCAAGTCGCAGAGGAATTTGCCAAGCGTGGTATAGCCAAAGATGCGCCAGTCGTCTTATATTGCCGCAGTGGTCGCCGAAGCGGTATAGCAATAGAGGCCCTCGTCGCCGCTGGGTACACTCAAACCCACAATGCTGGCGGCTATCAAAGCTTAATCGAGGCGCAAAAAACGCCCGCTAAGTAAGAAGGTCACCGAATGAATTCTGGTTTGGAGTGGGATGTGGGGCATAAAGAATCGCTATAAATCGCTTCGCACTTTCACTCCGCCAGAATAATTCAAGCTTTACCCGCAAAAAGCGCCCTATGGCGCTTTTTTATTGCCTAAATGAAGCAAAACGCCAGATAACACTCTGCATCCTCCTTATCAGTCACGCCTCACCTTATTCACTGCCTTAAATACCCACTTCAAGGAACATCTCAGCAATTTGTGTCAGTGGCTTATCGTCAGCGGCTAAAGATCGTCAACGAATTGGCAACTGCCACCCCATTGACAGCGCCTTGCAACATTTTCGCATAATCAATCACTTGAGAAAAATTCATTACAATACTTAAGATTAAATATTATAAATTAATATTTTTAATTCCAAAAAAATATATACATAAATTTCAAAAAGATAAACAAAACAACTTCAGCCTTTGGTATTAGAAATTTGGATAAATTCGCTTTAATTTATTCATCTTTTCCACATAAAAAAACAGCATTTAAGCATCAAATTCGTTACAGTTTGTTACAAATTGAATTTTTATTCTATTTTACCGCTTAAAAATCACCAAAATTTACCAACCACTATACCGTTAACAATTAATTTACAACACCCACATCCGAAGATAAATTCACTAACCGAGTAACGTCTAAGTCGTAGTTATTCTTTAAAAACACAAAATAATAATGATTAACACTAAATTGACCATGGAAGAAATACATGACAATCAACAGAACCGCAAAAATAGCGTTAAGCCTTTCAAGCTTAGCTATTGCAATCTCAGCCGGAGTACAAGCAGCGCCCCAAGCGCCCGGTTTTGCTGCAGCGATGCAGGCACAGACCTCTCCCCTGCCAAAACGCTACATAGTTAAATTTAAAAACGCCGGTGCGGCAGTAATGTCTACTGACAATCTGCAAGCAACCGATGACACACAAGCAAATGCACTCTCTACCTCGATGAATTATCAACCACAGGCGGCAGAAGTCAGTGCGCAGCATAGTGTGCTCAATAAAGTTCAAGCAAAAGAAATGAAGCGTATTGGCCGCAGTAACAGCTACTCGGTCAAACTCGATGCCAAGGGCATTAAAGCGTTAAAGTCCCGTGCCGATGTGGAATACGTTGAAGAAGACATGCCACGCCGCTTACTCAGTGAGAGCACGCCTTGGGGTCAAACCTTTGTCGGTGCGACTCAGCTAAGCGATAGCCAAGCGGGTAACCGTACTATCTGTATTATCGATTCAGGCTACGACCGTGGCCACAGCGAGTTGAGTGGCAACAATGTCACAGGCACCAATAACTCAGGCACAGGTAACTGGTTTGAGCCTGGCAATAACAACGCCCACGGAACCCACGTTGCGGGCACGATTGCGGCGATTGCCAATGATGATGGCGTGATCGGCGTCATGCCAAATCAAAATGCCAATATTCATGTGGTGAAAGTATTTAACGAAGCGGGCTGGGGTTATTCTTCATCCTTAGTCGCCGCGGTAGACACTTGCGTTGCCAACGGCGCCAATGTTGTCACTATGAGTTTAGGCGGTTCGGGTTCAAGCACCACAGAGCGCAACGCTCTGGCTGCCCACTATAATAATGGCGTGCTCTTGATTGCCGCTGCGGGTAACGCAGGTGACAGCACTCACAGCTATCCAGCATCCTACGATGGCGTGATGTCTGTCGCCTCTGTGGATAACCATAAAGACCACTCAGCGTTCTCCCAATACACCAACCAAGTGGAAATATCTGGCCCAGGTGAAGCCATCCTATCCACAGTGACCCGTGGCGAAGGCCGTTTAGCCGATATCACTATCGGTGGTCAGTCTTACTTTGATTCAGGTGTCGTGCCGCATAATCGCCTCATTTCATCGGGCGGCAACTATGTGCCCGCACCATTCAACGGTACGACCACAGCTACACTGGCGGAATGTACAGTTAGTGGCACTAGCTTCAATTGCGGCAGCATGACCAACAAAGTCTGTTTAGTCGAACGTGTGGGTAATCAAGGCACTAGCTACCCTGAAATTAACGCTGTGAAGGCCTGTAAAAATGCGGGCGCCAGTGCGGTGATTGTTTACAGTAACCTGGCATTACCGGGCCTACAAAACCCCTTCCTTGTCGATGCCAACAACGAAGCCAATTTAGTGTCGGTATCTGTGGATCGCGCAACCGGTTTAGCACTGCGTAATCAAATTGGTGCCAGTGTCACTGTGAGTAATCAAGGCAATAAAGATTACGAGTACTACAACGGCACTTCAATGGCGACGCCACACGTGTCTGGTGTTGCCACCTTAGTGTGGAGCTATCACCCAGAGTGTAGTGCGGCGCAAGTCCGTAACGCATTGAAAATGACTGCAGAAGATCTCGGTACTGCGGGTCGTGACAATTACTATGGTTACGGTTTAGTCAATGCCGTTGCCGCGAAAACCTTCTTAGATGCCTCTTGTGATGGTCCAACCGATCCTGTCGACCCAACACCTACCGACGGTGTGCTGGTTAACGGTGTCGCTAAAACGGGCTTAACTGGCGCAGCGAGTGAAGAACTGCACTTCTCCTTTGACGTACCACAGGGTGCGACAAACTTAGGTTTTGTGATGAACGGCGGCACAGGTGATGCAGACCTGTATGTGCAATATGGCGCAGCGCCAACAACCTCGAACTACGATTGCCGTCCATATAAAAGTGGCAATAGCGAGTCTTGCCCTATCACCAACTTACAATCAGGCACTTACTACGCCATGGTGAAAGGTTATTCGGCCTTTAGTGGCGTGTCATTAACGGCAAGTTACACCCCATCAACTGGCGGTGGCACACCGCCAACGACACCAACCGACTATATCAACGCTGACAACTACAATATCCCTGACAACAAAACAACAGGGATCACTAGCCCAATTACCGTCACTCGCACTGGTAATTCTGGCACTGTGACTGCGGTAGTGAACATAGTTCACCCTTACATAGGTGACTTAAAAGTGCAGTTAGTCAGTCCAACGGGTCAAATCGCCACTCTGCACAGCAATAGTGGTGGTAGTGCTGACAATATCAACAAGAGCTATACCGTTGATATGACGGGTGTTGAGTCAAGCGGTGTATGGATGTTAAAAGCCGTAGACAGTGGTCGTAGTGACATAGGCTATATCGATAGCTGGGAACTGAAATTCCAATAATCTTTCACTGAAAAGATCAGAGCCTGCAATTGCAGGCTCTTTTTATAGGATGTGTTATTGAATATCTTTGAGAATTTCGGGTTCAACCAACACGCTGTTGTTATTATCCGAAAGCCAGATTTGCCCTTCACTGATAGACACCTGCAGCGCCATAGTGCGGCTAACCAGTGCCTCCATTGCGGACACAGACTCTTCGGCAATATTCCACACCTTAAGATTTTGATAGCGCTCTAATGCTTGCTGATTCTGCTTCCACCAAATGGGCACACTACGGCCGCCATAGGCGAAGAGTTGTACTGCTTTAGCGCGGCCACTGGCCTTTCTAAGCCATTTTTCATCTGCTTGACCAAACTCAACCCAAAGATCAATTTCACCGGATAAGGCCTTGTCCCAAAGTTCGGGCTCATCATCGACGCACAGACCTTTACTGAACGCTAAGGTGGCGCTGGCATTGATAATAAAAGCGAGTAAACGCACCATCATGCGGCCATCGGTTTCAGATGGATGCTGGGCCAGTGTCAATTGGTGATCTTGGTAATAACCACGGTCCATATCGGCGATCTGAAGGTTGACCTTAAATACGGTCGCTTTGAGGGCCATAGTAAATCCTGAATGCTGAGGTATGCCTGAAATAAGGCTGCGAGTCTACCCCAGACTCGCCCTCAGCTCAAACGAACAATAGGCTATGCCCAATGAAATAGAATTTAAATCGCGCCGGGGCGTAAATGTTTGGCCATTGGAAAATGGGCTTTTAACTGATTAATTTTGGGCGTATCGGCTACCAGTAACAAACGCATCCCCTGCTCATACGCCTTGCTCACTTCGCTAAGGGCGGGCAATTCAGCGCGATTGGCATCCCGGCGCACCATCTCAGTGAGTTCTGTACTCAATTTATTCTGACTATAAATGCAATCGAGACGTTGCAATAAGGGCATAGCCGCAAGTGGCAATAAATCCACTTGGGTCGACTCGTCGAGCAACAGGATCTCACCGCGACTCACTAGGCTATCAAAGGCATTCTGGTAATGCTCTAAGGTACGGTTATCGAAACGGTCGCCATTGGTATCGAAAAAACGCTCCCAAAATAAGCGACGCTTAGAGGTAGAATCGAGTTTATCTTGCACTTCAACGCGTCTATCGGCGACAAAATCAAACAAAGGTTTAAGGGATTGCGGCAGGCTGGCCTCTAAACGAGAGCGAATAGTGCGGGCAAATACTGGCGCGGCACCCGCGGTACTGATCGCCACCACTAAGCGGCCACGATCGACAATAGAGGGAGTGATAAAGCGGCAAAAGGCAGGATTATCAACCGCATTCACCCAAATTCCCCGCGCAGTGGCTAGGGTCGCCAACTCGGCATTGAGGTCATCGTTTGCGGTGGCAAGATACACTAGATCGTAATTTTGAATATCGGCGTGGACCACTTCCCGCACGGATAACAAAATGCGGCCCGCATCGGCATAATGCCGTACTTCGGCATTCACTTGCGGCGCGATCACATGGATATTCGCCTCGGTTCGCGTCAATAGTGCGAGCTTACGGCTGGCGACGTCTCCCGCCCCAACGAGCAACACATTGAGATTAACGGTATCGATAAACAAGGGGAAATATTGCATTAATGGGATCCTAAATCCGTCATGATCTTAATCTTAAACAACCGAGGCATACTTTAATCGGGATACCGACTCTCCTCTATGTTCAAGTTAATCATACCGCGATTCATATGCTTAGCCCCAGACAAATGATCTGCAAGCCGCTCTTCCCGCATATAGATAACCACCACAGGTTCATCGACTCGATAAATAACTGGGTTTAATTATGGCTCTCGCTGCGCTCTGAGCTGCATTGCCAGCATAACTCAAAATTGCCTTCGTTAAGCTCATGGCATTGCACACATTGCCACTGGGGGCTGACCACATCTAAGGCACTTAGCTGCGCCTGTGCTTTGGCCAATTGTGACTCACCGACCCATAGTTCCACATTGTGCAGATCAGCGGGTAATTCCCCCACACCACCTAATAATGCCTCACCACGTAACTCGACATGAATACCACAGGCCTCTAACAATCCTTTCCATGTGTGGGCCTGCAATAAATTACCACCAGCGACTAAATTCTTACGTTCTTCCATGCGACATCCTACGGCTACAACTCTCTAGAATATGGGGTTGCCGACATCCTACTGCTAAACACTTGAGTCTGTCGAGCGCTGTTTTTTTTACACCAGTTGTTAATCTAATTAACATTTACCTTTTACAGCATTAGTGACTATAACTTTGTGAGTTTGCTAGCAGAATGTTAGATACAGCTCAAAATCAAGGCAAAAAAAAGCCACCCTGTCGGTGGCTTTTTAACGCTAATGTAACCGTTAAGGCATCATAGCAGGTTGGTCTGCGCCTTCTTTCTCAATCTCAACTGGCATCATGTGTTCACGATTGATACCCAGTTTGATGGCCAGGAAGCTCGCCACATAGATAGAAGAATAAGTACCCACAAAAATACCCATTAGCAATGCTGTTGCAAAGCCATGGATCATAGTGCCGCCCTTAAGGAACAAGGCAATCACCACCACTAAGGTTGTACCCGTTGTGATAATAGTACGGCTCATGGTCTGAGTAATGGACACGTTAACCACTTCTTCAGGGTCGCTTTTGCGCATCTTGAGGAAGTTCTCACGGATACGGTCAAATACCACAATAGTATCGTTGAGTGAGTAACCTACCACAGTCAATAGACCCGCCAGTACGGTCAAGTCGAATTCCAGTTGGAATACCGAAAACACCCCTAAGGTCACAATCACGTCGTGGGCCAGCGCCGCCACAGAACCAAAGGCTAAACGCCATTCGAAACGGAAGGACACGTAAATCATGATGCAGATAAGTGCGACCAATACCGCTAAACCGCCCTGCTCTGCCAGCTCTTTACCCACTTGTGGGCCAACGAACTCAACGCGCTTCTGCTGTACTTGTGGGTCAACTTTCTGCGCGGCTTCCATTACGGATTTAACCTGCACATCACTCTTCACGCCTTCTTTAACCGATAGACGCACTAATACATCACGGCTCGAACCGAAGTTTTGCACTACGGCGCCATCTAACTCTGGCGTCGTCAGTTGCACACGCAGCACGTTCAAATCAACCGGCTGAGTGAACTCCATTTCGACCACAGTTCCACCAGTGAAATCCAGTCCCCAGTTAATACCATTGGTCACGAGCGAAACCAGCGAACCCAGCACTAACACGGCAGACATGATGCTGATAGGCAGCGCATGGCGGAGGAAGTTTACCGTATTTTTTAAAGATAAAATTTCAATCATTATCGCTTCCCCTTAGATAGACAGCGTCTTCACGCGCTTACCACCCCAAATCGCGTTCACGATTGAGCGAGTACCCACGATGGCGGTAAACATTGAAGTCGCAATACCTATCATCAAGGTCACTGCGAAGCCTTTAACGGCCCCTGTCCCTACGGCAAACAAAATTAATGCCGTGAGGAAAGTGGTAATGTTCGCATCGGCGATGGTAGAGAATGCGTTACCATAACCTTCATGGATGGCCTGTTGTACGCTACGACCCGCACGTAACTCTTCACGGATACGCTCATAGATCAGCACGTTACCGTCAACCGCCATACCAACTGTCAACACCATACCGGCAATACCAGGCAGGGTTAATACGGCGCCAGGGATCATCGACATCACACCCACCACCATGACTAAGTTCATGGTTAAGGCGATGTTGGCAATTAAGCCAAAACCACGGTAGTAAACCAACATAAAGAGTAAGACAACCGCCATACCCCAAATCATGGCCTGCACACCGTTTTCGATGTTTTCAGCACCTAAGCTTGGGCCTATGGTACGTTCTTCCACTATCGATACTGGGGCAATCAAGGCACCTGCACGCAGTAATAGCGCGAGGTTTTGTGCTTCACCATGGCTTAAGCCAGTGATCACAAAGTTGCGGCCTAAACGGGCTTGGATGGTCGCCACAGAAATCACTTCTTGGATTTTCTGCATCTTCACGCTGCCATCGGCATTGCGCTCACCACTGTCTTTATATTCGATGAACAAAGTCGCCATAGGTTTGCCTATGTTGTCTTTGGTCACGTTAGAGAAAATGGTGCCACCTTTAGCATCGAGGTTGATGCTCACCTGAGGACGGCTGTACTGATCGAAGCTAGGTTGCGCGCCGGTGATATGATCCCCGGTCAGCATCACTTCTTTCTTCAATATCACAGTGCCACCTTCGCGGCGCTGATACACTTCAGAACCCGCAGACAGACGACCTGACTGCGCAGCATTCGGATCGGCCTTGTCATCCACCATGTGGAATTCAATCGATGCGGTAGCCCCTAAGATTTCCTTAGCGCGTGCGGTATCCTGCACACCTGGCAGCTCAACGATAATGCGTTCTGCACCCTGACGTTGCACTACAGGTTCTGCCACGCCTAACTCGTTAACACGGTTACGGATAGTGGTAATGTTTTGTTGTAGCGCTTCTTCCTTAACCTGCTTGAGATAGGCTTCGCTCATCACAGCTTGCAGGGCAAAATCTTCACCCTTGCTCACATCACTGAACACCATATCGTTGCTGCGGGATTTCAGGAAACGCTCGGCACTGGCTAGACTTTCAGCATCACGGAACTTGATTTCGATACCGTTAGCATTATTACGAATGCCGGCATAACGGATTTTTTCTTCCCGTAATTGCGCACGAAAATCGGCGATTTTCGCTTCTTCCATCTTGCGGATGGCTTCGCTCATATCCACTTCCATCAGGAAGTGCACACCGCCGCGAAGGTCGAGACCGAGTTTCATAGGGCTACCGCCCATGGACTCTAGCCACTGGGGCGTCGCAGGAGCTAAGTTAAGTGCCACGGTAAACTTGTCACCTAAACTTTCGGCAATCACTTCTTTTGCCAGTAATTGTTGATCCGCATTTTGTACACGAACCAACAATTGACCTTTTTCAAGCTCAGAGCGCTTTACCGCAATGCCCTTACTGGCTAACAGCTCGTTCACTCTGGCTTGGGTAGATGCAGTGACTTCAGCACCTCGAGTCGCCACCACTTGCACCGCATGATCCTCACCAAACAGGTTCGGTACAGCATAGAAACAACCTATGGTGATAATAAGTATCACCATAATGTTTTTCCACATTGGGTATTTATTTAACACGCCTGAGCCCTCTTGGCTTACAACGACTGGATAGAGCCCTTAGGCAATACAGCTGCAATGTAGTCTTTTTTGATCGTGATTTGGGTCGTGTCGTTTAAGCTCAGTAACACGTAATCACTTTCATCGCTGATTTTTGCAATCTTGCCTAAAATCCCGCCGCTGGTCAGCACTTCATCACCTTTACCTAATGATGACATTAGATTTTTGTGCTCTTTAACGCGTTTTGATTGCGGACGGAAAATCATGAAATAGAAAATCAAGCCGAAAATCGCCAGCATGAAAATCAGTTCCATAGTACCGCCACCCTGTGGTGCACCGGCTGCGCTTGCATATGCATTTGAAATAAACATAGTTTTCTCTTCTTATTAGCAAAAAATCAATCAACTAACTCTGGTACTTCACGACCTTGACTGGTATAGAAGTCCTTCACAAAGGCGTCTAATGTACCTGTCTCAATCGCACCGCGCAAACCTTCCATTAACATTTGATAGTATCTCAAGTTGTGAATGGTGTTTAAACGCGCACCCAGAATCTCATTACAACGATCTAAATGGTAAAGGTATGCCCGTGAATAGTTTTTACAGGTATAACAATCACACTTAGTATCGAGCGGTGAAGTGTCATCACGATGCCGCGCATTGCGGATCTTAATCACGCCTTCACTGGTAAACAGATGACCGTTGCGGGCGTTACGGGTTGGCATCACACAGTCAAACATGTCGATACCGCGGCGCACACCTTCAACTAAATCCTCTGGTTTACCGACCCCCATCAGATAGCGAGGTTTATCCGCAGGAATTTGCGGGCAGATATGCTCAAGAATGCGGTGCATATCTTCCTTTGGCTCTCCTACGGCCAAACCACCGACGGCGTAACCGTCGAAACCTATATCGACTAAGCCTTTTAAGCTTTCGTCGCGTAAATCTTCATACACACCACCCTGAATAATGCCAAATAAAGAATTGGGATTTTCTAGGCGGTCAAATTCGTCACGGGAACGTTTAGCCCAGCGCAGCGACATCTGCATGGACTTGCGTGCTTCATCTTCAGTCGCAGGATACGGGGTACATTCGTCAAAAATCATCACAACATCACTGCCCAATGCATCTTGAATTTGCATTGATTTTTCAGGATCTAAGAAGATTTTCTCACCATTGATGGGCGAGCGGAAATGCACACCTTCTTCGGTAATTTTACGAATATCGCCAAGACTAAAGACTTGGAAGCCGCCCGAGTCGGTTAAAATGGGGCGCTGCCAGTTCATAAAATCATGTAAGTCACCGTGTTTACGCATGATTTCTTCGCCTGGGCGCAACCATAAATGAAAAGTGTTACCCAGCAGAATATCGGCGCCAGTGGCACGCACTTCTTCCGGCGTCATGCCTTTCACTGTTCCGTAGGTTCCCACCGGCATAAATGCGGGGGTTTCTACTGTGCCACGGTCAAAAATCAACCGACCACGGCGTGCACGGCCGTCGGTAGTATCTAATTCAAATTTCATAATTCACCTCGCCAGATAAACAGTCTGACTACATTTTTAATGACTAATGCCATTTTGATTAACAATAGAGATGGGGACAGCCTTAAAAGGTTCAACCTTTAAGGGTAAAAAAATGCCGCACCAACGCAATTTGGGCGGCCATTTTAAAACAAAATCTTGCTCTAGTGGGCTTTTTTCGTCACAAACATGGCATCGCCATAGCTAAAGAAGCGATATTTTTCAGTGATGGCATGGCGATAAGCCGCCATCACATGGTCAAAACCGGCAAAGGCACTGACTAGCATGATCAGCGTCGACTCAGGTAGATGAAAGTTTGTCACCATGGCATCGACGACTTGGAATTGATAACCGGGGTAGATAAAGATATCGGTATCGCCACTAAAGGCTTTAAGCTCACCGTGGCTTGCGCGCGCCGCACTCTCTAAGGAGCGCACCGACGTCGTGCCAACGGCAACCACACGTTTACCCGCTGCTTTGGTTTTAGCAATTAACTCCACCACATCCTGCGGCACATTAGCCCACTCGGAATGCATTTTGTGCTCAAGAATAGTATCGACGCGCACGGGTTGAAAAGTACCCGCGCCCACATGCAAGGTCACAAATGCAATATTTACGCCCTTCGCCTTTAACGCCTCGAGCATGGCATCGTCAAAGTGTAATCCCGCCGTAGGCGCTGCAACTGCACCTGGGTTTTGGTTATATACAGTTTGATAACGCTCTTTATCGGCATCCTCATCGGGTCTGTCGATATATGGTGGCAGCGGCATATGCCCTACCGCTTCGAGCACCTCTAAAATGGTTAACTCGGATAACAACTCAAGTTCAAACAAGGTATCGTGACGGGCGAGCATCTTCATTTGATAGCCGCCGTCGAGCAGAATTAACGAATCCACTTTAGGAGATTTAGAGCTGCGGACATGGGCGAGGATGCGCTTATCATCGAGCATACGCTCAACTAAAATCTCTAATTTGCCGCCGCTGGCCTTTTGGCCGAACAGGCGCGCGGGGATCACTCGGGTATTGTTGAACACCATTAAATCGCCGGGATTTATCATTCCCAGCAGATCGGTAAACTGTTTATCAGCGAGCGCACCAGAGTTACCATCTAAGGTTAACAGACGTGACGCATTACGCTGCGCCATAGGATAACGAGCGATCAGCTCATCGGGAAGATCGAAGGAAAAGTCTGCAACACGCATGGATTGGCCTCTACATAGCTTAGAACGGCGGCTAGTCTATGGTTAGAGGCCAAGAATATCAAGATTACTTGTTATCCAGATGCACTTCTTGCCCTGAATCCTGCTCATCTAAGTCCGCCAATTCTAATGCATCGTCGTTGTCGAACTTAGTTCGATGACGAGCAAAATTATCCAGACTAAAACGGTGTTGTTCATAGGGAATATCGACAAGCACTTTCTTGCGCTTGGAACGCTCGTCTTTACCGAGCATTTTGATGAACCAGTTCCACATCATCCATGATCCTAAAAGGTTGTTGGTTTGATACCAGATTAACAAGCCACGCAATTCCAGTGTCCACATTGGAATGCTAAGCTATCTGGCTAAATAATTTGCTCGCTAAATATAAAAAAGCACAGCATTTTTGCCTATTGCGCTTTCCTAAGCGCGCCCGCACATGATACCGTGGGTAGACGCGATTAACCAAGCACAAAAAATGAACTTTCTTACACACTTACATCTCGCCGATATTAGCAAAACCCATCTCGCCGCAAATCTCGCGGGCAACTATATTACTGCACCGATTGCCGACGCACCCGCACCATTGCGTCAGGGCTTATGGCTAAGTCAGGAAATAAATAGACTTTGCGCCAGTCATGAACTCACCCAAGAATTACTTGAGTTATTTCCTGCGCAGTTAAAAATCATAGCAGCGGATCTAATGTTTGTAAGCTTCGATCATTATTTAGCCTACTACTGGGAAGAATACCACCCCGAGACGCTACAGAATTTTAGTTTAAAAGCTTACAACGAGCTGGATATTTTTGCATCACAGGGCAGCGATGCCTACCATCCACAGCCACTCCTAAGCCTAATTGCCGACATGCGCCGCGAGGACTGGTTAAACAACTATGCTACGCCTAAAGGCATACAACAGGCATTAGCACAAAGGGCAAAGAATCACCCACAAAGCGCTCTATTTAACGGAGCAGATAAGATTTTAGCCAAGATGCAGATAGAAACCGAAACCGCATTTCGCACTTTTTATCCGCAATTGATGGCCTATACCCGTATTTGGAGCCGTAAAACCCCCAGCGAGTATTTACCTTAGATATATCACTTTCCGTTACTCAAGGATGATAATGGCGAGCAACGTCTCCTCGAGGCGCTATTGCCCTCAAACAGCAAACCCGCTGCAGATTATGCTGTGTGCCTAGCTAAATTTTGCTAGTATTAGCGCGCTAAGATGAGGATAAGATGCAGATATTTGATTACCAGCCCCCGGCAGTTCCCTGGCTAGACATCCGCTATAAAGATAGAGACTTGATTATCATCAATAAACCCTCAGGTTTATTGTCTAATCCGGGGATAGCGGCCCACACCTTCGATTGTGCGCTAACCCGCTTACAACGCCTTTATCCTGAAACGATTCTAGTACATAGGCTCGACTGTGCGACCTCGGGTATTATGGTGTTCGCCCGCAATAAAAAAGCCGAATCCCATTTAAAGACTCAGTTCCAAGACCGGCAGAGTAAGAAAGTCTATATTGCCGAAGTAATGGGACATGTGCCGCAGCAACAGGGAGTGATTGATCTGCCCATTGCGCCGGACAGCGCACATCCGCCCTATCAGAAAGTACTGCAGGCGGGAGAAACGGGCGGCAAAAGCGCCCTCACTTATTACCGAGTATTAGAGCACCGAGAAAACAGCACCTTAGTCGAGCTTTCGCCGCAAACAGGCCGCACCCATCAGTTACGTGTGCATATGCTTGCCCTTGGGCATCCTATTTTAGGGGATGAGTTTTACGGTAACGCGGAGGTCATCGGCGCTAGGCCACGGTTATGCCTACACGCCCAAGATTTATGTTTTAGCCATCCCTACTCTGGCAAGGCCATGTGCTTTTACAGCAAGCACCCTTTTAGCGAATAAGCCATTGACCAAACCTAAGGGGCCTAATTAATGCGGCCCCTTAGCAAGCAGCGACTTTAAGCAACGCGCTGATTAAAATCGATATCAGCCATTAATTTATCGACTTGGAAGTAACAGCCCTGTTCATTACAAAATTGTAGCTGCAACGAAGGTGTCACCAGAAAGTATTCGCCAAAGAAATTGCCGCCCACATCTTCGACTTTGCGACCTTCGGGCAGATCAGTCATATGGACTTCATCTAAACTATGGCAACCATCGCTAAACCAGGTTTCTAAGAAATATTTTTCGTCTTCTTTATATAAAGTGATCTTATCCCCTAATAGAGGACGCTCATCTAACCAACGACCTATAATTTCACGATTTTGCATATCTGTCTCCCGCCAATGAAGGCGACGGCGTTTTTCAATCCCAGACATCCTGATATCCTTATGCAATACCCAATCACCTAAAGTGAATGTCAGTTGTGGTAGTACATTAAGCATAGAACCCATTTAACGCTTTACTCCCCTGAGCAGCAAATTCCCTCCAATTAACCCCAAATGTAATTTTTTAGTTAATTAAAATTTGCTAAATATTTAAAATATAAAAGATAAATACCCTTGACTAATTAATCGGCAGTGTAGCTCAATCGAAAAATAAAAACGCGATCTTTATCACTATTTACTTATCGCTAAAGTAAAGGCAGCTAAAAGACTTATCCGCTCCAATGAATGAGTTTGTTACATCTTTTATTGCCAATTTTAATAGGGTTTCTGATATAACCCATAAGTGAATGACCGTACAAATAAGACCAAGTGATATTTCAATATCCCTACAAAACAAAAAAAGCAGGAAGCCTATGCATAACATTCACCGTCGTCATTTCCTTAAAGCCGCGGGTGCCGTCACCGCTGGGCTCGTCACCGCCAATATTGCCCTCAATGCCAACGCCAGTAGCGCCGCCCCTAAACCTCAAGCGGGTAAATCCGTTATCGGCCTCATAGCACCCAAGATGGAGGTGGTTCGAGTTGGCTTTATCGGGGTCGGCGAGCGGGGCTTTAGCCATGTCGAGCAGTTTTGCCATTTAGAAGGCGTTGAACTCAAAGCGATTTGCGATACTCACCAAGCGGTTATTGATAGAGCCGTAGATCATATCGTTAAACAAAATCGCCCCAAACCCGCTGTTTATACGGGTAATGACCTGAGCTATCGCGAGCTGTTAAGCCGTGATGATATTGATATTGTGATTATTTCTACTCCCTGGGAATGGCATGCGCCTATGGCGATAGAAACCATGGAGAGCGGTAAACACGCCTTTGTCGAAGTGCCGTTAGCACTCACGGTTGAGGAATGCTGGCAAATTGTCGATACCGCCGAACGCACCCAGAAAAACTGCATGATGATGGAGAACGTCAACTACGGCCGTGAAGAACTTATGGTGCTCAACATGGTGCGCCAAGGCGTGTTTGGTGAGTTGCTCCACGGTGAAGCCGCCTATATCCACGAGCTGCGCTGGCAGATGAAGGAAATCGACCATAAAACTGGCTCATGGCGGACCTACTGGCATACTAAACGCAACGGTAATTTGTATCCCACCCACGGTTTAGGGCCTGTGTCCCAGTATATGAATATCAACCGCGGCGACAGATTTGATTATTTAACCTCGATGAGTTCCCCCGCCCTTGGCCGTGCGCTCTATGCTAAACGTGAATTTCCCGCCGATCACGAGCGCAATCAGCTCAAATACATTAATGGGGATATCAATACCAGCCTGATAAAAACAGTTAAAGGTCGGACCATCATGGTGCAACATGACACTACGACCCCAAGACCTTACAGTCGCCACAATTTGATCCAAGGCACCAATGGCGTGTTTGCAGGTTTCCCGAATCGAATTGCCGTCGAACATGGCGGTTTTGGTAAGAGTTACCACGAGTGGGATATGGACATGCAAAAGTGGTACGACAAATATGACCATCCACAGTGGCAACGCATAGGTAAAGAGGCTGAAATCAACGGCGGTCACGGCGGCATGGACTTTGTGATGCTATGGCGGATGATTTATTGCCTGCGCAACGGCGAAGCTTTAGATCAGGATGTGTACGATGGCGCGTCTTGGTCCGTGGTGAATATCCTAAGCGAGCAATCGCTGAATAACCGCAGTAACTCAGTCAATTTCCCTGACTTTACCCGCGGCGCTTGGCAACATGCCGCTCCTTTAGGCATAGTCGGCGCATAGTTGGCATTCAGTCCTGAGATCATAAATGCCATAAAGGGATAAGTAGCTACTTATCCCTAATAACAGCCTATCGATTTAATTTTTAAATCAAAATCACCGCTTTGCTGTGCCCCGATAACTAACCCTAAACTCGATAGTCTCGTCAAATCGATTGCCACACGGGCAATGGGTTTGCCTCGGCATTGGGGTAGAAAGTCACTGAAGGGAATTTCAATACGCTGCCAGTGCAACGCACTTGTGCCATTAACCCCAAAAGCTTGGTGGCTCGGTGCTGGCATAGGAGCCTGATAAACCGTGCTCTGCGGAGTATCCACATCCTTTAAATTCACTTTGTAATGTTTAGCCCGGCCACCATCGAGTTCAAGGTAAATCCCAGTGAACGCGCTCACATCCACAGCGTTAAACTCAGCGCGCACCGAAGCAAACCCTCCGCCATTCGCCAAGGACACATGGCCACTAAAAACACCATAACCTAAGGGGGAAATGGTGAGCTTACTGCGGGATAAACCGCCCATTACAGTGTCGTTTACACCATACCAAGGCTTTGCCGCATCTAACGCTTTAAAATCAAAAAGGATCATAATTACTCCCATAAAAAAGCAGCCACCTAAGTGACTGCTTCTATGATGCTTTCTGCTTACACTAACAACAGCACACTTTATCCAAGTTTAGCTTTGTTTTCAGCAGCTTCACAAGCGGCAGCCGTAAAAATCACATCGGTAGAGCTGTTCAATGCCGTTTCGGCGGCATCTTGGACAACACCAATAATAAAGCCCACCGCGACCACTTGCATGGCGACATCGTTAGAAATGCCAAACAAGCTACAGGCCAGAGGAATTAGCAATAACGACCCACCCGCAACGCCGGACGCACCACAGGCTGAAATGGCGGCAACCACGCTTAATAGTAATGCCGTCAGCAAATCGACTTGAATACCTAAGGTATGAGCTGCCGCTAGGGTCAATACGGTAATAGTGATCGCAGCACCACCCATATTGATGGTGGCACCTAAGGGGATCGAGACTGAGTAGGTGTCTTCATGCAGATTTAACTTCTCACACAGCGCCATATTGACCGGGATATTGGCAGCGCTCGAACGGGTAAAAAAGGCCGTGACACCACTTTCTCGCAGACAACGTAGCACCAATGGATAGGGATTACGTTTGATTTTCACGTACACTATCAGCGGGTTAACTATGAGCGCAATAATCGCCATGGCTCCCAATAATACCGCCAGTAACTGCGCATAACCCGCAATGGCAGCAAAACCGGTTTCGGCAAATGTCGCCGCAACTAAACCAAAAATACCGATAGGCGCTAAACGGATGATAAAGCGCACCATTTGTGAAATACCATGGCTCATATCGGCAAATACTTGCTTGGTCGAATCATTCGCATGGTGCAGTGCCAGACCTAAACCCACGCCCCAGGCCAAAATACCAATATAGTTGCCCGTCATTAACGCATTCACTGGATTATCCACCAGCTTAAAAAGCAAGGTATTGATCACCTCACCAATTCCCTGTGGTGGACTGGTGCCTTCAACTCCAGCCACTAACACTAGATTGGTGGGGAAAATACTACTGAGAATAACGGCGGTGAGTGCGGCGGCAAAAGTCCCCAACAAATAGAGCACGACGATGGGACGCATATTGGTTTGCGTATTTTTCTTTTGATTGGCAATGGAGGATGCCACTAGGATGAACACGAGAATAGGGGCTATCGCCTTTAACGCACCCACAAATAAACTGCCTAAAAATGCAACTTGCTTAGCCCAGTCCTGTGAAAAGCTGGCTAAGATAATACCTGCCACTATCCCCACGAGAATTTGCAACACTAAACTGCCATTAGCCAACTTAGCTAGAAATGATGATTCTTGTTTCATTACTTAACCTATCGTTATTATATTTCGGTCGAGTGTTCCCAACCCACGCCTTCGGATCTGAGGCCAATAAGGTTTTTATAGGATGTGGTGGAACTTGTCTAGTTTTGCAGGAAAATAAGCAAACTTTATCCCCTCATCCAACAAAAAACAGACAAAATAATCTACTTAGGCTTTTTTGCCGCCAGATCGGCACCACGCAACATGGCGTCGATAAGCTCATGGGCATCAAACTTTGTCAGCGCTTCATTAGCGCCCACTTGGTGGGCTTGGCTGACGCTGATCTCACTGGAGAGTGAGGTATGCAGAATAATATAAGCATTCGCAGTTTGTGGATTATCGCGCACCTCAAATGCCAACTCATAACCATCGAGTCCTGGCATTTCAATATCGCTCACTAAAATATCAATAGGATGATGTTCGGCCGCAGCCTGCTCCATCATGGCCAAAGCCTCTTTGCCATCGGCGGTGACAAAATAAGGAATATTAATGGTATCTAAGGCGTCGGATAACTGCTTACGGGCAACCTTAGAGTCATCCACCAGCAGAATATTCATCGGTTTTAATTTTTCACGTTGCACATCGGTCAGAATCGCGCGATTAGCCTGTGGATTATCAGGGAAGATTTTCGATAGCAATAACTCCACATCGAGTAGCTGCACCAACTGTTCCTCAAAACGCGTCACCCCGGTTAAGAAGGCATTTTTTCCTAAATTCGCAGAAGGTGCCTCAATATCACGCCAGTTACACTCAATGATCTTATCTATGCCACGCACGAGAAAGCCGATAATCATTCGCTGGCAATCGGTAATGATGATATAGCAATGTTTACGCTCTTCATCCGTTATTGGACGATAGCCAATGGCCGCCGCCATATCGATTACCGGAATGGTATGGCCACGAATCGTCGCGGCACCAAGAATGGTCGGATGGGATTGGGGGATTTTACTCAGCGGTGTATAGGGCACTAACTCACGCACTTTAAGCGTGCCTAAGGCGAAGACCTGCGTCTGTGATAACCGGAATAATAATAGTCCCTGCGACTGACTGGCTTTACTCTTCATAATTAGATAGATAACTCACTAAAACCAACCTACGGATAGCATAACCTTAACACAGTAAAAATTTGATGACTAAGGTCAAACGAATCAAACTATTAATATTTGAATTATTTAATAGTTTGAATTATTGCATATTAATAGCTTTGTCTATGGCGAGTATGCCGCGCCTCAATCTTGTAATGCGTATAACACATCGAAGGCAAATTGATCCCAACCTTCAGCCGTAAAAGCGATATCGCGGATGCTACGCACTTGGCTCACTGCATGCAGTGGCGCGGCGCCATTCGCCATCAGGTAATAGGCCATAATGAGTCCTGTGCGATCCTTACCCGAGCGGCAATGGATAACGACCGGAATATTCTCGGCCTCACATTGGCGAATAAAACTCAATGCCTTAGGAAGTTGAGCGACACAGATAGTCACATCGCCCTCCTGTGGCGGTACATTTCGGGAGAAAGGGATACATTCATACCTTAGGCCATGGTGCTTAAACGTACCGGGCTCACACCCTTCCCCACCATTAACCGACAGTACCGCACCAATACCTGCCGACTTCAACTCAGCTAAATCCCAAGGATCTTTATTTGGGCCGCTGCGGCCAGCGATCTTACCTTCAATTAACCAAAATAAATGCTGCATATTGCTTCCACCAGTAAGATGACTCGGGGCATAAGGATAAGCTAAGCATAGCTCGCGCCCAACGACTTAAGATTTTTTGCCCCAAAATTCAACATTGGCAGTCGGTAACTGTTTACGTTTTTTTTTACCTGTACCTTCGGGCTTAGCGACAGGTTTGCCTTGCTCTAATAATTCTGCGGGCATCTCATCATCGGCTTCAAAACCGGCTATCTGTTCACGCTCTAGCTTGAGTTTGTTCTTTTTCTCTATCACGCCAAAGTGGTGATAATCCTCATGGGAAATCAAGGTCACCGCCAGACCCGCTTCACCAGCACGGCCGCTGCGGCCAATACGATGCATATAGTCCGCAGGACTTCTTGGCAGGTCAAAATTGATCACCACGGGGAGCTTATCGATATCGATACCGCGGGCGGCAATATCTGTGGCAATTAACACACTAATCTCACCATTTTTAAAACCATCGAGTACGCGGGTGCGCGCACCTTGGGCTTTATCACCATGGAACACCTCTGCACTAATCCCCCGTTTAGACAGCTTTTGTGCGAGGTGATTACAGGTATTTTTAGCGCTGACAAAAATAAGTGCCTGTGACCATTGGTGTTCTTTAATCAGATGCGCGAGCAAGGCAGTTTTCATTGGGCGGTTAACTGTGATCACCCGCTGATGAATCGTGCTTTGCTGCTCGCTTTGTAATTGGTATTCAAGCGGATCGTTAAGCAGTTTTGCCGTTAACTCACGCACTTCTTCGGGGAATGTCGCCGAGAAAAGCAAGGTTTGTTTCTTGCCCGGTAAAGCGGCAAGCACTTGGGTTAATTCTTCAGTAAAACCAAGGCTTAACATGCGATCGGCCTCATCGAGCACTAGGGCACTCACCCGGCTTAATTTGATTGCATTGCTCGATAGCAGATCTAACAATCGGCCCGGTGTCGCCACTAATACGTCGGCCCCCGAACGTAAACTTTGCATCTGCGCATTAACAGAGACGCCACCAAAAGCGGCAACTATCTTAAGTTGGCCGTTTAAATGGGAGGCATAGGATAAAAAACTGTCGGCAACCTGCTGGGCGAGTTCCCGCGTGGGCACCAGCACTAAACAACGGACGTAAGACCCAGATTTATCGAGTGTTTTAGCTTCAACCAATTGCTGTAGCAGAGGTACGGCAAAGGCCGCCGTTTTACCCGATCCCGTATTCGCGCCCGCTAAGATATCGCGCCCCGCCAGCACAGCAGGAATGGTTGCCATTTGCACTGGTGTTGGAGAAACATAAGCTAACTCAGTGAGTCGATTATGGAGCGGTGCAATAATACCGAGTTGGGCAAAGCTTGCCACTGGGGAAGAAGCTTGGGTCATAAAAAATGTAATAGCTCATCAATAACAAATATGGCGGCTATTCTAGCGTAAAACTCGCACGCTTGCTCGCCGATTCCAGCATTAACAACTGTTGTTTCATCTCGAGCCCATAGGCATAGCCAGTTAACTTGCCATTTTTCCCTATCACCCTATGGCATGGCACGATAATGGCGATGGGATTTGCCCCATTCGCCGCGCCGACGGCACGCACGGCCTTTGGCCTACCAATCTGCTCGGCAATGTCGGAATAACTGCAACTCTGGCCATAATTCACATCCAGCAACGCTTGCCAAACCTGGCGCTGAAAATCCGTCCCTTTAGGAGCAAGGGCCAATTCAAACCCAAGGCGCTTACCCGCAAAATATTGCTCAAGCTGCTCCACAGCTTCGTTGATATGGGCCTTAGCTCGATTGACGTCATCTGTAGTGCTATTGGCTAAAGGAATGTCGGTTCGGGACGAACCAACAAGGGTTAAATGACTGATCCCATAGGGATTCGCATTAAGCTGTAAAACGCCAACTGGCGTCACTAATTGCTGTGCTACGCAGGGTAAATATGCTGCACTGCTCGGCGCGACATTTAATCGATGTGTTAAATAAGACATAGATAACCTCTTAATATTAAACGGTATTGAATCACACTTGATGCCACAACTGGAAGGTTAAATAACTACCCCAGGGGGCAATATCTCGCCCTAACTGCTGACATAGTTGAGGGTAATCAAGGGGTTTTAAAACATCCTCCCCTAAAGCGTTAAGCCTATCCTTGTCATAGTGACCTAAATAGTGCGCCAATAACCGCTTTTTAACGATAAGATCCGAATGCAAAAAGATATTGGGATCGCCAAGACCTCGAAGTTTGGCGTAGGCAATTGTCCAGGGGCCAATACCTTTAACGCTTAACCAATCGTCGACACTTGCATCGGCGTTCTCACAAATAAAAGCCGCTAATGCATTTAATGCCAGTTTACGCGCCCCCGGCATTTTAAGTTCACTCAAGCTCGCCCCACGGATCGTTTCAGGCGTTGGAAACAACCGATATTCGCGGCCATTGAGTTCAAACCGCTCACCATAGGCTTCAACCAATTGATTAAGTAGCTTAGTCGCTTGAGCCACTGTCACTTGCTGGCCTAAAATTGCGCGGCAAACCGCCTCAAATAAGGACCCCGCCCCCGGAATTCGCAGCCCACTAAACGGCACTAAATTAAGCTGAGGCAGGGCCTGTAAATTCTGTTCAATCAACTGCATGTCTGCGTCGAGATCGAGTATGCGCCGCACTTCAAGAATGAGTTTTTGTAACGCCTCTAATGGGGAGTCTGCGGTCAACATCACTGTCAGTTTGAATCTGTGCAATGAAGGTTCGTGGGCAATTTGAACGACAGCGCGCATTTTGCCTATGGCAATACAGCGACCATATTCAAGGGAAGTTGCCTCATCCTCGCAGGCTATATGCTGCATGGAATCTGACGTTATCCCAGCGCCCCCGTTTAACTTGTCCAGCGGTGTAAACCATTCCATTCCGGCCACGGCGCGTAGCCGAAAAAAAGCCAGTTGCGCCGACCAATCGAGGGGAGGTCGGTAATATTGGTACAAAGTGAGCCCATGGGACAGATCTAGCATTGTGCTTAAGCCGTTTTTTTCCGTAGCGATTTCAATCTCAGTCATTTTTGCAGCTTTTTTCAGTGATGTTTTTCTTAACTGTGTGGGCGTCAGTTGCAGCCGCTGCTGAAACGCCTCATTAAAGCGGCGAATACTGTTAAATCCCGCCGCAAGCGCCACCTGAGTGATAGGTAATTGGGTTTGATGCAAGAGTTGTTTGGCAAACAACAACTGGCGATAGAGCGCGTATTGTTTAGGTGAAGTGCCAAAACCTTCGCTGAAAAGCTTATTGAGGTAGCGACTACTGATCCCCAATTTATCGGCAAGCCCATCGACCGTTAACGCTTGCTCACCGCAGAGTAAACCGGCATCGATCAAGCCAAGCGCCCTATCGAGCGTTGTGCCAGTCCCTTTCCACGGGTTGGAACCTGGCGCACTGTCGGGCCGGCAACGTAAACAGGGGCGTAATCCCGCCTGCGCCGCTTTGACTTGGGACTCAAAATAGCGCACATTTTCTTCCTTTGGCGCCACGGCTGGACACACATTTCGGCAATAAATACCTGTGGTTAACACTCCCACAAAGAATTTCCCATCAAAACGAGGGTCACGACTCAGACGAGCCTCACGGCAGATAGCAGACGAGAGTTCACCTCGAATAGGCGCCGAATGCGCCTTTAACTGCAACTCACCACTATCGGCATTGCACTCTATATGATCTGTTCTTTTCATTCCCAGTATGCTCGACAATATCCGCTCACAATTAATCGCTTGTCGGTTACTTTACGTAAATCTACCCTATTGGACTAGCGGAAAACGGAACTGAATCATTTCGCAGCTTTTAAGGCGTGTTCAGCCGATATCCTATATGCTAGGCACGTCTACTTTTTACCCTAAATCATAGAGCCAATTCATGTTTAAACGATTCGAATCTTGGGTTGAAGCCCTACCCGATGTAGAGCCCACTAAACCCCCAACGGGCATTTATGCTTTTTGTCGCCATTACACTAAAGGCTATGAGCTGCCATTGATACTCATGTCAGTGCTTACTGCACTACTGGCCATGCTTGAGGTCTCGCTATTTGGCTTTATGGGCCAATTAGTCGATTGGTTAGTGAACAAAAATCCCCAGACCCTATTCCAAGATGAAGGCACAACCCTGCTGTTGATGGGCGCTATGGTAATGATAGTCATGCCATTATTGGTGTTATTACACGCACTCATCATGCATCAAACCCTGCTTGGCAATTATCCCATGTCCATTCGTTGGCTTGCCCATCGTTATTTACTTAAGCAGAGCGTGTCTTTCTATCAGAATGATTTCGCGGGCCGAATTGCCACTAAAGTCATGCAAACCTCTTTGGCCGTGCGTGAAACTGTGATGAAGCTGCTCGATGTGTTGGTTTACATTTTAGTGTATTTCACGTCTATGTTAGTGATGATTGCCAGCGCGGATGTGCGTTTAGTGCTGCCAATGTTAGTCTGGTTAGCGCTCTACATTGGCCTGCAATGGTATTTTGTCCCTAGATTGAAAACGGTTTCCACTGAACAAGCGGATGCTCGGTCAACCATGACGGGGCGTATTGTCGATAGCTACACCAATATCACCACAGTGAAACTTTTTGCCCATACGGATAAAGAAGCCGACTATGCAAAGGAAAGCATGTATAGCTTCTTGGACACGGTTTATCGCCAAATGCGCTTAGTGACTGGAATAAGTGTCAGCGTGCAAGTGATCAACTACCTGCTTGCATTCAGTATTGCAGCGGTTTCAATTGCCCTTTGGGTTGATAGCGCTATTACCGTTGGAGCCATCGCCATCGCCGTGAGTTTAGCGCTACGCTTAAACGGTATGTCACAGTGGATCATGTGGGAAATCAGTTCGTTATTTGAAAATATCGGCACTGTCACCGATGGGATGAATACCCTTTCGAAAACGACGATTATTCAAGACGCACCCGATGCCAAAGAACTTACTGTCACCCAAGGTAAAATTGATTTTAACCAAGTGGACTTCCATTACGGTGAACAAACCGGGGTAATTGACCACCTTAATCTGACGATTAAAGCCGGGGAGAAAGTGGGACTCGTAGGTCGCTCTGGCGCAGGAAAATCGACCCTAGTTAACCTACTAATGCGTTTTTATGATGTTGAAAATGGTCAAATTAGTATTGATGATCAAGACATAAAAACAGTTAGGCAAGATTCTCTGCGCTCACAAATCGGCATGGTGACCCAAGACACTTCACTCTTGCACCGCACCATCCGTGAAAATATTCTCTATGGCAACCCTAATGCCACTGATGAGCAACTAAATTGTGCCATTAAACAGGCTCAGGCCCATGATTTTATTAATGAACTTACCGATCCCAACGGTAATCATGGCTTAGATGCCCAGGTCGGAGAGCGCGGAGTAAAACTCTCCGGTGGGCAAAGGCAACGTATTGCGATTGCGCGGGTGTTATTAAAAAATGCGCCGATCCTATTGCTCGATGAAGCCACATCGGCACTGGATTCTGAAGTCGAAGCCGCAATTCAAGAAAGTTTGTATGAGTTAATGCAAGGCAAAACCGTTATCGCCATCGCCCATCGTCTTTCGACCATTGCCGCCATGGATAGGCTGATAGTGCTAGATCAGGGTCGTATCGTCGAGCAAGGTACGCATCAAGAGCTAATTGCCGCAGGCGGTATCTATGCACAGCTATGGGCTCACCAAACTGGTGGTTTCTTAGGTGTAGAGTAAGCCAAAGGTTAAATGATGCAAGGCGACACAAAACTGTGAATAGCGGTGAATAACTGTGAAAACGGTAAATAAGTGTCGCCTTATTTTATCTCAAATCAGTCCTCAACTAAGCCGCCCCTTCGGGCAAATCTCCCTGACCATATCCATACCTCAAACCCGTTTGATATCTGCGGCATTGATATAGCAAGAGCCGCTAGCAGCTAGGCAATGCAATTGAGCAGAATGACAACGCGTGAGATAAGCTCACAATAGATTGGTCAGCATAAGATCTAGAGGGAAAGAATAGAGTGGAAATCAGCCGAATAACTTTAGGTTAAGAAATGAGGGATGAATTGCATCATTTTCAATCAAATACTTAAACTCATTCAAACACTTAAAATTGAGATACAAAAAACCACCATGAGGTGGTTTATTGTCTTTAATCAACGTTTCGATAAACCTTGATTAAAATTGGTATCCCCTAGGGGATTCGAACCCCTGTTACCGCCGTGAAAGGGCGGTGTCCTAGGCCTCTAGACGAAGGGGACACAAGGACATATTAATTTGAACTTAATGTTCCCGTTTAACATCTACGGTGTCCTAGGCACTCTCTTCTAAAGAACGAGGGGACGCAAGGACTGATGTTTAACCTCATCACTGAGGTATTACTTCTATCCTACAAACAACTCGTTAGCTGTTTGTGAGACACCCTATCTTTTAAAGATAAAGTGGTATCCCCTAGGGGATTCGAACCCCTGTTACCGCCGTGAAAGGGCGGTGTCCTAGGCCTCTAGACGAAGGGGACACAAGGACTGATGTTTAACCTCATCACTGAGCTATTGCTTTATCCTACAAACAGCTCGTTAGCTATTTGTGAGACACCCTATCTTTTAAAGATAAAGTGGTATCCCCTAGGGGATTCGAACCCCTGTTACCGCCGTGAAAGGGCGGTGTCCTAGGCCTCTAGACGAAGGGGACACAAGGACATATTAATTTGAACTTAATGTTCTCGTTTAACATCTACGGTGTCCTAGGCGCACTCTTCTAAGGAACGAAGGGGACACAAGGACTGATGTTTAACCTCATCACTGAGGTATTACTTTTATTCTACAAACAACTCGTTAGCTGTTTGTGAGACACCCTATCTTTTAAGGATAGAGTGGTATCCCCTAGGGGATTCGAACCCCTGTTACCGCCGTGAAAGGGCGGTGTCCTAGGCCTCTAGACGAAGGGGACACAAGGACATATTAATTTGAACTTTCTTTAATATCAAAAAATTCCCGTTTAACATCTACGGTGTCCTAGGCACACTCTTATAAAGAACGAAGGCGACACAAGGACTGATGTTTAACCTCATCACTGAGGTATTACTTTTATCCTACAAACAACTCGTTAGCTGTTTGTGAGACACCCTATCTTTTAAGGATAGAGTGGTATCCCCTAGGGGATTCGAACCCCTGTTACCGCCGTGAAAGGGCGGTGTCCTAGGCCTCTAGACGAAGGGGACACAAGGACATATTAATTTGAACTTTCTTTAATATCAAAAAATTCCCGTTTAACATCTACGGTGTCCTAGGCACACTCTTATAAAGAACGAAGGCGACACAAGGACTGATGTTTAACCTCATCACTGAGGTATTACTTTTATCCTACAAACAACTCGTTAGCTGTTTGTGAGACACCCTATCTTTTAAGGATAGAGTGGTATCCCCTAGGGGATTCGAACCCCTGTTACCGCCGTGAAAGGGCGGTGTCCTAGGCCTCTAGACGAAGGGGACACAAGGACATATTAATTTGAACTCAGTGTTCCCGTTTAACATCTACGGTGTCCTAGGCACTCTCTTCTAAAGAACGAAGGGGACACAAGGACATATTAATTTGAACTCAGTGTTCCCGTTTAACATCTACGGTGTCCTAGGCACTCTCTTCTAAAGAACGAAGGGAACACTAGGACATATTAATTTGAACCTCTTTCAAAAGAAGCTCTCGCTTAATATGGCGAATTTGGTGGAGCTAGACGGGATCGAACCGTCGACCTCTTGCATGCCATGCAAGCGCTCTCCCAGCTGAGCTATAGCCCCAAAATCTTTCGATGTGACTGATATTCAGCCTATCGGATAATTTTAGATTTGTTCTTACCAAACAACTCGTTAGTTATTTGCTAGGAACCCTATGTTCTAAAACATAAATGGTATCCCCTAGGGGATTCGAACCCCTGTTACCGCCGTGAAAGGGCGGTGTCCTAGGCCTCTAGACGAAGGGGACACAAGGACATATTAATTTGAATCTTCTTTATAAAGATCCCCGTTTAACATCTACGGTGTCCTAGGCGCACTCTTCAAAAGAACGAAGGGTACACAAGGACATATTAATTTGGCTAACATTATTGCTAACACTGCCACCGCTTAATATGGCGGTAAGTTTGGTGGAGCTAGACGGGATCGAACCGTCGACCTCTTGCATGCCATGCAAGCGCTCTCCCAGCTGAGCTATAGCCCCAAACTTATCAAACTACATTTAAGTGCACTGCAAGCATTTGCTCGCCTGTGTCTCAACTGCGTGGCGCATTCTATGCAGCACACCTAAAAGTGTCAACTCGTTTTTTAGGAATTTATTCTATCTGCTACAAATTCAATCGCTTTGGATATTCTTTGCTCAGAACGGCTTCTTCCAATTAAAAATAACGTAATATCAAGGCCCGGTGACTGCCCTGCTCCAGTGACAGCAACGCGTAATGGCATACCCACTTTGCCCATACCCACATTTAATTCAGTCGCAGTATCTTCAATCGCCTGATGAATCGCCTCAGCAGTCCACTCAGGTAATGCGGCTAACTTTTGCTGTACTAATTGTAATGGCTCAAGTGCTACACCACGTAAATGCTTTTTCGCCTGCTCAGCATCGAACTCTGCGAAGTCTTCATAAAAATAGCGACTAGAGGCGGCTAACTCTTTTAAGGTCTTGGCGCGTTCAGCTAATGCAGTGACGACGGCAGATAAGGCAGGACCATTTGAGGTATCAATCTTTTGGTCGTCCATGTGCCACTGTAAGTGAGAAGCTACATAGTCAGGATCGAGCGTCTTAATATAGTGTTGGTTCAACCAAACTAATTTTTCAGTATTAAAAGCAGAAGGCGCCTTGTTAATATCGTCTAACTTAAAGTATTGCTTCATTTCCTCGAGAGAGAAAACTTCTTGATCGCCGTGTGACCAACCTAAACGCACTAAATAGTTGAGCAGCGCTTCGGGTAAATAGCCATCATCACGATATTGCATTACGCTCACCGCACCATGACGCTTAGATAACTTAGCGCCGTCATCACCCAAAATCATCGATACATGGGCATATTCAGGAATAGGTGCACCTAGCGCTTTAAGGATGTTGATTTGGCGCGGAGTGTTATTGATATGATCTTCCCCACGTACCACACAAGTGATCCCCATATCCCAATCGTCTACGACGACACAGAAGTTATAGGTAGGTACACCATCGGTACGGGCGATGATCAAGTCATCTAATGCATCGTTTGAGAATTCAATACGACCACGAACGTGATCGTCAAATACCACAGAACCGCCAATTGGATTTTTGAAACGCACAACGAAAGGCTCGTCACTCTCACCCGCTGACAGAACACGCGCAGGCAAATCACGGCAGCAGCCATCGTACTTTTGCGCTTCACCATTTGCTGCTTGTGCTTCTCTCAAGGCATCGATGCGTTCACGTGAGCAATAACATTTATATGCTGTACCCTGCTCTAACATTTGCGCGATGATTTCGTTATAACGGTCAAAACGCTTAGTTTGGTAATATGGACCTTCGTCCCAAGTCAAACCTAGCCAATTCATGCCTTCTAAAATGGCATCACAAGCAGCTTGGGTCGAACGTTCAATATCCGTATCTTCAATGCGTAATACAAACTCACCATTATTGGCGCGGGCTTGTAACCAAGAATAAAGTGCAGTACGGGCACCGCCCACGTGCAAAAAGCCTGTTGGACTAGGGGCAAAACGCGTCTTAGTTGTCATAATGGGACACTAACCTATATAAAGTCGTCTAGATAAAGACAATCACAGTAAAAAGTGCGCTTATTCTAACAGTCAAAGTCTGCGCTGCAAATGGGCCATACAGGCCAGCTGCATATATCTCATAAAATCCCCCTACCGAGCCGCGCCTCCTTTATATAAGCAACCTTTATATAGACCATCATCCTATCCACTGAAAATCAGTCCAAAAGTCTGGGCAATACAATATTGATCAATCACCAATTCACTTATTAAGCTGGCGACCCAACAAGTGACGGGAAAGCTATTCGATACCTTAATGGCTTAATAAAGTAACACTTTGATTGATGGCGTGATTAACAATAAGCCAATGCGAACAAAAATAGCGCGACCAATGCTTTTTTCATTAAAAAGCGTTGACACTAGATCGAACCTCCCTATAATACGGCTCCACACAGCGAGGTCGATTAGCTCAGCTGGGAGAGCACCTCCCTTACAAGGAGGGGGTCACTGGTTCGAGCCCAGTATCGACCACCATAGCTTTATTAAATAATAATGTTATGGTTTACAAGCCGTTATATCCCAGGTCGCTTAGCTCAGCTGGGAGAGCACCTCCCTTACAAGGAGGGGGTCACTGGTTCGAGCCCAGTAGCGACCACCATATAACGCTTTAACTGTATAAGTCATTCCCAGGTCGCTTAGCTCAGCTGGGAGAGCACCTCCCTTACAAGGAGGGGGTCACTGGTTCGAGCCCAGTAGCGACCACCATTCATCCTATGAATAATGACTTAGCTTTGTGTATGTAAGAATTCCCAGGTCGCTTAGCTCAGCTGGGAGAGCACCTCCCTTACAAGGAGGGGGTCACTGGTTCGAGCCCAGTAGCGACCACCATATTCTACAATACTCAATTTATCCCAGGTCGCTTAGCTCAGCTGGGAGAGCACCTCCCTTACAAGGAGGGGGTCACTGGTTCGAGCCCAGTAGCGACCACCATATTCTGCAATACTCAATTTATCCCAGGTCGCTTAGCTCAGCTGGGAGAGCACCTCCCTTACAAGGAGGGGGTCACTGGTTCGAGCCCAGTAGCGACCACCATACTTTTTCCCCCATAAACTTTACCCTCAGCCCGACTCAACTATGCTTGATCTAGATCAGCGCGTATTTAATTGGTCATTTCACGTTTAATACTCCCGTTAAATACCAAATATGATTGCCACCCATGCCTGATCACACTCTGCCTTTGGCATACTTGGAGATCAACACTATGGCCAGTGTCAGCCAATCCGCCTCCTTAACCCATATTGCGGCTTACCTAAAACACACCCACGCCTGCGATGAGCAAACCGCCCTAAAGGAAGCCCGGGAAGTCATGCAGAATCTGGTGAGCATGCGCCAAAAAGGCTATATCACAGGTTGGTATTTCGATGAACGCGGCCACTTAGAATTGCTTCCAAGCGATGCAATTCTTAAACGCATAGGCGCTGACGACGACTAATTTTTCAACGCTATAACTCAAAGCCAGATATTATTTTATTTCCTTCAATACGGCTTTCTCCTCGCTTAAACCATGGCATCAACCTATTAAACTCAGTCATTTTTTAAACTCATTTTGATCTCAAAATAACTAATTACGCTTACTTAATCAGCAATGACAGAATACTCATCAGCAAGGCTGAAATAACCGTTTGGGTGGATTTCCACCCAAAGCAAAAATAAGCGTGAGCGAGATCTCACCCATTAAACTAAAAGTGTGACAAACATCAAATCAACTACACTTTAGTAACCAAACACTTACAGAAAGCTGCGTAAGTTGGCGTGGTATTTGCCTTTAGTAAGACAGACCTCAGGGAAATCAAGGCTGTATTCCTACTCACACTTGGTAACAAACTAACCAAGACTGGGGACAAATCCTAACAACAGAAAAAGGAACTCAAAAATGACATTGAATCAACAGATTGGAATCACCCGCCCATTGAAAACCGTTGCGAAAATGCTCGCCCTCGCCTCGGTGTTCGCAACTAGCTTTAACCTGTTCGCCGCCCCAGTTGAAATCAAATTTTCCCACGTTGTTGCGGAAAATACCCCAAAGGGCCAAATGGCACTTAAATTTAAAGAACTGGTCGAACAACGTTTACCGGGTGAATACACTGTCAGCGTATTCCCTAACTCACAGTTATTTGGGGATAACAATGAGTTAGCAGCACTTTTGTTAAACGATGTGCAATTTGTGGCCCCTTCACTCTCTAAATTTGAGCGTTACACTAAACGCCTACAAGTATTTGATTTACCATTTTTATTTAATGATATGGACGCAGTAAACCGTTTCCAACAAGGTGAAGCAGGCCAAACGCTGCTGAACTCTATGAGCCGCAAGGGAATTGTCGGTTTAGGCTATCTGCACAATGGTATGAAACAATTCTCTGCCAATACCCCGCTAAAGCAACCTACCGATGCTAAGGGTCTTAAGTTCCGTGTTATGGCCTCTGACGTATTAGCGGCTCAGTTTGATGCCGTCGGTGCCATCCCAGTGAAAAAACCTTTCTCTGAAGTGTTCACCCTGCTACAAACCCGCGCCATCGATGGTCAAGAAAATACTTGGTCTAACACTTACTCACAAAAATTCTATGAAGTTCAAAGCCATATTACTGAAAGTAACCATGGTGTCTTAGATTACATGGTCGTGACTTCTGATGCGTTCTGGAAAGGCTTACCCGCTGACAAACGTAAGATCATCAAAGAAGCATTAGATGAATCCATCGCCTTAGGTAATAAAATCGCGGCCGAGAAAGACAACGAAGATAAGAAGTTAATCCTTGATTCTAAACGTTCTACCTTAGTGACTTTAACACCTGCTGAACGCCAACAATGGGTCGATGTAATGAAGCCAGTTTGGGCTAAGTTTGAAGATCAAGTCGGTAAAGATGTGATTGAAGCCGCTGTTGCTGCAAATAAACAATAATGACAATACGCCGCTTAACCCTATTCGGGGTTAAGCGGTATTTGAGCGAGGGGGGTACAGCTGTGATATCGCGAATTTTTGGTTACTTTGAAGAAGGTGTACTCAATCTTTTGATCACCTTAATGACACTACTCGTATTTTCCGAGGTCGTAGCCCGATTTTTCTTCCATACGGGTTTTTTATGGATCCAAGAGCTCACATTAACCCTCTGTGGTTGGTTTGTGTTATTTGGTATGTCCTATGGCGTAAAAGTCGGTGCCCATATCGGTGTCGATGCCTTTGTTAAAAACTTAGCACCAAGGGCCAAAAAAATCACCGCCCTACTGACTACCTTAATTTGTTTAGTCTATTGCGGGCTGTTTTTAAAAGGCAGTTGGAGTTATTTAAGCCAAATGTACCAAATCGGTGTACCGATGGAAGATATTCATTTCCCTCAGTTTTTACTACATTCAATCGATCCTGATGTTGCTTGGAACACCTTTAAGATTGATGTAGAAGATGGTGCTGTCCCTATTTGGTTATCACAAAGCATCTTACTCATTGGTTTCAGTATGCTGACTTGGCGCTTCCTAGAGCTATTTATTGCCATCCTACGAAACCAAGCTTCAGGCGTCCACCTTGCCGATGAAGCCAAAGAAAGCATGCACTTAATCGATAAAAAACTGCCCGCAGACGAAGCAGACCATAACAAGACTCAAAAAGGGGATAAATAATGACGATTGCAATACTATTTATCGTCCTATTCGGCTGTATGTTTTTAGGCATGCCAATCGCGATTGCGCTCGGTTTCTCCAGCATGCTGACCATTTTATTATTTTCGAATGATTCTTTAGCTTCTGTCGCCCTAAAGCTATATGAATCCACTTCGGAACATTACACCCTATTAGCTATTCCATTCTTCATTTTATCCTCTGCATTTTTATCTACTGGCGGTGTAGCAAGGCGGATTATTGATTTTGCGATGGACAGTATAGGACATGTCCGTGGTGGTTTAGCCATGGCATCCGTGATGGCCTGTATGCTATTTGCCGCAGTTTCAGGTTCATCCCCAGCAACCGTTGCGGCGATTGGTTCTATCGTTATCGTGGGTATGGTGAAAGCCGGTTACCCCGAAAAATTCGCCGCGGGCGTGATTACTACTTCGGGTACGCTTGGCATTTTGATCCCACCTTCGATTGTGATGTTGGTTTATGCGGCGGCAACGGAAGTGTCAGCGGCCAGAATGTTTATGGCGGGCCTAATCCCTGGTTTAATGATGGGATTACTGCTAATGGTCGCCATTTATATCGTCGCCCGTTTCAAGAATCTGCCGTCACGCCCTTTTCCTGGTTTTAAGCAACTTGGGATATCCAGTAGTAAAGCCCTCGGCGGATTGGCGCTGATCTTTATCGTATTAGGTTCCATCTATGGCGGCGTAGCAAGTCCAACCGAAGCCTCGGCCGTCGCATGTGTCTATGCGTACTTTATTGCCGTATTTGGCTACCGCGATATTGGCCCATTGAAGAATGTTGCATGGCGCAACCCAAATGAAAACCTAGTCGCGGCATGCGGGCGTAACTTAGCCCATATGGTGCTAGGCTTGATTAAAACCCCGATTGACAAAGAAGTGCGTCATGTCGTGCGTGATGGCGTGAAAGTCAGCATTATGCTGCTGTTTATCATAGCTAACGCTATGCTGTTTGCCCATGTGTTAACCACAGAGCGCATTCCACACATTATTGCCGAATATATAGTCAGTATGGGCTTACCCGCTTGGGGCTTCCTGATCATCGTTAACTTACTGCTGCTGGCTGCGGGTAACTTTATGGAGCCGTCCGCCATTGTGCTGATTATGGCGCCAATCCTTTTCCCCATCGCAACCCAGTTAGGGATTGATCCTATCCATTTAGGCATCATCATGGTGGTGAACATGGAGATTGGAATGCTAACACCGCCGGTGGGACTCAACCTCTTCGTGACGGCGGGGATCACAGGCCGCAGTATTGGTTGGGTTATCCAATCTGTGCTCCCGTGGTTAGTCCTGATGTTGGTCTTCTTAGTCCTTATCACCTATGTGCCACAAATATCACTGTTTTTACCCGAACTGCTCGATAAGCTGAACGGATATTAATCACAAGGGATAAAGATTATTCCTTGATTCTAGTTAGTTTTTAAGCGAGCCTACTCAGGCTCGCTTTGTTTTGCCTTAAGTGATAATCAGGATTACCCGCAATGCTACCCATGACGCCCAAAGCCAAGAAACGTCTTCTTCTGACCATAGCGCTACTCGCGGGCCTATTCGCCATTTTGAAATTAACCTATTGGGTGCATTTACATCAGGGCAAAGTGGAGATCCAACAGCAATCGGAAAAACAATTAAAGGAACTCGTTAGCTTTTTAGATGGCGCCCTCTCCCGCTACGAAAGCATTCCCCATGTGCTCTCAACAAATCCTATGCTGGCTAATGTGCTTAACGATCAGCAAAACCCGAACAAAATCCAAGAATTAAACCTCTATTTAGAGGAAATCCAGCATGTTACAGAAGCATCAGATATTTATCTTATCGATGCATTAGGGATTGCCATTGCCGCCAGTAACTGGCAACAGAGCTTCTCTTTTATCGGTAAAGACTATTCCTTCAGACCCTATTACACCGATGCCATCTCGGGAAATTTAGGCCGTTATTATGCGGTGGGAACGAGCTCAGATAAGCGCGGTTTTTACTTTTCGTATCCCATTTATCAACGGGGAGGCAAAGGCATACTCGGGGCCATTATCGTCAAAGTGGATATTGCCGATATAGAACAGCAAAGCACTAGCATAGCGATGGCGGGCCAATATCAATTTTTGATCAGCGATCCCGACGACATAGTGTTTATTTCCAGCGTCGACGAATGGCGCCTAACGTCTCTCACGCCGCTGACGCAAGCAAAACAGTATGCACTGAATGCCTCAAAACGCTACGCTGAACGCCCCATAGGCGAATTGTTAATGAAGCCCCAATACCAAGAAAAGGGCAACAACGGCGATCATATTTATCAAATACGCACGGGCAATGCCCTAGCCCAGTATATGGACACCCATCATTTGATGACCAAGGCGGGTTGGCGCGTGCATATTCTCTCGCCGATGAAGCCGCTGCTCGAGTCTATGCCTGCAATGATGTTATTGTCGGCCTCCATTTATCTATTGCTGGCACTGGGCATTCTCTTTAGCAGTGAGCGACGTCGCAACCTGCAACGCATGCAGCTGGCGCAAAACCTGCTCGAACAACGGGTTGAAGAGCGAACTCAAGATCTGCTACAGGCAAACAATCGCCTAAAAGATACCCAAGATGAGTTGATCCAAGCGGCTAAATTAACCGTGATAGGCAGTCTGTCCGCCAGTATTAACCATGAACTCAACCAGCCCTTAGCCGCCCTGCGCAGCTATGCGCAGAATACTCAAACTTTTCTTGCCCGGAATATGCAGGATAAGGCATTGGATAATCTTAAGATTATTATCGAACTCACAGATAGGCTCGCCGATATTGTCGGCCAATTTAAAAGTTTTACCCGCAAGAGCCAGGGCAACGACAGCGCCACCGATATTAACCGCTGTATTAAGCAGGCACTGACGATAGTACAACCCGAAATTGACAAGCAAGGGGTTGAATTAGATGTACAATTGCCCGAAGGACAATACCAAGTCTGGGGCGATAAAGTGAGATTACAGCAAGTGTTTGTCAATATTATGAGTAACGCTATTGTCGCCATGCAACTCTCGGTTAAACGGCGTTTGATTATTCGCGTCACCAGTGAAGATAAATTCTGTATCAGCATCCAAGATTCCGGGCCCGGTGTCAGGGAAAGCCAAATGGAAAAAATCTTCGAGCCCTATTTCACCACTAACGAACGCCATGGCCTTGGGCTAGGATTATCTATCTCCCAACGTATTATTGAATCTATGCAGGGTCAGATCAATGTCGCCAATGCCGAAGACGGCGGCGCTATTTTTCACATTATTTTACCGATTTATTTGCTCGAGGAACGCCCGTCAATATGAGTTTGCCCACATCAATCCAAGACTATTCGGTGCTTATCATCGATGATGAGGTTCATATAGGCACTGTCTTAGTACAGCTATTTGAACTCGAAGGCATTAAAGCCCTCGCCAGCACTGAACCTAAAGGCATAGCTAAATTACTGGACAAAGACTGGGCAGGGGTCGTGATCTCCGACGTCAATATGCCACAACTCGATGGCATCAGCCTGATGCAGCAAATTCGCCAACAGGACCCCGATCTCCCCGTAGTGCTACTCACAGGTTTTGGTGATATTGCCATGGCGGTCAACGCATTAAAGCAAGGCGCCTATGATTTCCTCGAAAAACCCTTCAACAACGAACACATGCTCGATGTGGTGAAACGCGCCCTTGACAAGCGCAGCCTAACCTTAGAAAACCGTAAATTAAAGAAAGAGTTAGAAAGTCAAAGTCTTCCAGGCCCGCGGATTTTAGGTCACAGTGCTGGCATTAACCGCATGCGCCATATCATAGATCAAGTGATAGATACCCCTGCCGATGTGTTAATTGAAGGCGAAACCGGCACAGGCAAAGAGCTAGTAGCCCGTTATTTACATGACCATAGCAGCCGTAACCAAGCCAATTTTGTTGCCATTAACTGTGGCGCCATCCCTGAAAATCTTATTGAAAGCGAGTTATTTGGTGCCGAAGCCGGCGCCTTTACCGGCGTAGATAAAATGCGCATAGGTAAATTTGAATACGCTAATGGCGGCACGTTATTTTTAGATGAGATTGAAAGTACGCCGCTGTCGCTGCAAGTCAAACTGCTGCGGGTACTTGAGGATCGTAAGGTGGAGCGCCTCGGGTCAAATAAGAGTATCAATTTAGATATTCGTGTTATTGCAGCCACTAAGGTGGATTTAAAGGGCCTATGTGACACGGGGGAATTTCGCCAAGACTTACTCTACCGTTTAAACTTGGTCACAGTGCCGATCCCGCCGCTGAGGGATCGCCGTGAAGATATCCCCCTGTTATTTTTACACTTTGCTCGAGTCGCCTCGGCGCGATACCACAAGGCGCTTATCCCCCTCAATGCCGAGCAAAATGCCATTATCACCTCACACGACTGGCCGGGTAATGTGCGAGAACTCAGAAACCTCGCCGAGCGTTACGTGCTCCTCGGGGGAGAAGCCGCCTTTGCCGGTAGCCTAGGAAATACCCCTAGCCTGCACTCCAGCATGTCATTGCTGCAACGGGTCGAGTTTTTTGAGCGGGTGCTGATTGAAGAAGCCTTAAGCCATAATAAGGGCAGCATTAAGCTAACGATGGAGCAACTCGAACTGCCCCGTAAAACCTTATACGACAAAATGCGTAAATATGACTTAGACCGAAAACAGTATGTGAATTTAGATGAGTAATAAACAAAACCCCGCGTAAATTACGCGGGGTTTCTCTTGGTAAAATAAATAGTTATCTTAGCAAAGCCCACTATCAAAAATACTTGGCAACTATTTCATGTCGACAACTATTTCATCTCGACAACTATTCCATCGCCGATTCAACGACACACATTCCCTTTTGATTTTTCACATAGGGCGCAAGGATCGGCATCATGCCCTTCATCACCTGCAACGGCAGCGCTGAGGTAAAGCTAAAATCATCAGACTTACTGCCCGGCACAAAGGCCGTTAGGGTACCAAAATAATTATCCCCTAAATAAAACACAAAGGTGGCAGTACGATTCATCGCCGTCGTGGCGACTTTTCGGCCCTGCTGCATTTGGGTCACAATGCGGTTGTCCCCCGTGCCCGTTTTGCCGCCTATGGCCAACATTGCCCCATTCTCATCGGTGAAAATGCCTTTTAAACGCCTTGCAGTGCCATTTTGCACTACGTTACCCAATGCCGCCTTGAGCGCTTGAGCCACCTCATGGCGCATCACGCGTTCACCTTGGGTATGTTGATTTTGCAGCCGAACCTCGTAGGGAGTATCAGCCGCAAAATGCAATTGATTAATACGCACTGTGGCTAATCTTACGCCATCGTTCTGAATAATCCCCATCAGTTCGGCCAGGGCTGCGGGCCTATCTCCCGAACTGCCCAGCGCCGACCCTAAAGAAGGCACCATAGATTCAAAGGGATAACCTAAACGCGCCCAACGTTGGTGAATATCGAGGAAGGCCTCGACCTCTAGCATCACCCGTACCCGCACATCACGGGCGTTCTTATGCCTAGTTCTAAAGAGCCAACGGTACACTTCCTGGCGCTCATCCTTACTGGCCTCTTTCACATCGTTTAGGTTGGCCTCGGGATGCTGATTTAAATAATCGAGTACCCATAGTTCTAAGGGATGAACCCGCGCGATATAACCTTGATCAGGCAAGTTATATTTCTCTGGGCCGTACTTGTTATACAGCTCTTTAATGCGCTTATCGCTGTAGCTATTTTGTGGCAAGCGCTGCTGTAAAAAGGCCTTAAAGGAGGCGATAGACTCATTGGGCTGCAAATACCGATAGGCCGCCGTGAGCTGTTGCTCCGCTTGGGTTTGACCATCAAAGAACAGCTCTAAGCGTTCGTTAGGCGCCACTTTCTTATATTTACGGTAAAACTTAGTCACAAAGGTATTGCCTTCACGGTCGGCAAATATCCGTAAATATTCCTCACGGCGGGGATCTTTATCATTACGCAGCAGTTGGGCCATATTGCCTTCATTTTGCATACTGCTGCTGTAGTTCACTATGTCACGCATCAAGCGCACAAAGGGCAAGTTAATCGAGTCTTGCAGCGCCTGGTACATGGTCGGAGTTTTAAGATCCTCCGTCTTTTTAAAGTTATTAAACACATGCAATCCACCACCGGTGAAGAACTGCTCATTTGGCGACGCGGAATATTCCCGTTGCAGGGCAGCATCTAACATGCGGTCGAGGCGTCTATCTGGGTTAGCAATCAAATAATCGATAGCCCAGCGCGTTAAGTGATCCCGAGGTTCGATGATGATCGACTCTAATTCAATCCCGTGCTTTTTCGAATACTTATCGTGGATTTCAGCAATGATTTCCAGATAGGTCGCTAATACACGCAGTTTCGCGGTCGAGCCAAGTTCTAACTTACTTCCTTCATTGATATCAAAGGGTTGGTCGGTACTGTCGGTCTGTACCCGAACGCGGTTAGCCGTATCGGTACGCTCGTATAAGGTAAAACTATAGAGCACATTTTGCAGTTGGCTGGGTTCCAGTAAACGCTCGCCCAAGAGGCCGACCTGCTCCGCGGTTGACACTTTTCCAAGGCTGCGCAAGTAATGGCTGACCTGTTGCTGCAATTCACTGTGCAAGCTGCTATTGACCGTAAGATCTAATCGGTCTAAATCATATAAGCCAACGTTTAACATTCCCGCAGTGCGGATACGGATAGTGTTAACGCCTTTATCGGCCCCCGATGACTGGGTATTGCGTTGGGGTTTAGCTACCTTAAATTGCAATCTTTGTGCTAATGCAGCATCCCTTAGGCCACGGTCTATCAGGTAATATTGACCGAGCAATCGAATGTGGCTATCGACTAAATTTTCAAGATCTTCATGACCTTGTAACAAATAATAGGAAGGTCGACGCTGGGCAATCATCAGGGCAACCACTTGGCGGAACACTTGCCCACGCTTAGCCGCATTGGCTTTAATTTGGGGTGAGGCTAATAACTGATTTGCCGTATCGAAATCGGTACCAAACCATGCCCAAAGTCCATCACCAATCCCATGCACTTCGCCGTGATTGGGCGCCGAGGATAAAGGCACGGTATTTAAATAATCTTGAACTATACGTTTACGGGCGGGTTCCGTTTTTTCCCCCTGCTGATACACACGCACAGTGGCAGAACCAATCTGCAGCAATTTATCTTTAATGCTCAAGGTTAAACCTTGGGAAGAATGGCGAAATTTCTCAATCTGGGTCGCCAGCGTACTACCACCCGCAGTGGAGACATTCATCCCTAGCATTTCAGCAATTTGACTCATTCCCGCCACCACAAATCGTGGCCAATCGATCACTGGGTTAAGCTTCTCTTCGGTTGTCCATAACTCTCGGTTTTCGATAAACAGTAAGGTATTGATGATCTCGTTAGGGATCTTATCGTCATCCTGATAGACACGTTTAGGGTAGGTAAACTCGTATAGATCGGTGTTACGGCAGTCGAGTAAAGTGAGTCCCGATTGCGCTTTCTCATGGTAAGGCGGGAAAAATCCTAATTGGGCATATTCCTGCAATGCCGGCGAAAATGCCACTTGCTGAGTGATCTGAAAATTACGCTGCAATAATCTGTCGATATACTGGGGCAATTTACTGTAACCATGGCGCTCATCGAATGGACCATAACTTGGGTAGATAACCGATGATGTTGGTTCGCTTCTCAACTCATAGGTGAGTTTTTGGGCATATTGGTTAATGTATTTTGCCTGATAAAAAGAAGTCTTAATCTCTTGGCCAATTAAAATGGCTAAACAGAGTATCAAAATAAAAAATAGAAACCATGCACGTCCCTTAGATCTCGCCTTACGCTCAGGCTTGGTCTTAGGTTCGGGTTGCGGCGGACGAGGACGATAATTTTCGAACTTCATCTCTTGCGTAGAATTAGGCAAAACTGCTCCAAAAAATCACTAAAATCACTAAAATCACTAAAATCACTAAAATCACTTTTTTACGTGGGGATCTGATAGCCCACTCATGCTAGCAACAGAGGTTGACGACCAAGTGCTTGGCCACTCAACCTTCAGACAGTGCTGATTTCACCCATCGGAGGATTTCCTTTTCCTGTACATCAACGATGACTTCCTTGGGTGTAATCCAATTTGTCGTCAGATTTTTCGCTATTTTAATGAGTTAGCTCTTCATCTCAAAGTGGTTTACCTAAAAATATTCACCACTTGTGCTTTTGAAATGATTGCCTCAGGCAGTAATGGGCTCATCCCAAATAAACTCACGAAAATGCTTACGGCAAACCGATTCATAACTTTCGTTACCACCAATCGCCACTTGCTCACCTTCGCGCATCACCTTGCCATCACCATCGAGGCGCACCACCATGTTAGCTTTGCGGCCACAATGACAGATAGTCTTCAACTCGACTAACTTATCGGCCCAAGCAAGCAAATAATGACTACCGCTAAAAAGCTCCCCTTGGAAGTCCGTACGCAGACCATAACACAGCACAGGAATATCTATCTTATCAACAATATAGGTTAATTGTTTCACCTGTTCTTTACTTAAAAACTGACACTCGTCCACCAACACGCAACTCAGTGGCATTGCCTGATGTGCTGATTGGATCATCTCGACAAGGTTATCTTGGCTACTAAAAACCTGTGCTTCAGTCTCAATTCCGATGCGGGAAGCAACCTTACCTTTACCGTATCTATCATCGATCGAGGCCGTCATCACTAAGGTATTCATCCCGCGCTCGCGGTAGTTATAGGACGATTGTAATAAGGAAGTAGATTTACCCGCATTCATTGCTGAGTAGTAAAAATAGAGTTGTGCCAAAACCAATACCCTTAGAAACGTTATTTATTCACGTCTGTCGCCAGCGCTAAATTGAGCAATAGTCTACCATTAGGCACCCAATCAGAATACTAGCTAGCCCCAAGCTTTAAGGGGAAATTCAGCTATGGCGCCATAAATCCCCCGTTTGCATGTCTAAAAATCCACCGAAATGACAGCTAACTGATTTGACTAATCGTATAAGAATAACAGCATTTGTTAAATCAACGTAAATACGGTCAGTTGTTAAATTAACCTTAACTGAATCTTAAATATTGTTTTATAAGGAAAAAGTAATGAATACTAAATGTTAAAAATGAGATCTACCTCCAAAGTAATAGGTATAAATGCGGTAAAGTTCAAAAATTCAACAACCAATTAACTCTAATATCCACTTTGAGCCAATTTGTGCTCAATTAAAAAAATAAAGTATTCGATAGCTTGCAAATTAAAACCTACGGTTCAAAGCACTAATCTCCCCCTGCAAACTTTAGTGCTGCAATCCGTCCTTTATATGCATATTGGATCAATTGGAGATTATGATGAGAATTTTCACCTCTAGAAAACTGGCTTACTTCGTTGCCTTAGCACTAACAGGAGCCCTTGTTGGTTGTGGCGATGATGGCAAAGATGGTGCCGATGGCGCACCAGGAACGCCCGGCATTCCAGGGACGCCTGGCACACCAGGAACACCTGGCGAGCCATGGACACCACCTGTAGTCACCAGTTCGACGGCAACCAATGTCAAAGTGCTAAGCTACAACTTCGATGAAGGTAGTATCACTTATGAATTCGAGATTACCGATGAAAATGGCAGCCCAATCAATGGATTGTTAAAAGCTCAAGCTAAAGTTGCAGCCTTAACCGATAAGGGTTTTATCAACAACCGTACCGAAACCGATATTAATGGGGTTGCAGATAATGTCCATATAGGTGGAGCGGCAACCGAAGCAACCGAAGGGGCCACGCTCACCGCCATCGACGATGGCAAATACCAATTTAAAGCACCAATGAAAGGTGTTAACCCCAGCACTGAAGGTATCGTTTGGTTACGTGTCGGTGGTAACGATGGTATTGCGACCTCTCAACCATTAGTGGTGAACAAACCTGAGGGCACCCACTCTACAACGACGGACAGTTGCTACTCTTGCCATATTGACTACTCAACCAGCCCACGTCGTCATGCGAGTTATGTTGCTAGCGGTATGGACAGCGAAGTCACCTTTGTTGAAGGTTGTTTAGCTTGTCACGGTTCTGTAAGCAAAGGTGTTAAAAATACCGAAGGTTTCTCTATCGGTGGTTATGCAACCAACACTCTATCAAAAATTGGTCATGTGAATCACCAGGAATTTACTAAAGATTTCAGCGTGATGAACTGTACTTCCTGCCACGTTGAAGCACCTACCAATATCAACGTAGCTGGACCTGGTTGTATTGACTGCCATGACAGCGGTGGTGTACCCGGCGCTATCATTCCAAGTGATGGTGCAGATTTGCGCATTATGCACGAAAGCAAAACAGGTATCACAGAGCGTCAAGCCCTGCGTGCTAAATATAAACTGGAATTATCAACACCCGTTAAAGTGGATGATATTTCAACTAAAACTGACCACTATGCCCCAACAGGTGCTGCAGCCGCAGTGGTCGCCCCAGGTTGGTGTACCACGCTGACAGTGAAGGATACCGAAGGTAATATCTTCAGTATTAAAGACAACTTTAACTATTCAGATCCTCTGGTATTTGATGCTAAGAAACCTATTGTCTATGCCGGTGCTTATTTGCATGCCTATGACAATGACACTGTAGTGGGACGCCCAGGCAACCGCACTAACTACTACTATGGTTACAATGCGGATGGCACCAAGAATATCTGTCATTTACTGACGGATATCAGCGCAGTAAATGCTAACTACGCCTACTCAGCTCGCGTTACCTTTAGTACTCCGGGTTGGATGGAATACGATGGCAATCAACGTTATTACAGCAATGGCAAACTAAGAGCTGAGGGCTATGACGGCTCTATGGGTGTTTCCTTTACCGCTTACTCTGATGTAGTTGATCCTGTGACCACTGCCAAAGTCTCTGCCTTTGAACGTCGTACCGTCGTCAGTGATAACAGCTGTACCACTTGTCACAATGATGCCACTGCGTTCCACAAAAATGGGGCCTTCGACGAAGGTGGTAAAGCCTGTGTGGCCTGCCATGACAATGGTATGGCACGTACTTCAGCAGTATTAGGCGCAGGTTTTGGCCCTATGGTTCACAGCTGGCACTGGGGTGAAGGTGCTAAAGTCGGTGAAATTGCAGCCGATGGCACTCAAGCGAAAACCGCTAACGGTGCAAGCGCAATTGAAGCTTCTACTAGCTGTGTTGCCTGTCACGAAACGGCTATTGAGTTAAGCAAAGTGCCAAACCAATACATCCTCGAGCCAGGTGACAAAATGACCAGCCCAGTCACAGCAAACTGTTTCGCTTGTCATAATAGCGATTCAGCTAAGGCGCATATGGCAACTAACGGTGGTGAAATCAGCATACCAAAAGTTACTGACTGGTTTAAACAACCGACCTCTGAATCTTGCGCTGTATGTCACGACACAGGAAGAAGTACTGGTATTGATAAATACCACAAGTTTACTCGCTAATTAATCATTTCATCATCGCATGATTAAGCAGTAAGTAAAAAAGCGGTACCTATTTTCCCTGCAAGGAAATAGCAAAGGAGCCTCGCCCATGCGAGGCTCTTTTTTAGTTCGAATCACAAACTGTTACAAAGCACTTTCAGACCCGTTTAAGTTCTTTCAGACCTATTTAAGTTATTAAGGTTAGAGTCCTAAAAAACAACAATTCTAAGGAAGTCACTTAATTATGCATAAAAGTTTTATTGCCATCGCCATCGGCGCGACACTCGTTACGGGAACATTGGCAGGCTGCAGCACTAGCGATCCTAAAGTGCAAAATGTCATCGCAATTCAAACCGATAATCCACTGCTACAAGCCAGCACACTCCAATATCAAACACCTGATTTTAGTGTGATTAAAGATGAGCATTTTAAGCCAGCACTTGAACAAGGCATGGCGGAGCACTATCAAGAAATTCTCACGATTGCGAACAATCCAGCCGCCCCCACCTTTGATAACACCATTGTCGCAATGGAAAAAAGTGGTGCCCTGCTCACCCGCGCATCAAGCGTGTTCTATAACCTAACTGGCTCAAACAGTAACCCTGCACTACGGAAGATACAGGGTGAGATGGCCCCCAAGATGGCGGCCCACTCGGACAATATCAACTTAAACCCTGCACTCTTTGCCCGTATTGATAGTCTTTACAACGAACGCAACAACTTAGGCTTAACCCCTGAAGCGGTGCGTTTAATTGAGGTCTACCATCAACGCTTTATCATGGCGGGCGCTAAGCTTACCGATGAGCAAAAAGTTAAAATCCGCGCCTTAAACGAAGAACAATCTACGCTCACTAACGAGTTTTCCCAACGCTTGCTGCGTTTAACCAAAGAAATCGCGGTGGTAGTGGATTCAAAAAGTGAGCTTGCGGGATTAACCGAAAGCGACATCACCGCGGCCGCAAACGATGCAAAAGCCGCTGGCCACGATGGCAAGTATCTGATTAACATCACCAACACCACTCGCCAGCCGGTATTAGCCTCACTGGAAAACCGTGAACTGCGCCAGCGTATTTGGGAAGCCTCAGCGAATCGTGGCTTAACTGGTGAAAACGAAACCGCTTCACTGGTATCGCGTTTAGCACAGCTACGTGCCGAGCGAGCAGCACTGCTAGGATATGAAAACTGGGCAACTTATCGCTTAGCACCGCAAATGGCAAAAACACCGGAGGCGGTATACAGCATGTTTGGCTCTATGGTGCCTGCAGTAGTTGCCAACACAGAGAAAGAAGCGGCCGATATCCAAGCGATGATCGACAAGACTGGCGGCAAGTTTGAACTCGCCCCCTGGGACTGGGAGTTTTACGCCGAGAAAGTCCGCCAAGAAAAATACGCCCTCGATGCCAATAGTGTTCGCCCATACTTCGAATTTAATCGCGTATTAGAAGACGGCGTGTTCTACACCCTTAAAGAACTCTATGGTGTTACCCTAAAACCCCGCCCAGATTTACCGGTTTACCACCCCGATGTGAAAGCCTACGAAATGTTTGATGCCGATGGCTCTAGCATGGCGATTTTCTACGCCGACTATTTTGCCCGGGAAGGCAAACGCGGCGGTGCTTGGATGAGCTCATTCGTCGGTCAATCCAACCTCGAGGGGACAAAACCTGTCGTTGTTAACGTAATGAACATCAAGAAAGCGCCCGAAGGTCAACCCACATTCGTCAGCTATAACGAAGTCACTACTATGTTCCATGAAATGGGCCATGGTACCCACGGCATGTTCTCTAAAGTGACTTATCCAAGCCTAGCAGGCACCTCGGTTTCACGGGACTTTGTCGAGTTTCCATCGACCTTTGAAGAAGATTGGGCCGCCCATCCTAAAGTCTTAGCAAATTACGCTAAGCACTATGAAACAGGCCAACCCATCCCCGATGAACTGCTGCAAAAACTACTGAAATCCGGCAGCTTTAACCAAGGGTTTGACACCTTAGAATATATGGCCGCCGCACTAGTGGATATGGAGTGGCATTCATTAAGCCCAGATGCACCGCTGCAAGATGTAGCCACCTTTGAGGCCAATGCGCTGAAGAAGCACGGCTTAAACATCAGCGCAGTGCCACCACGCTATAAGTCGACCTACTTTGCTCACGCCTTCCCCGGCGGTTACTCGGCAAGTTATTACGCCTATATGTGGAGTGAAATTTTAGCGGCGGATGCCTTTGCCTATGTACAAACCCAAGGCGGGCTCAATCGTGACATCGGCATGAAATACCGCAAAACTATCCGTGAAGTAGGTAATAGCATAGCGCCAATGGAAGCCTACAAAAACTTCCGCGGACAAGAGCCGACCACAGAGGGCCTATTAAACCGTCGCGGTTTAAAGCAAACCCTATAGTCATAGCTTCTTAAGCCATAAAAAATCAGCCAGCAATATGCTGGCTGATTTTTAACTGAAACCTCAAGCTAAATCACTACTTTGCCACACGATTAGACTGTATTCTCAGCCAAATAATACTGATAACAAACAATAAGCTACAGGCTGCTAAGCCCGCATTGACCGACTCTGTGAAACCGAGCACCACATAACCCACCATACTGATAAAGGCAACAATCAAGGCGTAGGGTAACTGAGTGACCACATGGTCGATATGGTGACAACTCGCGCCCGTAGACGACAAAATAGTCGTATCGGAAATCGGCGAACAATGATCGCCAAATACCGCCCCCGCGAGCACAGAGGCCAGCATAGGCAACATCATGCCAGTGTGGCTCCCCATGGCCATATCAGCGGCAATCGGCAGCATAATACCGAAAGTGCCCCAACTGGTTCCGGTAGAAAATGCCGTTAATCCCGCTAACACAAACATTAAAGCTGGGAGAAACGCGAAGGGGATATTACCCGTCGCGAGGCTGGCCATAAACTTACCCGTTTCGAGTTGGCCAATAACCCCAGCGATTGTCCAGGCGAATAGCAGGATATAAATTGCCGGCAACATAGAGCGGGCGCCCTGCACAACGCCTTTCACCACCATAGCTTTCTCAACCCCTTGCGCAAGGTTCACCACTAAGGCAACCGCTAAACCTGCTAAGGAGCCAAAGAATAATGACGAACTAACATCTGTCTTCTCAAAGGCTGAAATAATATTAAATTCAATACCTTCTTTTGCCAAAACCTGAGCGCCACTGTCGATCATAAAATACAGGGTTGCAAATACCAGCACAGTGATCGGCAGGAATAGGCCTAAGATTTTACCGCTTTCCGCTTCGGGGAGGTCGGCATTGGCGCCAGGAGGTAACCCCTTAGTTTCATCGTATAAATTACCGCGCTGGGCATTGAGCTCATGCTCGCGCATAGGGCCAATATCTAGCCCCATAAAAGCAACACAGAGTAATAACAACAGCGAGAAAATTGCGTAGAAATTCATTGGGATCATTTGAATAAATACACTCAAATGGCCCGTATCAGCAAAACCGTGCGCCGTTAAAATCCCGCCAATTAACGCAATAATATAAGCCCCCCAGCTCGAAACGGGGGAAATAACGCACACGGGCGCCGCCGTTGAATCCAATAAATACGCCAACTTAGCACGGGAAATATAGTAGCGGTCGGTAACGGGTCTAGCGACGGAGCCAACGACTAAGCTATTGAAATAGTCGTCAATAAAGACTACACAGCCTAAAAACATGGTCAGTAATTTGGCATCGCGTTTATTGCGAATATGTAAGCGAGCCCAATCGGCGAATGCCCGGGCACTGCCACTGACAGTAATCAGTGCGGTGATCATACCCAGTACAATTAAGAAACCGAGAATATATAAGTTCCAAGAATTAACAGCACCATCGGCCCAAATAAGCCCCTTAATGCTATTAAATAAAAACTCACCGCTGGCAAGAGGCGAAAATTGATTGAGCAATAAAACCCCAATCACAATACCTAAACCTAAGGAGAGGAGGACACGGCGAGTTAAAATCGCCAATACAATCGCTACCACTGGCGGCAGCAAAGAAAGCGCCGAATCGGCATAACTCATAACAGTCATTGATTATTTCTTCGTCAAAAATACGAATGGAGGGCGACTGAACTGGTGGGGAAAAGGCAATAGATACCCAAGGTCACCTGTCCTATCAGTAGCGCTCCATAGTAACTATTTCTAATATCCATATCAGAAAATACTATGGCAGTGCTGCACCTATTAAGTACAACCCCAGCAGTTGATCGTGATAAATCGAACCACTTCGGCACCAAATCCTTTCGCAATCGATCAACGGAATCACCCTACTGATCACTACTGATATTTGGCGCGCCTCTACTTCTAAGAACGCCCATGCGCGGGCGTGAGGCACATAAAAACATAAGCGGCTAAGCAGATGCTACCGCAAAGCCGCTTACTGTGACCTAGATCACGGATAAAATCAACCGAGACTCGCAATCAGCTCAGGGACAGCATCAAACAGGTCGGCTTCGAGGCCATAATCGGCCACTTGGAAAATGGGTGCTTCGGGATCTTTATTGATGGCAACGATGACTTTCGCGTCTTTCATGCCCGCTAAATGCTGGATCGCACCGGAAATACCGACGGCAATATACAGGTTTGGCGCAACGATTTTACCGGTTTGACCCACTTGTAAATCGTTAGGTACAAAGCCAGCATCAACCGCGGCCCGTGATGCACCAACTGCGGCACCAAGCTTATCTGCCAGTTGCTCTAACATGCCGAAGTTTTCACCACTGCCCATGCCGCGACCACCGGAAACGATAATCCCAGCATTACCTAATTCAGGACGGGCAGAAACCGTTAAGGATTGAGAAACAAACTGCGTTTTCGCCTCAAACACTTTGTCAACTACCGTCACGGCTGCATTGTTACCCTCTGCCGTGGCATCAAATGCACTGGCACGCACAGTCATGACTTTTATCGCATCGTGGCTTTGCACTGTCGCTAGGGCATTGCCCGCATAAATAGGACGCACAAAAGTGTCGGCATTTACAATGGCAATCACCTCTGAGAGTTGTGCCACGTCTAATAATGCCGCCACCCTTGGCATAGCATCTTTGCCAAAGCTCGATGCGGCAGCAAGTATATGGCTGTAATTAGGCGCTAAATCCACCAGCAATTTTGAGACATTTTCCGCAAGGTGCGCTTCATAGGCACTGGCATCGGCAAGCAAAACTTGGCTAACACCTTGTAGTGTTTGTGCAGATTGGGCAACGGCACCGCATTGATGACCAACAACTAATACATGCACATCCTCACCAATGGCACGCGCCGCAGTGACAACCTTGGCGGTATCGAGTTTCAGAGCCGCATTATCATGTTCAGCTAATACTAAAATGGCCATTTAGATCACCTTCGCTTCATTTTTTAACTTTTCGACTAGCTCAGCTACCGACGCAACCATAATGCCTGCTTTACGCTCTGCAGGTGGCGTCACTTTCACTAGGGTTTGATGGTTTTTTAAGGTCACACCTAAATCGGCAATCGTCATGACATCCAAAGGCTTACGTTTCGCCTTCATAATGTTTGGCAATGAAGCGTAACGGGGTTCATTCAAACGTAAATCGGCAGTCACTACCGCAGGAAGGGGTAGGTTCAGAGTCTGCATGCCGCCATCGATTTCACGGGCGACTTGCACCGACTGACCTTCGACTTTAATTTCAGAGGCAAACGTCGCTTGTGGCATATCCGTTAATGCCGCAAACATTTGCCCAGTTTGGTTATTGTCACCATCGATAGACTGCTTACCAAAAATCACCAATTCGGCCTGCTCTTTTTCCTGTACAGCCTTAAGGAGTTTGGCGATAGATAAAGGCACTAGCTCGTCTTCAGTATCGATATGGATTGCACGGTCGGCACCAAGTGCCAGCGCAGTACGTAATTGTTCTTGAACGGCTTTATTACCGATACTAACGACCACCACTTCAGTAGCACTGCCCGCTTCTTTCAAACGAACCGCTTCTTCTACTGCGATTTCACAAAAAGGGTTCAACGCCATTTTGAGGTTTGCGGTATCAACGCTTGTGTTGTCAGCTTTGACCCTGACCTTCACATTGGCATCAACAACACGCTTAACAGGCACCAATACTTTCATAGGGTTTCCTTCCTACACTTTCATGTACATGGACAAAACATTGGTCGTTACCAATGCAGGATAGAGCAACTTTACGTCCTGTTAACGTTAACGTCAACTAAAGTCAAACGCCTGTTTGCATTTTTTAATAGCGCACCGATGGCCACATTTTTGAACACTTATTTGCCATATATAAAAAAGTTCAAAATTTAAATAATATTTAATTTCTCAATATTGCGTAATTTTATTTGATTCGAGCTATATTAGTTTCTATCATTTAGGGGTTGTTCACCATTATCCTGTATTAAAAATAGAGTGGGACGAAAATAGATATGAGCGAATTTTTAGAAATATTAACTCACGGTCGTCGTTTTAAAGCTGCGGTAAAAGATCTCAGCGTAGAAGAACTGCGTGATTTAGCCGCTAAACTAGATAAAATTCTAGTTGAACGTGAATCAATGGAAGAAGAAGAACAGCAAGCCATCGCTGCTCGTAACGCTAAGATTGAAGAAATCCGTCAACAAATGGAAGCTGTTGGTTTATCCATCGATGACTTAGGTGGTGTAGCGGTTAAAGCGGCCAGCAAAAAGCGTGCTCCTCGTCCAGCAAAATATCAAATTGAAGTTGACGGTGAAATGGTTCAGTGGACAGGCCAAGGCCGTATGCCAACCGTATTTAAGAACGAGATCAACAAAGGTCGTTCTATGGATGATTTCTTAATCTAATCCAACTTAAAAGTACCGCACTGGAATAGCGATGACGCATTACAGTTAGGTAACATAAAAAAACTCGCCGTTGGGCGAGTTTTTTTATGTCTCATTCGTCCAAAACAGACTGGCGTTCCGAATTACAGTCAATGCTAAAATTGCGTTACAATTCAGCCTTAGTATTTCCCCCGACTTTCAGTTACTCTTTATCCACCCGCCTCTATTCGAATAAAAACATGCAGATAAACAATAAGATAATAATAAGCTGCGGCATAATAAGTAGCTTTGTTCCCCTCAGTATTTTTGCCCAAGGGAATCCAGTACAACCCGTCAATAAGTTAACCGCTTTTACCCACGCAGAATTAATTGTCGCGCCGGGGAAACGACTAACAGATGCCACTCTATTGGTTGAAAATAATAGAATTAAAGCCATTATTGAGCACGGAGATATACCCGCCTCTGCATTACAAATCGACCTCACGGGTTACACTATCTACCCAGGCTTTATCGATCCCTTCACTGATTATGGAATTGAGTTTGAATATCCCAAACTCGGCTTAACCCGTCCCGTATATGATATTAAACGTATAGGTGGCAATGCCGAAAACGGGGCAATTCATGCAGAAAAAGAATGGTTTAATTACGTTTATCCCAATAAGGAACGCGCAAAGGATTGGATCAATAACGGCTTTACCAGTGTGCAAAGTAGTAAGCTCGATGGCATTTTTCGCGGCACAGGTGTTAGTTTGTCCTTAGCCGATAAAACCGCTAATGAAGTGATTTATCGAGCGCGAACTCAACCTTTTATGGCATTTGATAAAGGCACATCCGAACAAGATTACCCCAATTCATTAATGGGGAGTATTGCGCTGATCAGACAAACCTTTGCCGATGCCAACTGGTATAACCAAAATAAGCATAAATCCGCCAATAGCACAATAAACACCCCGTTTGAGTTTAATATCGCCTTTGAAAAATTAGATCATTTAGCCGAGAAGCCAATTGTCTTTGAAACTAAAAATCTCAATGATTTATTACGCGCGGCTCACCTACTCAAAGAACATCAACAGCCCGCCAATCTTTTAGGAAGTGGTCAGGAATACGCTCGTATTAATGAGCTAAAGGCCTTGAACTATCCGCTGATTTTACCGCTCAATTACCCACAAGCTCCCGATGTTGGTACCGATGATGCCGACCGTGAGGTGTCACTGGCTGATTTAAGACAATGGGAGCGTGCGCCAACAAATCCTGCCGCCGTCGCCAAAGCCGCAATTCCCTTTGCCTTAACTCAATACGGCATTAAGAGCGATGCTTTTTGGCCACGTTTACGCCAAGCCGTTGCCCAAGGGTTAACCGAAGAACAAGCCTTAGCGGCACTCACCATCCAAGCCGCCGAAATGGCGGGGACGGCAGATTTTGCTGGCAAACTCGCCCCAGGATATATGGCCGACTTTGTGGTCACTAAGGGCAATATCTTTAAAGATGGCCAGATCTATAGCGTTTGGTTACAGGGCCAAGAGCAGAGTATTCGCTCACTTTCGCAGGCTAAATTACTGGGTGATTACCAATTAAGTTTCATTAACCTCACGCTGGATTTATCGCTGCAAGATATCAGCAAAGACGATAAACCTAAGTTTCAGGGGAGCTTGAGTAGCGGTGAACAAACTATCTCGCTCACCAACCTCACCCTAGAGGATGACGGTAGAGTCAGTTTTAATGCCAATCTTACCGCCGCCGGTATCCAAGGCATCAGCCGTTTTACCCTATGGCTGGCTAAGGATGGTATTCAGGGACGTATGGTCGATGCCCAAAGCCGCAGCACCCATGTTGCCGGTGTGACCATCAGAGCAAACGATGGGCAAATAAAACCGCAAGACCCCAAAATAACGGCAAACACAGCTCTAGTGAGTCAACTCACCTACCCCAATGTTGCCTATGGTCTGAACGAAGCGCCTAAGGTTGAAAAACTGCATATCAAGAATGCCACCCTGTGGACCTCGGACAAACAAGGCATTCTCGAACATGCCGATCTGTTGATGGCCAATGGCCGCATCGAGAAAATTGGTCAACAACTCAGTACGCCTTCAGGTTATCAAGTGCTCGATGCAACGGGCAAACACCTAACTGCGGGTATTATCGATGAACATTCCCATATCGCCATCAATGGTGGCACAAATGAAGGGACTGATGCAGTCACCTCTGAGGTGCGTATTGGCGATGTGCTCAATCCCGAAGATATTTCAATCTACCGCGCCTTAGCAGGCGGCGTCACCAGCGCACAATTACTTCACGGCAGCGCGAATCCTATCGGCGGCCAATCGCAACTGATCAAGATGAAATGGGGAGAAAGCGCCGAGCAACTTAAATTTGCTAACGCGCCAACGAGCATCAAATTTGCCCTTGGTGAAAACGTAAAACAGAGCAACTGGGGTGAAAAGTTTGTGCAGCGCTACCCACAGACTCGCATGGGGGTTAAAGCGTTATTTGCAGAAACCTTCGACGCCGCCATCGCCTATGAAAATGCCCTTAAGGCCTATGATGAACTACGCAGCAGTGAGAAAAAGAAAACCATTGCACCGCGGCCAAGCTATCGCCTGCAGGCCGTCGCCGAGGTATTAAATCAACAGCGCGATGTGCATATCCACTCCTATGTGCAGTCTGAGATCTTAATGTTCCTGCGTTTAGCCGAGGCTTATCGCTTTAAAGTGCAAACCTTTACCCATGTGCTCGAAGGTTACAAAGTCGCCAGCGAGCTCGCCGCCCATGGTGCCGGCGCATCTACCTTTGCCGATTGGTGGGCCTATAAATTTGAGGTGTATGACGCTATCCCACAAAATGCGTGCCTGATGCAAAACAAAGGTGTGACCACCAGCATTAACTCAGACGATTATGAAATGCAGCGCAGACTCAACCAAGAAGCGGCTAAGTCGATGATGTATTGCAATATGTCGAGAGAAGATGCTTGGAATATGGTCACCATCAATCCCGCTAAGCAGTTAAGAGTCGATGAATACGTGGGCTCTCTGACCCCAGGGAAAATGGCCGATATCGTGCTGTGGAACGCAGAGCCGCTGTCTATTTACGCTAAGGTGAGCCAAGCCTGGGTTGAAGGGAAACGCTATTTTGACCGTGACCAAGACCAACTCGCCCAGCAGGCCATAGTCAATGAGCGCGCCCAACTTATTCAAAAAATTCTCAGCAGTGATGATAAAGCCAAAGCGGGTGAAAAAGTCACGCCACTCAACGAACCCCAGTGGCACTGCGATACCCACTATCTGGCATGGGGCCACACTCATCAGGGAGCCAAATAATGCAACTTTTACCGACAACGCTCTTATTTGCGGCATTACTGGGCGCCATCCCCACAGCGAGCGCCAACGATATAGTGCCAACACCAAAGCAAAGCCACACTGTGCTGATTAAAAACGCCACAGTCCACACCGTCAGCCAAGGTGTGCTCAGTAATACCGATGTGTTAATTGAGAATGGCAAAATTACCGCAGTGGGGAGCCCAGTAAATCCCACCGCTGCCGGGGGAGCTGAGATTCATATCGTCGATGCGAGCGGTAAACATTTGTATCCTGGGCTGATTGCCCTCGATACTAGCTTAGGTTTAGTCGAAATTGAGATGAGCCGCCCCACAGTCGATAACGCCGAGGTCGGCGACTTTAATCCACAAATTAGCACAGCAAGCGCCTATAACCCGGATTCAGAACTTATCCCCACCATACGCTATAACGGTATTACCCACGCCCAAATCGTCCCCAGCGGCGATGGGTTAGCGGGGCAATCGGTGCTGGTGAATCTCGATGCTTGGACGATTGAAGATGCACTCAAGCCCAGTGCTGGGCAATTTCATCTCTACTGGCCGCACATCAAACGCATGCCCGAAGATGAAAAAGAGAAAGCCAAAGCCATCGAGAAAAATCAACAGGCTATAGATAAACTCAACGCAGCCTTTGAGGATGGCTATCGTTATTTTTTAAGTGATCAACATAAAAACGGGGATGAAGGCAATCAGTCCAGCAGTAAAAATCTGCGGTGGCAGGCCATGTTGCCACTGTACCAAGGTAAAGCAACCCTATTCGCCCATGCCGATACGGTTGGACAAATTGAGCAAGTTATCGCACTGACGAAAAAATACCAATTCAAACTGGTGATTGTCGGCGGCTATGACGCATGGCGCTTGGCCTCAATCCTGAGGGAAGTCAATGCCAGCGTTATTTATCCCCATACCTTGAGCCTGCCTAAACGTAAAGATGAACCCGTGGACTTGCCCTTTAAGATCCCATCATTGCTCGCCAATGCGGGTATCCCCTTTGCCCTTGGGTTCTCATCGGATTGGAATAGCCGCAACCTCCCCTATGCAGCAGGTTACAGCGCCGCCTATGGTTTAACGCCAGAGCAAGCACTCAAATCTGTCACCCTAGATGCGGCAACCCTGTTAGGGGTAGAAGATTTAGGGGCAATTGCCGTGGGATATCAAGGCAGTGTCGTGCTCAGTGAGGGGGACATTCTCGACCCTATGACCAATAAGATTGTGGCTATCTGGATTGAAGGACGGCAGATAGATCTGAATAATCGCCATCAGCAGCTTTATCAAAAGTACCTTAAGCGGTAGAATTTGCTCAGATAATAATATCGCATCGGCGCAGTCTTTAAGACTGCGCAGTTTTCCCCTCAAACTCAGGTCAAACCATGAAGATGATCCTCTCAAGTGCATTAGTGCTACTGCTCAGTGCCTGTGCCAGCGACTACAGTTTTAACAGTAATTTGAACGGTGAGGCAATCGATGACTATTTCAAGGCCTCCGATGTTACCCTCTATGAAGGTGATACCTTGCCTAAAGGTCACTATGAATTAAAGGGGTTAGTACAAGGCGAATCTTGCCAAGCCGATATCAATGCCGTACCCGCGTCACTCGCGGATGCCAGAACCGAGGCGCGCCGCGCCGCAGCGGATAAAAGCGCAAACGGTATTATCATTAAGCAATGTGTGATGTTTGAAGAGGCGGCCCAAGGTTGTATCAGTCGCGCCCTATGCGTCGGCCAAGCCATCAAAACGGCTACCCCAGAATAAGCATCACATATAGCAAGTGTACTCTGGCGATGCCATGATCTGCGATTGCCCATATCAACCGCTTAACACTGAGTTTATGCGGTTGTTATATTTAGCCTTTTAGGTAATTTTTTGCATGACATTTACCAACCATATTGTCGCCGTCGCGACATGCCGCACCCCCTATAAACAAAAGTTTGGCATCCCAAGGCAACCCGGATTGGTTGAAGCCCGCGGCTATGTCGAGCTCGAACCCCATGTGAATCATATCGATGCGGTGCGAGGTATCGAGCAATACTCCCATCTGTGGTTACTCTTTTGCTTCCATGAGAATCTTGCCCAAGGCTGGAAAACCACAGTGCGCCCGCCCCGTTTAGGTGGCAATGAAAAACTCGGCGTCTTCGCGACTCGCTCCACCTTTAGGCCCAATGGCATTGGTCAGTCGGTCGTAAAACTCCACGGCGTAGTACAACGTAAGGGCAAAGTGTGCCTCGAAATTTCCGGGATGGATCTCCTCGATGGCACGCCGATTATTGATATTAAGCCCTATATTCCCTTCTCGGATTCCATTACCGATGCGATAGGAGGAATCGCCCAGGAAGCGCCCCATTTAATTTCGGTAGTGTTTTCTGCCCATGCCAACGTCCAAATTGAACGCTACGCCGAGCAGGACAGCTACACAGATTTAGCCCTGCTGATCCGCGGCGTACTCGGCCAAGATCCGCGACCTGCCTATAAAAAAGCCAAAGATGATCCTAAGTTATATCAAGTCGCTCTCTATGATTTAGATGTATTTTGGCAAATGGCGGTTGATGACAATGAGCAAGAATACATCTTGGTATTAGAACTCAAACCGGGGAAATGTGGCTAAATGTCTGCGTCTTTGCCTGATTATCAAAGCCAACATAAAAAGCGTCTCTCTTGGATGCCATGGCTGTATTTTTCTTTAAAAGAGAAACATTTAGTCTGGGCCAAACCCTGGCAGGATGAAATCCAAGCCACACTTTGCGCCCTCGAAACAGTGCAAATAGGCGAGCAATGTTTTATCGCCCCCGAAGCACAGCTATTTGCCGAACCCAATCGGGATATTCGCATGGGCAACCGCTGCATGATCGCCGCCGACTGTTTTTTACATGGCCCTATTATGATGGGCGATGAAGTGGCGATTAATCATGGTTGCTCCTTTGATGGCGGTAGAGTGGGTATCAAGATAGGTAATCAAACCCGCATCGCCAATAATGTGACTATCTATGCCTTTAACCACGGCATGGCACCCAATGCACCGATATATCAACAGAGCGCCAACTCTAAAGGTATTGTCATAGGCAAAGATGTGTGGATTGGCGCACAGGCCGGCATAGTCGATGGCGTCACCATTGGCGATCACGCCGTAGTCGGCATGGGCAGTATAGTGACCAAAGATATCCCTGACTGGGCCATAGTCGCTGGCAACCCCGCCAAAGTGATCGGCGATAGGCGGGATAAGTGAACATAATCAGAAGCTAGAATCGAGAGCGCTACGCTAACGGATAACGGAACGTTCGCCAGCTCACTCACCGAAACGGCATCTGACACTCCTTTCTGTTATCAGCTATCCATTGGCATTTAAAAATGCCATTTATATCCCAGCTAACTGAATTTAACCTAAATCCATAGGTGACATCATCGAAGCAGGTGATAAAATGGCGCCCATTCAACTCAAATTTGGACATCGGTAATGCGCGTCAGCAAGTACCTACTATCAACACAGAAAGAAACTCCTGCCAACGCAGAGGTCATCAGCCATCAATTAATGTTACGTGCCGGTATGATCCGCCGTAACGCCTCGGGCCTTTACAGCTACCTGCCCACGGGTTTGCGTGTATTACGTAAGGTCGAAGCTATTGTTCGTGAAGAAATGAACAAAGCAGGCGCGATTGAAATATTAATGCCTATGGTACAACCGGCTGATTTGTGGGTAGAAACGGGTCGTTGGGATAAATTTGGTCCAGAATTGCTACGCTTTAAGGATCGCCACAACCGTGACTTCGTACTGGGCCCAACCCATGAAGAAGTGATCACCGATCTCATTCGCAAAGAAGTCAGCTCATATAAGCAATTACCGCTGAACCTTTACCAAATTCAAACAAAATTCCGTGATGAAGTGCGCCCACGCTTTGGCGTGATGCGTTCACGCGAGTTCCTGATGAAAGATGCTTATTCTTTCCATCTGGACGTCGACACTATGAATGCGACCTATGAGGCCATGTATCAAGCCTATAGCAACATTCTGTCGCGCATGGGCTTAGCCTTCCGCCCCGTATTAGCCGATACTGGTTCTATCGGTGGCAGCATGTCACACGAGTTCCACGTGCTGGCGCAAAGCGGTGAAGATTTAATTGCTTACTCGACCGGCAGTGATTATGCGGCCAACATTGAGAAAGCCGAATCACCTATGCCAACCGAGGCTCGCGGCGCCGCCACTGAAGAGTTGCGTTTAGTCGATACCCCCAATGCTAAAACCATTGCCGAATTAGTTGAGCAGTTTGGTTTAGACATCACCAAAACCGTTAAAACCTTAATTGTTAAAGGTGCTACCGAAGCCGCTCCGCTAGTGGCATTAATTGTTCGCGGTGACCATGAACTGAACGAAATCAAAGCTGACAAGTTAGATTTAGTGGCATCACCCTTAGAATTTGCACCAGAAGCCCTTATTCGTGACGCCATTGGCGCAGGCCCTGGTTCACTAGGCCCTGTCGGCTTAACTATGCCAATAATTATCGATCACAGCGTCAGCGTGATGAGCGATTTTGCCGCCGGTGCTAACGTCGATGATAAACACTACTTTGGCATCAACTGGGAGCGCGATCTGCCACTTGCCCAAACTGCGGATATCCGTAATGTGGTTGAAGGCGAGCCAACACCAGATGGTTTAGGTACTTATGCTATGGCCCGCGGTATCGAAGTAGGCCATATCTTCCAACTCGGCACTAACTATTCAAAATCAATGAACGCCACTGTACTCGACGAAAACGGCAAGTCACAGGTGCTGCTGATGGGTTGTTATGGTGTCGGCGTGAGCCGTATCGTCGCGGCGGCTATCGAGCAAAACTTCGATGACCGTGGCATCATTTGGCCAGAAGCGATTGCCCCCTTTAGCGTGGGGATTCTGCCAATGAATATGCACAAGTCGCACCGCGTAACCGATATCGCCGAGCAGTTGTACAAGGATTTAACCGCAGCGGGTATCGACGTATTACTGGACGACCGTAAAGAACGCCCTGGCGTGATGTTCGCCGATATGGAACTGATTGGACTCCCGCACACTGTGGTGATTGGCGATCGCAATATCGATGCCGGCGTATATGAATACAAAAACCGTCGCACCGGTGAAAAGCAAGACATTCCATTTGATCAGCTTGTTGATTTCCTGAAAAGCCAGATTAAAGCCTAAGCTTTAGCTCCAATCGAAAAAAATTAAACGCACTTAGGTTGTACTTAAGTGCGTTTTTTATGCACTTTTCACACAAGAAGACTTTCCATCATTAAGGTAAAAATGGATTGATAAAACTATTGAGCCAATGCCCTCGGCTTCTTTGGCACACTTGCCATCAATCAAATATCGACTTACTCCTAAAAACAAATCCACTGCTCAGACTTGCTTTTTAAGCGCAGTCATTGCTTTAATAAAATCATTAAAACAATAAATTGAGTCTTGAGATTGCCAACATCAACTGCATTAGTCTTAGGTGGAGGTGGCGCAAGGGCCGCCTATCAAGTCGGCGTGTTAAAAGCACTGGTCCAGCTATATCCCCGCAATCACGGCATCCCCTTTAAAATCATCTGTGGTACTTCTGCTGGCGCGATAAATGGTACGTCAATCGCGACCCACGCCTCTTGCTTTCACCTTGGTGTGAAAAAACTCGAATGGGTATGGCGGCATTTTGAAACCCGAAAAGTGTATCGAGCTTCCATTGCCGGGGTGTTAAGTCATTTAGCCAAAATGGCGCTCAAGGGAATGCAGGATGATAAGGTCAATACTGATGCGGGCAGCTTGCTTGATAACGACCCACTGCGAACGCTGCTAAATGAGCTTATCGATTTTAAACGCATCGATCGCAATATCCGCAGCGGCGCCCTCACGGCACTCAGTGTGGACGCCTCCTGTTATAACAACTCCCGCTCAGTCACTTTTTTTCAAGCCTCAAGGGATATCGAAAATTGGACCAGAGCGAGACGCAGCGGCGAACGTATGATGCTCAATACTGAGCATTTACTCGCCAGTTCCGCGATTCCCATGGTGTTCCCATCAATTAAACTTAACCAAGCCTATTATGGTGATGGTTCGGTCCACCAGCTTGCACCGCTGTCGAGCCCCATTCACTTAGGAGCCAGTCGGCTATTGGTCATAAATTTGGATAGCCCCCACAAACATTACCCAATGGAACTGGAATATCATCCGAAAACGGCCACGATTGCGGGCCATCTACTCGACACTATCTTTTCAGATACCTTAAATAGCGACCTTGAGCGATTGCAGCGCATTAATCACACCCTGAGTCTTATCCCTGAAGAGGGTCGAACTCAACTGACCTTGCAACCCATAAAGACCTTAGTTATCAAACCAAGCGAAGATTTAAGCAAAATAGCGGCACGTTTTTACGAGGATATGCCCTGGGCCATTAAAACTTTACTCGGTTTTATTGGTATAGATAGGCAATCGGACTCAAGTATCGTGTCCTACTTATTATTCGAGAAATCCTATACCAGTGCGTTAATCGATTTAGGTTATAAGGATGCCATGGAGCAACTCAGTGAAATAAAGACCTTCTTCAACTTAACTTAACCGCGCATGCATCCATGTTTAGTTAACTAGCCTAAGGAATGGTTTTGAATTGCTAAGGCGAAAATGGTATAAGATGAACGTGCCCATCTTGGGCATGAAGACTTAACTGGAATGGTTAAACTCATTCTAAACTAAGGAATATTCTGTAGCAGCTAAACAGCAAATCAGTCTAAAGTCTGAATACACTGATAGATTTGGCATTGATCATTTAAGTTGAATCACCTATCATGCTGTACTAGATTAGCTAAAAATTAGGTTAATTTTTTCTAAAAGGGAATCACGATGAAAAAATCTTCATTAGCACTTATTGCTGCTATTTCAATGTTAGGTTCAGTAGCTGCACAAGCTGATGGTGGCAAAGCTACTGGTGGTACAGGTACTGGCGGTTCGACTGGTATTATTGTTGGTGGTGGTATTGCTGCTGGTGCAGCTTTGACTGGCGTATTAGTTGCTGCAAACAGCGCTGACGGTAACCCAATCACCAACACAGGTACTGGTACTGGTACTACTACAGGTACTGGTAACTAATCAGTTAAAACCTTTTCTAAACAACCGCCTACTGGCGGTTGTTTTTTTTAAGCCTATCGAGAGAAAATCAAGCTCTGGTTATGACTTGAAATCAGTTTCACATCTCTTTACATTTGATATTTATTACTATTGAGAATAAGCAATTCGGATGCGTATAAATAAAAAACTATTGCCGCTAGTCACACTCTCGGCCGTATTAGTGGGCATTTCTGGCTGTAGCCAACGAATTAGCGCCTTGAACGATACGATAAAGCTCGCTTTTATTGGGGATGACGACGTAAAACTCACCACAGAACAGGTAAAAGCCAATCCTTACGCCAGCATTTATGCCAAGCTTGACGACACACCTCGGGCATTTATCGCTTTAGCCTTTGCCGAGCCCCCAATTACCCTATCTTCAGTAAGACCGACTCCAGATGCGCTGGAGCTTAAATGGTTATCGGCGGATAAAGGGATGTTAGTCACCATAAATGGTCGTTTAGTGAGAACCCATAACCTGCTCGCTGGCAATTTAGTCACAGTAGCAAGCACGCAAACTGATCCAATTCTATTAGGGCTGCATTTAAGTAGCACACCTAAAACCTGGACGCGCACCCTTGACTGGCAACCGGATTACCACTTTGGCTACACCGCGAGTTCACAGTTTAATTTTATTGCCGAAGAAAACATTCTTATCAATGATACGCCAACACAGGCGCTGCACTTCAGCGAAATGGTTTCAATAGCAGCGCTTGATATCCAATATCAAAATGAATTTTGGATCAAACCGAATAATGGCCAAGTGATTAAGAGTCGCCAAAAGATAGCGCCTAATCTGCCCTTTATCGATATCACCTTACTTAAGCCATTCGCCTCTTAGTGGAGCCATTATGAGATCCTATTTTCCCCCTCTGGCACTGCTCGCTAGCACGTTCTTTTTATCGACGGTTCAAGCAGAAACTCAGCTATTTGTCGCGACCACTTCAAGCAAAGAGGCCCAGGTACAAATCACCTATCCCAGCGCAATTCGCATCGGACAAGCACTGCAGGACGGCTTAGCACAACTCCCCCTCTATAATAAAACGACTCAAAATGAGATAGTGCCGATCTACTGGTTAGGTGCAGCCCTGCTCGATATTCAAAATATCGCAGCCCTAGAAACTAAGCGCCAGCAAGTGCTTAGTCAATTAGCTGAAATGGGACAAAAAGCAGATAACAGCAGCTACATTGCAAAACTGGCACAATTAGCCCAATTTTTGCGCCAAATAAAACTTGGCCAACGCGTTATCCAGCCTTTAGATGTGGATCTTGTCCGGATCACGGATGCCTATAATTCACTCCTCGATGGTCATTTTTTGCTAGTGTTACCCCCACGCCCAACCACAGTGACAATTGTTGGCGCTGTCGCTCAAACAGGTAATATGGCATGGAAGAGCCAGATGGACAGCCGAGAATACCTTAAACAAGCGGGCCTATTAGAGAATGCCGAGACGAGTTTCGTCTGGATAATTCAACCCGATGGTAAAGCGATTAAACAACCTATCGCCTATTGGAATCATCAAGTTCAGGATATTGCCCCTGGAGCAACACTTTATGTTGAGTTTTCAAGCCTTTTTGATGATGACTCTGATCTAAATGCAAACATCGTTGAATTACTCAGGAATCGGGCTCTGTAATGAAAATTTCTCCCCCTTCAATCCATCGCTTAGGCCGTTTATCCGCACTGTCACTGGCGCTATTACCGCTATTCAATGCCGCCGCCGATGAATTTTCATCACCCCAACTGTTACCATCACAATCTGACTTTGGTGGTGTGGGTCTAATGCAAATGCCCACAGGACGTATGGCTCCCGAGGGCGAGTTTAATTTCGCAACTAGCTATAACGATGAATATCAACACTTTAGTGCATCGGTACAGTTATTCCCCTGGTTTGAAACCACAGTGCGATACACCCAAGTGCAAGATCTGTTATACAGTGATGATCCTAGTTTTAGTGGCAACACTAAATACACAGATAAAGGTATCGACTTTAAAATTCGTCTGCTTGAAGAAACCAATTGGCTACCTGAAACCTCCATAGGTGTACGCGACTTTGGTGGCACAGGATTATTCGATGGCGAATTTATTGCCGCGACAAAAAGAGTCGGCCCATTAGATTTTACCTTAGGCATAGGTTGGGGCTATATAGGTAATAGCGGCAATCTCACCCAGGATAAAAAAGATCTTAACTATAACTGCGACAGGGACACCTCCTTTGGTGGCTCCGGCGGCACGGTTGACTACCAGCGCTGGTTTAAGGGCTGCGCGGCACTCTTTGGTGGCGTTGAATACCAAACCCCGTGGGAACCTCTACGGTTAAAAGTGGAATACGACGGCAACGACTATCAATCCGACTACCCCGTTGTACGTGGTGGTATCCCTATGCCACAGGACAGCAAGTTTAACTATGGCATGCTATACCGCTTTGGTGATTGGGGGGATTTGCACTTAAGCTATGAGCGAGGCAATACTTGGACCTTAGGCTTTAGTTTACAAACCAATTTTAATACCTTGTCGCAAATTAAACGCGACCCTGCGGCGGCTAAGTATCAACCCCTGCCTGCAGCGCCTTTAACACAAGTCTCAACCGAACCAGAGCCAAGCAGCGCTGCACCTTCTTCAGCCAGTGCAGTGACGAGCACGAAAGTAGAACCCACTGCTGAAATTGCCACGGAAGTTGTCACTGCTGAGGTTTCAATACAGCCTCAAATCGTCACAAACACAGTCGATTGGACAAAAGTGGCACAGCAATTGGCAGAGATTGCAGGTTACTACAATGCCAAAATTTACCTCGATACTGACAGTATTACCGTAATTGGTGAGCAGACGCGATTTAGAGATAGAAATGAAGCCCATCATAGGGCGGCGACTATCCTAGCAAACAATACCGATATCACTCGCATTAAAGAATATCGCTTAATCGAGACCCACTATAACCAGCCGATGACTGAAACACGCATCGATGCACAAAAATTTGCCAGCGTCGCAAGCTATGGTTATCTCAATGCCAAAATGACGGATGCGAGCGAAGTGAGTGTCCCAAGCTTACCGCAAGGGCAACTGGTGACCAGCACAGATAAAGATTGGTTAGATAACTTAGGTTTTGATGTTTCCCCAACTATGGTGCAATCCTTTGGTGGCTCCGAAGGCTTCTACATGTTTAATATTGGGGTGACAGGCACGGCAAGTTATCGATTTACCGATAACTTTGAGTTTGCAGGCTCAATTTATCTTAACCTCTATGATAACTACGATAAGTTTCTATATGACGTGCCACCCGATGGCACAGACTTAAAACGCGTCCGCACCTTGATCCGCCAATATGTTCATGACAATCCAGTGCGGATCAATAACCTGCAAATGACTTGGATGGATAATCTTAGCGAAAATATCTCCTACCAAGCCTATGGTGGATATTTAGAAATGATGTATGGCGGTGTAGGCACTGAGTTTATGTATCGCCCACTCAATAGCCAATGGGCCTTCGGATTTGATGTTAACTATGCAAAACAGCGTGATCCCGATAGTATGCTTGGCTTCTTCGAGGAAGAGCATCAATTTGACCCTATAACCAATCGCCCCTATCGCGTACAAACGGGTGTTGTTACGGGGCATGTAACAGCCTATTACCAGCCCGAGTGGTTCCCAAGCACCTTGTTAAAGGTGAGTGCTGGCAAATATCTCGCCGAAGATAAAGGCGTGACTGTCGATTTCTCGAAACAGTTTGATAGCGGTGTGATTGTCGGCGCATTTGCAACTAAGACTGACCTATCGGCGGAAGAATATGGTGAAGGCAGCTTTACTAAGGGCTTCTATATTTCGGTTCCATTCGATCTAATGACCATCAAGTCGACCCACAGCCGCGCATTCATATCATGGATGCCGCTGACCCGCGACGGTGGCCAAATGCTCGGTCGTAAGTACAACTTGTTTGATGTCACTGACGCTCGCGCGCCTTGGTATACCAGACCGAGTGTTGAACCAGCGAAATAGTACCTCGCTACAACGAGCAACGGGCAAGAATTCTCTTGCCCGTTTTTTTACCCCTAACAGAAATTAAAAATCGCAAACTCAATGCCAGCGATGAATAGGAATGAATAGCGCCCTACTCTATTGGTGATTTAATCCCATGGGGCGATGAACGTAAATACTGCGGCGGCGCTTTGACTGTTGCACCTAATGTGGCTGCCGCATGCCAAGGCCAATGCGGGTCATAGAGCATAGTACGAGCGAGCGCGATAGCATCGGCTTGCCCCTGAACCAGAATCGTTTCCGCTTTATTGGCATCAGTGATTAACCCCACGGCAATCACAGGCGTATTGACCTCAGCTTTAATGGCCTCGGCAAAAGGCACTTGAAAGTGTTCTGCCACAGGTATTTGCTGCAGTGGACTTAACCCGCCAGTACTCACATGGATAAAATCACAGCCTCTGGCCTCTAATGCTTTTGCCAGCACTAAGCTTTGGGCTAAATCCCAACCACCATCGACCCAATCGGTAGCTGAAATCCGCACACCGAGCGCTATTTTTGGTGATATTACCGCTTTAATGGCATCAAACACGGCTAACAATAAGTTCAGTCGATTCTCTAAACTGCCACCATATTTATCGATACGTTGATTCGATAACGGCGATAAAAATTGATGCAGCAAATAACCATGGGCAGCATGAATTTCAATCGCATCAAGCCCTAATCGTTCGGCTCTTTGCGCAGAACTAACAAATGCCGCTATAAGCTCATCAATTTCATCGAATGTCATCGCCCGGGGTAACGCAGCGTCTACATTAAATGCCTGTGCTGAAGGGGCTATCGTCTGCCAACCATTAGGTTCATCGGGTGTGATAGTGCCGCCACCTTCCCAAGGTTTTCGAGTTGATGCTTTACGTCCCGCATGGGCGAGTTGTATCGCGATAGGCATACTTGAATACTTGCGGATAGATTTCAGGGTTTTATCTAAGGCAGCCTCCGTTTTATTATCCCACAGACCTAAATCTGCATAGGAGATCCGCCCATTGGGCAAAACTGCGGTAGCCTCTAAAATGAGCATTCCCGCACCCGATAACGCCATGCTCCCTAAGTGAATCGTATGCCAGTCGGTTGCTTGGCCATTTTCAGCCGAATACTGGCACATAGGCGCGATGATAATCCGGTTCGCTAACTCGAGTTGACCTAAGGTTAAAGGCGAAAATAATAAACTCATTGTCATTCCTTTTAATATAAACCCTGATTGGTTTTATGATGCTGCGCTGGCGTCACTATCCCGCCTCGATAAAATCGGTGCCGCAAGCAAGGGCCAATCGATGTCAAAATCGGCATGGTCCCAAGCAAGCACATATTCATCCTGCGGCGCGTAATAATCGGTGCAACGGTAAATCACATCGGCATAATCACTCAGCACGTAAAAACCGTGGGCAAAACCGGGTGGGATCCACATCTGCAAGTGATTATCGGCCGATAATATTCGCCCCACCCATTTCCCATAGGTCGATGAGTGTTTACGAATATCCACTGCCACATCGAAAATACTACCGGCACAGACTCGCACAAGTTTCCCCTGGGGTTGCAGCAATTGATAATGTAAACCCCGCAGGACATTTTGCTGCGATCGGCTGTGATTTTCCTGAACAAAAACAGAAGCTGGAAGTCCTCGATTGGCAAGGCAGTCATCAAAAGAGGATTGTCTAAAGGTTTCCATAAAAAAGCCGCGTTCATCGCCAAATACCCGAGGCTCAAATACCAGCACCTCTGCTAACTCAGTTTCAATACACTTCATTAAATACCTGTTTATTAAGCAGTCCTAATAAATACTCACCATAACCACTTTTCAATAAAGGTTGCGCTAATGCTTGCAGCTGTACAGCATCAATCCAGCCAAGATAAAATGCCGTTTCTTCAGGGCAATTGATTTTAAGCCCTTGCCGTTTTTCAATCGCGGCAACAAATTGTGTTGCCTCAGCCATAGCGTCGGGCGTCCCAGTATCAAGCCAGGCGGTTCCTCGCCCCATAATTTCAACCTGTAGTTCACCTAAACTCAAATAACGGCTGATCACATCGACAATCTCCAACTCTCCCCGCGCCGAAGGATGCACACTCTTGGCAAAATCACAGGCTCGATTATCAAAAAAATACAATCCGGGAATCGCATAGGAAGACCGCGCCGCTAAGGGTTTCTCTTCGATTGAAATGGCTTTCCCTGAATCATCAAATTCAACCACGCCATAGGCATTAGGGTTCGCCACATGATAGCCAAAGACAGTCGCACCCGATTGCATTTGTAATGCTTTTTGTAGGTTCGCGCGAAGATGCTGACCATAAAATAAGTTATCACCTAAGATAAGCGCACATGCATCCCCCGCCAAAAAGGACTCGGCAATGATTAATGCCTCAGCCAAACCCTTTGGTGACAACTGCTCGGCATACTCGAGCCGAATCCCCCAACGGGCGCCATCCCCTAACAGGGCACGAAAAAGCGGCAAATCATGGGGAGTGCAAATGATCAATATCTCCCGAATACCAGCCTGCATTAGGGTGACAAGGGGATAATAAATCATAGGTTTATCATAGATTGGCAGCAGTTGCTTACACACAACCTGCGTCATAGGATAGAGCCGAGAGCCAGTGCCCCCCGCCAGTAAAATGCCTTTTCTCATTGATATATCTAGGATTAGTGACTCAATTAAAGTGCAAAGAGTGTAGCATACAAACGCACGGAAAAGCAGACCGGCCAAAGGCTTGCGAAGTTCTAGAAGTTGCGCAGCAACGTTCTGGATTACAGAACACTTCGTTCACGGTTGACAGAACGCTGCGCTGACGGAAGAAGCGAAACACTTTACTCTTGCGCCGTCATCCTCGCGTACGCGGGGATCCAGCTCTTGGCTTTAAGTCACTACGCTTTACCATCAAAAGACTTTAGTGTGGATTCCCGCGTCCATAACTGCTCCTGCACTCTTTCTAAATTAAAGAGTTCTATCTCCTGCATCTGACCACCATGGAGGGTGGAAATGTCATATTTTGTATGGAACAAAATTGACCATGCAGTCGTTCGCGGGAATGACGAAAAGACAGGAATAACAAGGAAAAATGCGGCTTCGCTCTAGATTACAGAACACTTCGTTGACGGTTAGCGGAACGCTGCGCTGACGATGGACGGATTACCGAACGCTCGCAAGTTCACTCACCGTCAGGGCGAAGCCCGTGCTGTAAACCGTAAGTCACGCAGTGACGTTCCGTAGCCGCAAAGCGGCGTTCGTAGAAACTAGAGCGCTTCGCTGCTAGAGTCTAGAGCCACGCAGCGGTGTTCTAGAGCAAGCCTGCGAGTGTCCTCTTTACCGCTCGGGGATCTGAATTTCGACTTTTACGCCTTGATTGGGGTGGGAAGTAAGCAAAATACTGCCATTTAATTTCTGAGTCACCAGATTATAAATAATGGACATACCCAGCCCAGTGCCGCCGTCCTTACGCGCGGTAGTAAAAAAGGGCTCAAACGCCTTAGCCTTAACTTCATCGGACATACCCACACCGTTATCCTGATACACCATTCGAATTTGTTCATTGAGCTTGTCAACTCGAACAGTGATTGCTTTATCTCCAGTAAAATCATCAGGAAAACCGTGGCGAAAACTATTAGCCACTAAGTTAGTAAATATTTGCGCAATCGCACCGGGATAAGAGTCAATGAAAATATTGTCATCTAACTCAACGGTTAAAGTGATATTTTTCTTACGCATTAAAGGTCTTAAGGAGCTAAAAATTTGGAATATATAGGTCTTTAGATTAAAGCGTTCACGCTCCAGAACGGACTGATCCGCCGCCGTACGTTTAAAGTTATGTACTAACTCAGCCGCCCGCGAAAGATTGCGTTCGATTAACCCTAAGCCATCTTGCATAGTATTGATAAAACTTAAAAACTTGTCCTCATCCAGTTCATTACGCTCAAAAAATCCCTTTAATAACGCCAGTTCATCTAAACAATGGGTTACCGACGTCACCGCAATCCCCAATGGCGTATTGACTTCATGGGCGACCCCAGCGACTAAGCTTCCCAGTGCCGCCATTTTTTCATTCTCAACGAGGTGGTTTTGGGTCGCACTCAGGTTAGCTAATGCCGCCTCTAATTCTTTTGTTCTATGCTCAACTTGGCTTTCAAGATCCGCATTGATTGCCTTTAGTTGTTGTTGATAATCAAAAATTTCCTTCGCACTCATTGCACGCGCAAACAAATCGGCTAGCGCGGAAGCAAATGCTTTTTCATCCCGAGTCCACTCACGGGGCTCACCTTGATGTTCAGAGCAAATAATTCCAACCATCTTGCCACTGCGTCGTATCGGGCTATCTAGCATTGAGGTGATGTGATTTGGCAGCAAATACCCAGTCAAAAACTCATGGGTGGCAAGATCCGTTTGCGCGTTATTAGCAACGATAGTACGTTCGTTATCTAACAAGCTGAAATAATGAGGATATTGGCCGCGGCTTATCGCTAATGGCTCCTGCACGCACGCATTATCGAGCAGGAAAAAACACTGAATGCTTTGATGATCCTCACTCCACAGCCAGATCCCGGCGCGGGAAATGTTAAGCCCCTTGCAGACAGATGACACAATCAACTGCGATGCCTGTGTTAAATCCCCCTGATCGATCACCTGGGATTTACTCACATCGAATAGAATTCTGTCTAACATGCGCGTCATAATGATATTGATCCACCTAAAGATTCTGTATTGTTTTTGGATAACGCCACAAGCCCACCTCTCAAGCGCTAAGAGATAGATTTTAGTATAGATTCAATCTAGGAAGTGACTAGGCCATGTTGACATTTCGAGATTAAATTTTGTTCTCTATTGCCAATTCATAAACACGAAACGAGGAGTGAAGTGCCATTATTCAACTCAAATGATGAGTCGCTAGAGTGGAAAATCAGAGCGAGAGCATGCCATCACTTCAACAATTTATCTTCACCAAGGGCAAACCCCATCAGCGAAATAAACAACCAAAATGAAAATAACACATTGTTATAACATGATAATAAGAGAAGTTTGGCTCAATACACCTTGCCGAGTATGATAACAACTAACATGCTAAGCTTTATTCAACTAACGGGATCGAGTATGAACAAATCACTCTTTACAATCGCCTTTTTAGCCCTGCTCACCACAGCCTGCTCAGAGCCCGCACAGCCAAGTGCAAATACGGCGGCACAAACCGAAACAGCCGCCAGCATTCCCCTTGGCGATACCAGCAAAAATGCACTCGACTGGCCAGGTGAATATGAAGGAGTCCTTCCCTGCGCCAGCTGTGAGGGGATCCAAACCCATATCAGCCTGCGGGCAGATAACAGTTTTGAGCTAAAGACGGTTTATTTAGGCAAAGATGAGCGGATTTTCAAAGTGACAGGCACTGCAGTTTGGGATGCTCAAGGGCGCAATATCACCCTAGCGGATGGTAGCCAATATTTAGTCGGTGAAAACCAACTCATAATGCTAGACACAGAAGGCAAACGCATTACCGGCGAACTCGCCGAACATTACGTATTGAGGAAGAAAGGTTGATAAAAAACAGACAACTTATCCGCTATCGAGAATGCCCATCAACACCATGGAAAAATGGCGGCGGCAGTACCAAACAATTACTTATTTCCCCAAGTAATGCGGATTTATCTAATTTTGATTACCGGGTAAGCATAGCAAGTGTTTCGAGCAGCGGCCCTTTCTCACAATTTATCGGCATAGATAGGCAATTATGCTTGCTCGAAGGTGAGGGACTCCAACTGTATTTTCAAGAAGATAGTCTCGATAGCAGCGCCATATTAACCCCCAATGATGCCCCTTTTAATTTTAAGGGGGAAACGCAAATTGAGAGCCAATTACTGGATGACCCAGTTCTCGATTTCAATGTTATGACCAAACGGGGTAGATACCGCTCTAGTATCGAAAAAATCTGTATTAACGACACTTTTATCTCTGATTCAGGCAGAAACACACTCGACACAACACAGGAGCAAAACGTTAGCATACCACTGCAATTACTCTTGTGTTTAGAACCGGTTATATGGGACCAGAATGGCCATTTAACTGAGCTTGAACGCTACGATTTATTGCTCTGCCCCCATGGCGAACCGCTCAATTTCAAAAGCAATAACCCAACCCAATGGCTCCAGATCACCCTTAGCAGGAACTAAAGTGGCGCCATAGAAGTGGCGAAGCAACGTTCTAGATTACAGAACACTTCGTTTACGGCTGACGGTGGACGAATTACGGAACGCTGCGCTGACAGTGGACGGATTACGGAAAAGCCGAGCGTTTTGCTCTTACGCCGTCATGCTCACCGCTCTTATACCGTCATCCTCGCGAGCGACTGCATGGTCAATTTTGTTCCATACAAAATATGATATTTCCCCCCTCCATGGTGGTCAGATGCAGGAGATACGAGCCCTGGGACGGGCGAAGGTAGAATAATGCAGGAGCAATTATCGAGAATAACGCAGGAGCAGTTATCGATGCGGGGATCCAGCTTGTAGCTTTCAGTCACTACGCTTTAAGCTACCAAAAGACTTTAGTATGGATTCCCGCGTTCGCGGGAATGACAAAGAATAGGGAAAAGTGTCCTCCCGCGCCCTAGGTAAGCCACGAAGTGACGTTCCGTAGCCGCAAAGCGGCGTTCCTAGAAGCGAAGCGTCCTAGCAGTTGCACAGCAACGCCCTAGCTCCACGCACCGTTTTGTTTAACGATCCAAGCTACCGTCTTCCTCAGGCCTGAATCAAAGGATTCGAGTGGTTGCCAACCTAATTCACGTTGAATTTTACTCGCGTCAATGGCGTAGCGCACATCATGGCCAGGACGATCAACAACATGTTGTATTAAATCACGAAACCCCATGCCACTCATTGCCAGAGACTGCGGATGAGTGGGCACTAACTCTTCTAAGAGATCGCAAATTCGCTGCACCACAGCAAGATTAGTGTATTCATATGAGCCACCAATATTATAGGTTTCCCCTAGTTGCCCTTCAGTGGCGACTAAAAATAAGGCCTTAACATGATCATCCACATACAACCAATCCCGCACCTGCTGGCCATTGCCGTAAACGGGCAGTGATTTTCCCAATAACGCATTGTTCACCATTAAAGGGATTAGTTTTTCAGGGTATTGAAAAGGGCCATAGTTATTAGAGCAGTTAGTAATAACTATCGGTAAACCATAGGTACGATGCCAGGCGCGAACAAGATGGTCCGCCGATGCCTTGCTGGCAGAATAAGGAGAACTAGGATCATAGGCGCTGGTTTCACTAAATAGCCCCGTCTTTCCAAGGGAACCATAAACCTCATCGGTGGAAATATGGTGCACTCGAAAATGGCGCTGTTGTGCTTGCCCTAAAGTTTGATAATAACTACGGCATGACTCGAGCAGTGTGTAAGTTCCCACGATATTGGTTTGAATAAACTCCGCGGGCCCATCTATCGAACGGTCCACATGGCTTTCGGCCGCTAAATGCATCACAAGATCGGGTTGGAATTGCTGCAACACCTGCTCTAACCTTGCCCTATCGCAAATATCTGCCTGCACAAAATGATAGCGCTCACTACCAGCAACACCCGTCAGAGATTCAGGATGGCTCGCATAGGTCAGCTTATCGAAGTTGAGCACGACTGACTCCGTTTGTTCAATCAACATACGGACCAAAGCCGACCCAATAAAACCCGCACCACCCGTAACAAGAATTCGCATATCACCTATCTCTGCAAACAAAGGCCAGAAAGCAAAAAAGCCAGCAAGTATACAACAAAAAATAGGGCTGGCTTCGAAAAGCCGAACATATCGCTGACGGATTACGGAACGCTAGGCTGACGGTGAATGGATTACCGATTGCTGTTAACGAAATACCGCGCTGATAGAAAAACTAAGCGCTTTGTTCTTACGACGTCATCCTCGCTCTTATGCAGGGATCCAGCTTTTAGCTTTGAGTCACTACGTTTTAAACCAACCCAAAGACGTTAGTATGGATTCCCGCTTTCACGGGAATGACAAAGGGGATTGGGTTCCCGCCTACGTAGGAATAAGGCAGGAGCAGTTATAGAGCAACGTACTAGCCTCTATCGCACAGTAATCCTCGCAAACGACTGCATGGATGCAGGAGGTAGAATAACGCAGGAGCAGTTATCGACGCGGGGATCCAGCTTTTAGCTTTGAGTCACTATTATTTAAACCACCCAAAGACGTTAGTGTGGATTCCCGCGTTCGCGGGAATGACAGAAAAGAGAAGGATTACGGAACGCTCGCAAGCTCACTCACCGTCAGGGCGCAGCCCGTTCCGTTATCCGTAAGTCACGCAGTGACGTTCCGTAGCCGCAAAGCCGCGTTCGTAGAAGCTAGAGCGAGCTTGCGAGCGTCCTAGGGCCGAAGGCCTCCTAGCAGCGCTTTTTGCTGCGTCCTAGCAGTTGCGTACGACTGCATGGTCCATTTTGTTCCATACAAAATATGACATTTCCACCCTCCATGGTGGTCAGATGCAGGAGGTACGAGCCCAGGGACGGGCGAAGGTAGAATAATGCAGGAGCAATTATCGAGAATAAAGCAGGAGCAGTTATCGAGCAACGCCCTAGATTCTCGCGCGAAGCGCCCGCTTTACGCGGCTCTTACTGCATCTGCAATAAATTCGGCTTGAGTCTGTGTCATCAGATTATCCGTTGACTCAACCATCACTCGGATTAAAGGCTCTGTGCCGGACTTACGTAATAGTACGCGCCCTTGGTCACCCAATATCCCTTCCGCTTTTACCACTGCCTGCTTAACACTCTCTAACGCCAGAATGCTGTCGGCACTGCCTGATGATAAACGCACATTGATAAGTACTTGCGGCAGCTTGGTCATGCCCGCTTTAATGTCGGCTAAACGTTTGCCTGACTCTAAAATAGCTTTAAGTACCTGTAGGGACGCCACAATACCATCACCCGTTGAAGCATGCTTTAAACTCAAAATATGCCCAGAACCTTCGCCGCCCAGTTGCCAACCCGTTTCTTTAAGCTGCTCAACCACATAACGATCGCCCACCTTTGCACGTACAAAGGGAATGTCCATTTGCTTAAGGGCAAGCTCTAGACCTAGGTTTGACATTAAAGTACCAACCACACCGCCGACCATTTCACCTTTTTGGAACGCAGCTTGTGCCAGAATAAATAAAATTTCATCACCATCAACCACATGGCCATTATGGTCAACAAACATCACCCTATCCGCATCGCCATCGAGTGCAATACCTAAATCGGCCTCATGCATCATCACGGCGGTTTGCAAACTATCTAAATGTGTTGCACCGCAGTGATCATTAATATTCACCCCATTAGGCTTGTCATTAATGGTAATCACATCAGCCCCCAACTCCCGATACACATTCGGCGCGATATGGTAGGCGGCGCCATGGGCGCTATCGACGACAATCTTTAAACCCGTCAAACTTAAATGATTCGGGAACGTTCCCTTACAAAACTCAATATAGCGGCCTGCAGCATCATCAATACGGCGAACCTTACCTAATTTTTCAGAGGCGACACACTGCATCGCATTATGCTGCAATGCCTGTTCTAATAATGCTTCAATTTCAAGCTCCTGCGCATCATTTAACTTAGTGCCAGAGTTTGAAAAAAACTTAATCCCATTGTCGTAATAAGGATTGTGGGAGGCACTGATCACCACCCCAGCATCGGCGCGAAATGTCGACGCCAAATACGCCACCGCAGGTGTTGGCATAGGGCCAATCAACGCCACATTCACACCTGCCGCCGAAAATCCCGCCTCCATTGCCGACTCAAGCATATAGCCACTAATACGGGTATCTTTACCAATCAACACTTCTTTAGTGCCAGTGGACGCCAGCACAGTGCCAGCCGCCCAACCTAACTTCATCGCAAAATCAGGCGTTATAGGGAATGTACCCACCTTGCCACGCACACCATCGGTACCAAAATACTTCCTAGACATACTGCATCCTTAAAAACAGTTATAAACGAAAAAAGCCGAATACAATTTCGGCTTTCTAAATCGTTCTATGCAATTAGATATGAAAACTCAATCACTACCAAATAAATCACGCGTATAGACTATATCTGCCACATCAGTAAGATCATTAGTCATACGATTAGACACAATCACATCAGCCATGGACTTAAATTCAGCAAGATCCGCAATTACTCTAGAGTGGAAAAACTCAGGTTCTTTTAAAACTGGTTCATAAATAACAACTTCAACACCTTTAGCCTTAATACGCTTCATAATCCCTTGAATACTTGAAGCTCTAAAATTATCTGAGCCAGACTTCATAATCAAGCGATAAATACCCACCACCTTAGGATTTCGACTTAATATAGATTCAGCAATGAAATCTTTACGAGTTGTATTAGATTCCACAATCGCGCCAATAATGCTATTGGGCACATCTGCATAATTGGCAAGTAGCTGTTTGGTATCTTTAGGTAAACAGTAACCACCGTAACCAAAGGATGGATTATTATAGTGATTTCCTATTCGAGGGTCTAAACACACCCCTTCAATAATTTGGCGAGAATCTAAGCCATGAGTCTCAGCATAAGTATCAAGTTCGTTAAAGTAGGCAACACGCATAGCAAGATAAGTGTTAGAGAATAATTTAACTGCTTCAGCTTCAGTGCTATCCGTAAATAACACTTGAATATCTTTTTTAATAGCACCTTGCACTAATAAATCGGCAAACACTTTAGCACGTTCACTACGTTCACCGACAATAATTCGCGATGGATGCAAATTGTCGTAAAGCGCTCGTCCCTCACGCAAAAACTCCGGTGAGAAGAGTATATTATCGCAATTATATTTTTGCTTAACCTTAGTAGTAAATCCCACTGGTACAGTGGATTTAATTATCATCACCGCATTAGGATTAATGGTTAACACATCTTGGATAACTGATTCAACAGAAGAAGTGTTAAAATAGTTAGTTTTTGGATCATAATCAGTGGGTGTAGCAATAATCACAAATTCAGCGTTTTGATAAGCTAATACCTTATCAATAGTTGCAATGAAATTAAGTGTTTTATTAGCTAAAAAGTCACTAATTTCAGCATCAGCAACTGTTGACTTTTTCACATTTAATATGTCAATCTTTTCTTGAACAATATCTACCGTAATAACCTCATTATGTTGAGCCAATAAGACTGCATTAGATAAACCAACGTAACCTGAACCAGCAACGGTAACCTTCATAAACTAATTCCCTACTCACTTAAATTTGATAACATCTTAATCGGTGCACCTGCATAGATCGAATTAGATTGAAGACTTTTGCTTACTACTGAATTTGCGCCAATTACTACATTGTTACCAATGGTGACCCCTTGCAAAACTATGACATTTGCACCAATCCAAACATTATTACCAATTAATACATCAGCTTCATCTTTCTTTACATCGGCAGAACCGGATATTATGTCATAAGGGATTCGGTTAGATGTATACACTCTAACGTTGTGAGATATACTAACATTATCGCCGATTAAAATTTTAAATCCCTTAACGGTAGCAAAACCACAATTAGTGCCACAATACGAACCTTTACCGACTGAAAAAAAACCTCCACCATAAACCTTAACACCTTCCCCCCGAAAAAAACGTTCTGACTCAATAGAAAAGTCATTATAATATAATTTATAACGGAGATAATGATGCAGATTAAGAAAACGCTCTAAAAATGAAAGAAGCAACTTAATAAAGCTACGTTTTATTTGCATTATAATGAGTCCTAAAGTAAATAAGTACAAAATATAAAAAACTAGCCAACACCATCAACATGGAAAAAAACATATAATTAACTTTGAGAATAAAACAAAGACCAATTATAAAAGAATAACCAAGCAACCCAATTAAATTATACTTAAGAAGTAAAATATTTTTTCCATGATACTGATAAAAACAAGTATAAAAACTAGCCGAGCACTGAAATAAAAAAAACAACGGCATTAAACAGAAGTAAATATAATCGCCAAAAATTTCCCCTAGGATTAAACCAGAGCCATAATATAAAAAAATGACAAGCAGAATTGTACAAATGAAAAGAACCCGTTGAACCTTAAATATTTCATTAAAAAAGGCAACATTATCTGAATTTTTTAACGAGTTTAATAACACTGGAGTTACAGCCTTTACTTGGCTCGCAGAAAAAAGCAAAACTATAGAGGATAACTGATAGTAGCCAGAGTAGACACCTGCAACCTGAGCTCCTAATACAGAAATAATAAAAGCTCGATCGAGTGATGTTCTTAGAGGGTTAAAAACTGCAATAGGAATAAGAGGCAAACCAAATTTTAGAATTTTTCTAACTCCAGATGCACGAATAGTAAAATCACGCTCAACGCTAGCAAACTTAATATAAAAATAATAACCAAAAATATTAGATATTAAACTTGCGACTAAAAATGAAAAATTCACAACCTCATAACTATTAATTTCATATACAACAAAAAATAGTAAAAAAATAATCAAAAATATAAAATTCTTCAAATTTGCAAGCAAAATGTAATATTTTGCATTTCCACTACTCTGAAATACACTTAACAAAACTGATGTAGGTAAAAAAGTAAAAGATATAGCAAATGTTGCAATATAAAAACCTAATGGAGAGCTGAATCCAATAATAAAAGAATACGTAAAAAAAAGTGACATCACACCAAAACACCAAGGTGATAATCTATAACATATACCAATAACCTCAACATAATCATCAGTAGATTTAAAGAATACGGTGCTCACATAAGTAGAAAAAGTCACCGAAAATAAAATTGTTACAACCGTATATATCAAAACAACATTGCTATAGATCAATAGTGCTTCTGGGCCATAATTATTGGAAACAAAAGGCAACAAAAAAAATGGGAAACACTTACTAACCAGATCACCAAATAAATAAAATGCTTGATTTTTTTTCATTGAATACTACTCAAACAAAACCTTAAATACTCGAGAAATTGACTTTGAGCGAATTAAAACAGGCGATTTTTTTATCAAGAAAAGAAGAAAAAATATCCAACCAGGTATACCAAATGCGTGTAAAAAAATCATTTTTTTTGCACGAAGTTTTTCATCAGAAGAATAAAAATCCATTCCAGAGGTCACTGGAGGATGTTTTGAAACAACTATATTTGTCTGTTGCATTTGACCACCATTAGAAAGAATGTCTTGACAGAAAAGAAATTCCTCTCCGGACGGCAAGTCTGTACCCAAACCAAATTTTTCATTAAAAAAAATGTTATGTTTTCTTACAAAGTCTAGTTTAATTAACATATTTATGGAGCTAACATTAAAAACTGTAAATCTACTTTTACTTTTTAATGATAAAGAGTTCTGCTCACCAATAAAAAATGCCTTATTCTCTTTAGCATTAACAGTGAAGTTCAACAGAAATAAATCACAACAAATGACACTGTCGATTAGTTTTATTAAGAAATCATAACTATCAGGAAAAATTTGAACATCATCATCCATAATCCAAACATAAGGTGATGAAGCAATACTTAAAGCCATGTTTCTGCTTTTACTTAAACCAGCAGAGTCTGCTTGTATATAAGTAACACCCTTTAAACTTAAACTGGAAAAATACTTTAGATATTCAGTTTGCTTGCCATTTGTGACCTGATGAATAACTATCAACTTAAAATTTGATGGATATTTTATATTATAAAAACCATCATTCATTGTAGAAATTAAAATCTCTATTTTACAAAGCATAAAAATTACCGTGTATAGACGCTATCATTCAAAAAAGTTGACTTAAATTGTAATAAAAAAATTGCCCATCGGCAAAGCTAACCAAACGCAAACTCCTAAAAAAGTAAAGATTACTATATGAAAAAAGTAAAATTAACACTAACAATAAAACTATCCACTTATTCCGCCCCCCACCATAAATTAAATAATAAAAAACATAAGGGATAAAAAACAATAAACCCAACTGAATATAACGACCGCCTAATGTAGGGATAAGAATAAAAAAACTAGAAAAGCAAAGATATAAAAATGTAAAACGGTGATATTTGATTAAAAAATCATTTTTAAAAAATCGACAATTCAATGTTTTATCTAAAGACACATAAGCAATCAACAACAATAATAAAGATAGTATATTATACCCAATATCTATAAATGAAATGTCACCAAAAGAAAAGCCAAATAAATATCTATCGGCTTTTTGCAAAACTCTACTAATAAAATCCATTTGCAAATAGCTTAGCATCTCAAATTGAGTCACAAAACAAAATAAAAAAATAAAATACGCGAAAAATATTTGAGGGCGATATTTATCGACTATAGAGCAGCTAGAAAACAATAATATTAGGTATAATGGAGTGGTTGCATTGTGCACTGCTAAAGATGCCCCCCACAATAATAACGATAGAGTTTTGTTTCCTGAGATAAAAGTAACTAAAGATAAAGAAAATATACTGAATGAGAGTGCATTTTCAAACGATAAAAAAACTGTAAACGGAACAAATGATAAGAAAACTAGAAAAAGTACTAATTGCTGATTTCTTGTCTTTAATTGTGAATTCATTTTCTCAAGTGAGTAATAAACAAAAATCAACAAAAAAGTAATTAAGAGTAGTGTTGATATCGCTCCGTAATAATTAAATTTTAATCCTGCGCCACTCAAAAGAATAAAAAAATACCCTTGGTATAACTTAAAGCGAACGAATGATACAGGATATGAACTAGACATACCGTCGTAAAAATATTCATAATATCGAATAATATCTCCAACTTCCTGTCCATTTAACTCTAATACAAGTTGCGAAAAAGCAACGAAAATAGAAAAAAGAAACATCGGCAAAAAAAATGCTTTTTTTCTACACAGCAATGTAAAGAAAGATAGCATCAACATTGTGAAAGCAGGAAAAAAAAGAAAAACTCCTCCAACCCCTGACAATAATAATATAAACTTTAGCTGTTGAATCACAAAATAGCCTTTAGTTTCAATATTGATTCACTTAATATTCTTTGACATTCGAAATTTGACCAACTTTCAACATCAACAATTAAATTTGTTACTTCTGAAGTCCCAGTCTTAGAAAGAATCACACTGCTTGAACGCAGTGAAATAAATTTAGCAGACCCATTTTTAGATAACAACCCCATAAGCTCAATAGGAAAACCTGGTTCAATTACTTTTAAATTCAGAAATTCATTTTCTAAATACAAATATTCTTCTATTGATTCAGAAGGGTGAGGCTTAACACATATATTAGAAAATTTCCTAGTTGATATATAGCTTATTAACTCTCTAAAAATCTGATGTTTAACTTCTTTAGAACAAAGCCCTGCTGTATCTAGACCTTGTGTTAAAAAGCATACGGAAAAATCAATTTGCTCCTCTTTGTTAACATTAAAAAAATTCAAAATATTCTTTACATCTTCATCTGTGATTGAATACAAAAACTTATTTAAACTCTCCCCCTTCTTCTTTATTAAACTAGGCAACTTATCCGGATGTAATGCAAAAATCCTATCAATGTATCTTGACTCACCCATTGAGTAATTCACTGGATTGTATCCCAACAAAAATCTAATAAATGATTTTGAATAACTTTTTACTCGCTGACTTTGGTAAATAGCCAAACCATCTTCAATAAGCGTTACTTTTTTAAATTTCCTAATGATTTTAGAAAAAAAATTTCGATCATGAAAAATGTACAAATGTGCAGCATTTAAACTAATACTATCAAACCCCATAGTGCGAAAAATATACTCAGAAGCTAAAACAACTTGCAGTTGATGTGATAATCGAACATTATTGCTAAGTAACTTGTTAAAATTAAATAAATTCCCAAGTTTAAAATCACCAATCAACTCAGATTCATTAACAAATACTAATTCTATATTATAATCTGATACTGAACCAATCTGAAACTGTGCGGGCAAAATAGTTTGATGATCTTGCAAGATAATTAATTTATTAACAACTAAACCTTTGTTAAAGTTACAGCAATATTTGCAAAAAAAAAGTGAAAACAAAATATGTCGATAGGTGCTGCAAATAAAAATATTTGTAATCATAGTTTTTTCAACACTTTTGCGGGAACACCTGCAACCATCGTAAATCTGGGAACACTTTTTGTTACAATACTACCAGCTGCAATCACAGAATGCTGCCCAATAGTTACACCAGGTAATATAATAGCATTTGCTCCTATCCACACATCATCTTCAATAATTACAGGATTCACCGGAGAATGACCTTGCTCTATAATCAACTTATCTAGTTCATCAAATTTATGATTAGATACATAAATATGGACCCCACTTCCAATTAAAACATTATCACCAATGCAGACATGAAGAGAATAAACACTTTTATCGGGAGAAGCGAATATCATTGTATGGGGACGGATAACCACATTATTACCAATAGAAACTTTATCAGTTTCTATAATATAAGAACCAGGCCTTACATTACTATTCTTACCAAAATGATAAAACTTCTTTTTGCATAACCAACGTGAAAGTCTGTTTGAAAATAAAAAAATATGTGTAATAGGTAGATCTGGGCCAATTCTGTAACTAAATAGCCAAAACTTTAACTTTTGCATAATCATAACGAAAATCCATCATCCACTATAATATTCTGCCCTGTAACATAGCGTGATTGCTCTGATAGCAAAAACAGCACCGACCCAACCACCTCTTCCACATCAAGCATGCCTGCACCATGTGTTTTTTCTTTGTAAGCTTTCAAAAAAGCTTCTGGCTGATGGTCAAAAATACCACCAGGGCTGACGCAATTGATGCGAAAACGACTGTCATTGACGTAAGAGACAACATATCTATTAAGATGCTGAATGGCAGATTTAATCGCAGAATATTCAACTGGCATAGTCATCGGCGTGTTGTCGTAAATTTCAAACTTAGGTGCAACAACACCATAAATTGAGGATATATTCACAAGCGAAAAAGGCTGTTGCTGCAAGTTAAAGTAAGCTGCACACTGCTGGGTGAACAGAAAAGCACTACCCAGATGTAGGGATAAGTTCTCATTAAAGCTATTTAAGCTCACATCAAAAAAGTGCTTACCGTAGGTTTTATTTCTTGGATAGGTCGAATTTACTGCGCCATCAATGTACTGACTCTGTTGAGCAAAGAAGCCCTTTACACACTCTTCTTTCGTGACATCCAAACTACAACAAGATAAGTTCTCATCATGCACATCAACACCTAGCAAGGAAAGACGCTCGCGCATCGCTTCCAAATGGATATCTGCCGCGAGTACCTTGGCCCCTTGCTTAAGCAACGCCGGAACTAAACGGGTACCCAAAAGGCCACCAGCGCCTGCGACTAAGATGGTTTTGTTTTCGAGTAGGTTTTCCATTAGTCGTGCCCTTCAATGATCGCTTCTGCTAATTTGAAATCATAAATATCGTCAATGTCTACTGCTCGTTCTTTAGGAACTTCAATACTAGTGACTTTACCAGAAAACATTCCGTAGTTATTGAATACAAAATCAGGAGTGGTGGCATAAACAACGGTAGTAATATCAAATACCGCAGGCGCATCTTGACGACGAGCAACTTCATCTTGCGGCTTATTTATCAGCTCAACCATTCCTGACTCTGTTTGCTTGACCATATTGAAAAATGGACTGCGATTAGCTGGCGTCACTGAAATACAGATATCGGCTTCCGTTGTAATAAGCTTATTGATCGCCGCTTCAACATCTTCAACACTTCTTAGTGGACTGGTTGCAGGTAAGCTGACAAAACCATCAAAGTTACCATAATGTGCTTGAACCCACTCGATAGCATGACGCCATGATAGCCACTCAGGACTGGTGTCACTGGCAAGTTCTGCTGGGCGATTTATAACAATGGCCCCCCCCTCTTTTGCGATCTTGGCAATTTGTTCATCATCGGTTGAGACAAACACCAAATCAATTGACGGTGAAGCTAATGCGGTATCAATCGAGTATTGCAGTAATGGTTTCCCGGCTAGTGGTTTTATGTTTTTCCCTGGTAGCCCTTTTGAGCCGCCGCGGGCAAAGATAAAAGCATTGTTTTTCATTAGATATTTAACCTTTTAAATCACCCAACGTCGAATTGATAGGATAGCGAGTTTTGATTTGTTCAATTAACGCGACACTTTGTGCTGCTTCGGCAAGGGATACGCATTGATTCGGTTGTTTGTGAATCAGATTCAGAAAATCCAAAACCATTGCTGTGTACATTTGGTTTTTATCCCACTCCGGCTCGCTGTAAAGTACTTGAACACCTTGAGGTGAAACAAATCGGATTTCATTGCCTATCAAATCCCACTCCAACGTTCCTTTACTGCCAACGAAACGGCATTGTCGATGCGCCTTGCGCTGCAAAAAATCAAGATGCATATGTACAATAGCTTGCTTTGAGGTGCTTAAAAGCATGTCGGCACTATCTTCAACTTCAAGACTAAGCTCTTCGGTTTGACGCAAGATAGCGTGTTCTAAAGTAAGAGTTCCCAATAACCATTGAGCGTAATCAAACTCATGACTAAGCTCTAACAAAACCCCACCACCTAAACTGGTTTTCGCAGAAACGCTGTCACGGTAGTCTTTGCTTGGTCGCCAATCCGGCAAATACTGCCCAATCTCAACATGAGCATGATACAAATGCCCCACTTTGCCCGAAGAGAGTTGTTTTTTCATCTCTATTGCCGAAGATAAATAACGTAGGCAATAACCAATTGAAACTGGCGTTTGATATTGTGAGGCCGCCCTCTGCAGCATTTTCACTTCATCAAGAGCAGCTGTTACAGGTTTCTCTATTAAAACTGGAATGCCAGCTTTAATCAGGGGAATCGCATGTGAGGCATGGAAAGGAGCTGGTGATGCGACAATCACGAGTTGAACACACAGCTCTATCAGCGCATCAATAGAGGTAACAAGATGGTCTACATCATTGACTGTTTCTTGTGGGATACGTCCACTTGCAGACATGGCATATAACTTCGCGTTAGGAAATAACTGTTTTAGATTCCGACGATGGCGAGTAGCGATATTTCCTAGTCCAATAACAGCAACTCGTTCCATTAGTCCAATCCCAAAGTATGAATGTCAGCTTGTGCTCGGTTGAAATCATCCATTCGGCCTATATCCAACCAATATTCGTGAATTGGGAACATCAATACATTATTTCTTTCCTGCATATGCTGTTCTAGCAGTGTTGGCATATCAATGCGATGGTTTTCAGGCACAGACTGAATCACTTGCGGAGAGACAACGTAAATCCCTGCGTTAACAAAAAAGCGCTGAATAGGCTTTTCAACCATACTGGTGATTCTATTGCCTTCACCATTGATCACGCCGTATGGGATTTGATAGTCATATTCACGAACACACATGGTCGCATCGGCATCATGGCTAACATGAAAATCAAGGAGACGTTGAAAATCGACTTTGGTCAACACATCGCCATTCATCATGATAAGTGGTAGACCTGTCGGTAGATCTTTTGGTAAAAGACCTAGCGCCCCACCCGTGCCCAGTGGCGATTCTTCATGCACATAAGTGATATTCACACCAAACTCAGTACCATCACCAAAGTGAGATTGGATCAATTCTGGCATGTAGTGTGTCGAGATATAGAAATTTACAAACCCCGCCTTGATGAAGCTGCGGATTACGGTTTCAAGTATCGGCTTATTGCCAATTTTAAGCATCGGTTTAGGACAATTATCCGTCAGAGGGCGTAAACGAGTACCAAATCCTCCTGCCATCAAGAATACCGGATTTTGATACTTAGGACGGTGTAATGATCCATGCAAGGTTTCAAGACCAACTACCTTACCTAGATTATCAACCAGCGGAATTGAAAGGATTCCCTTATTCTCCATCAACTCAACAATTTCTTTCCTAGTAACACCTAACTTCACAACCGTTGGTGACAAATTCATAACCAAAGAAACAGGTTCTTCAAGCGATAAATTTTTAAGTATTCCTCTACGTATATCTCCATCTGTCACAACACCAACTAAATGCTGATTACTATCAACCACTAATGCAACTCTTAACGCTTCGTTATTGATGATCTCTAGCGCGTCACGAATCGAATTATCCGGTTTAATCAACACATTGTTCCAGCAGTAGCTCATGGAATATCCTTGAATTCTAAATATTTTCTTTAATAAAAGCGCGGGCGGGGTAACAAGTACTCCCCTTTTTTAGTGACCGGGTCAATATCGCGCCGGCCCCTACAATACTGTTTGCTTCTAAAACTAAGCCTTGAATTAAGGTCGCATTAGCACCGATATAAACATATTCTGACGTGCGCACCTCCCCACACAAAGTAGCATTAGGCGCAATATGATTGTAAGCACCAAGATGGCAATCGTGTTCAATCAAAGCACCACTATTCACTATGGTATGCTCTCCGATAATCGCTCCTGTTTGCACTCTCGCACCAGGCAAAATCTGCGCACCAGATTTGACTTCCGCAAAGGATGATACAGTTGCATCGCTAGCAATTACCGTTTCAAAAATGTACCCTTGCCCGAGAAATTTCTGGTTGATGCGCTGACGAAAAGTTGAACGCGGCATCATGCCAATACCGTTAACCAAAAGCACGCTATGAGTTGAAAAACGTTCAATATCGTCATCTTGTCTAAGATGCATAATCCCCGCAAATACCGATCTCGATGAAATATCATCAGGGCAAACGACAGCGAGGATCTCTCGCCCTTGCCCAAGCAAGATATCAGCCAAAACACTCGCGTGCCCGCCACCGCCGATCAAGACAAGCGGTTTGTGTTTATTCAATGATTAAATCTCCAGCTTGGTAGTCTCGGCTAGCTTTACGCTCAAGCATATCCCAATATTGATAAGGCGACATACCATTGCCAGGACGCTTGATGGTCACGTTGTCAGCACAAAAAGACTCACCCAATCTAATCATTTTACTCGCCACGAGACTTTTGCGCGCCACTGCTTTGTTTTTGACTTCAGAGACTGTTGGGGATTTAACGGCAGATCCGAGCGCCAATTCAACTTGGCGAATAGCCTTCACCATCGCAGTCAGCTCATCAGGTTCAAGTGAAGCCTTGTGGTCTGGTCCTTCCATATTCTTATCCAACGTGAAGTGTTTTTCAATCAACACGGCACCACGTGCTACGGCGGCAATCGGAATGACGATGCCTTCACTGTGGTCAGAGTAACCTGCAGGTAAGTCAAAAGCACTGCCCAACGTATCCATCGCTTTAAGATTAATTTCCGCCATCGGGGCTGGATATTCGGTGGTGCAGTGTAAAATAGTGACTTTCTCTTTCAGGACTTTCTGCCCGGCTTCTGAAGCGTAAGCTTGCTGAAAAGCCATCATTGATGGTAGAGCATCACTTGCCGCAGTATAACCAAAGGCAATGACGCCTAATGCCATTTCGATTTCTGCAAGTGTGGCCATTCCTGTAGAAACAATCAAATCGCATCCGGTGCGCGCATGCTCAAGCACTAACGGCGCATTGGTCAGCTCACCAGAAGGCAATTTGAGGCGTTTTAAACCAAGGTCATTAACGAGAAAATCTAAGCTTTCTGAATCAAAAGCTGTCGATAAAAACTCAATTCCAAGCGACTCACAATGTTTGACCAACTGATGATGGGCGGCATAAGAAAGTTCAAGACGACTGAGCATTGCTAACTGTGACTCTTGCTTTTGCGTATTCGCCACTTGGTAGTCGGCTTGCTTTGCCTGCTCGGTGACTAAGTTTTTCGCTTTGAAGGTCTGAAACTTTACAATATCGGCACCTGCTTGATGCGCAGCATCCACAAGTTGAAAGGCAAGTTTTTCGTCGCCGTTATGATTTACACCTGCTTCTGCAATAATGAGCGTCATATTAATCACTTACCTTCACATCATAAAAAGATTTCACTGAAGTAAATTTCAGATTTTTAAGCATTGAAATCACTTGTTGACTGGCATTGCCCTGACCATAGGGGTTATGAACTTGTGCATCAGCAGCTTTGTAACTACGACTAAACGCAACTTCAAGCGCAGCGTGAATAGCCGAAGTAGTTGCATCACAATGCAGTACACTCGTTGCGGCCAGACGTCCTTTTTGCCTCATACCAATATTCACCGTAGGCACATCCAAGGATGGCACTTCAATAATACCACTGGAGGAATTACCAACGACGGCTACGGCATGTTTAATGGCGCTCAGGTAGCGCACCTGACCTAAAGAAGGAATCGCCAGCACGCGCTGAGGTTGTTTAGCTGCATAGGCTTCGAGCAATGGGATAATTTTGCGGCCACCATCGTCAGCATTAGGATAAGTAAAAATCACCTGAACATCAGGGTACTTATCTAAAGCCTCTAAAAGCGCGTTAAAGGATACTGTTGGTTCCTCATCAGCTAAAGTCACGGGGTGATAAGTGACGACTAGATAAGGCTTCTGCAGTGGAAACTGGAGTGAAGCCGCCAATTCTCCTACTGACATAAAGGTGCCACGGTTCAAATGGTCTAAGCCAATGGCACCGACGTTAAAAACACGTTCAGGCGCTTCGCCCAGCTGGATCACTCTCTGCCTGTACTCTTCGGTGGAAGTAGCATGCAAATAACTTAGCTTGGTTATTGCATGACGAATCGCGTCGTCATAAGCGCCTTCGGTAATTTCACCACCATGCAAATGAACCACAGGAATGCGCAAAATCATTGCAGTTTGCGCCGCGGCTAAGGCCTCAAAGCGATCACCGAGGATGACAAGAACATCAGGTTTGAGTCTCGCTAGAGCGTCAGCAAAACCGAGCACACCTAGCCCCATGCTTTTAGCGGTACCGACAGCGGAATCAGATGAGAGCAAGATTTCAATTTTTTCGTCGATATAAAAGCCGTCTTTCTCGATTTGCAGGTACGTTTCACCAAATTCAGGCGACAAATGCATGCCTGATACCAGCAGTTGAAGTTGCAGTTCAGAGTCCGCTTGAATGTCTTTTAGAAGCCAAAAGAGCAGACCATACTCTGCTCTTGTTCCAGTAAAAACGGCGACTTTTCTCTTATCTTCGCTCATAGTACCTCACCTATACGCCAACTGGCGTACTCGGTAGATTGATCAGGTGAGCTTCAATAAATTCAGAGTGAGTCAGATCCCCACGTAGCGCGTTTTCGAACATAGGCAAACGATGCATTAACTGCCAGATGGGACGTGTCATTACGCCCGCAGCATTGGTTTGCTCCAGTAGCTCATTGCGTTGCTCAGCATCCGCACAAAGGATGGCATTGAGCCAATAATTGGATTGTGCGTACTCAGGTTCAATCACAAACTTAACGTCACTCGAAGCGAAAAACGCTTGGTATCGATGGGCGAGTTGACGCTTTTGCGCCAGATAATGCTCTAACATTTCTATCTGCGCGCAACCCAGCGCAGCATTAAGATTAGGCATGCGATAGTTAAAGCCGGGCTCATCGTGGAAAAACTCATACGGGTGCGAAACTTTCGCCGTTGTCGTCACGTGTTTGGTACGCTTACCCGCTTCTTCAGTACCACAGAGCACCATGCC